>DJXD01000058.1 GCA_002449585.1 Ruminococcus sp. UBA7013
CTATAGGCGGGGGAGAGTTCACCAGAATAAATCATCCAGAAAGGGGATTGTATCATGGAACTCAAACAACAAATAATAAAATTCGGCTCTGATTTTAAAAATTCTGCTGAAAAGCTGACAAAAACCGCCGTTGATAGTTCCAGAAAACTGACCGAAAAAGTAAAAATTCAAAATAAAATCCATCAGGCAGAGGCCAAATTAAATGAAACTTATATTGCAATGGGTAAAAAATATGAAGAACTCTATGGAAACAGAGCAGATCCGGCTTTTTCTCAGTATCTGGCTGATATTGCAGATGCCAGAGCGCAGATTGCTGCCGCTCGTGCCGAAATGAGTGCCGCCGCTTCTGCTGCTGTTTGTCCCAAATGTGGAAAATATCTTACTCAAAATCAGAAATTTTGCCCCTATTGCGGCAGTAAAAAACAAGAGGATGATGCTGTGATTGATATCAGCACAGAATCTGAAATACGTCTTTCTGAAACGCCTATTGATGAATAATAAAAAATCAGCCTGTTTTCAGGTTGATTATCATTCTGCTTTTCCCTGGTTCTAATTTATAAAAAAAATAGCTTGACATTTTGGCAAATATATGATACAATAAACTTGTTAGGGGCAGCAGTGAAATATAAAAAAAGCATTTTCATGCCCTTCGTACATAGTTCCCTCATCAGATTCGGCCAAAATGCTGGCTGATGTCTGAAATTTTACCCGAAAGGATGTCATAACAATGGCAGGTTTAAACAAAGTTACTGTAGAAGATCTTGATGTAAAAGGCAAGAAAGTTCTGGTCAGAGTTGATTTTAATGTTCCGCTGAAAGATGGTGTCATCACAGACGATAACAGAATCCAGGCCGCACTTCCCACAATCAATAAGCTGACAGAAAACGGCGCAAAGGTTGTACTGTGCTCTCATCTCGGTAAACCTAAGAATGGCCCTGAAGATAAGTTCTCCCTCGCTCCCGCTGCCGCAAGACTTGCTGAACTGGTAAGCGCAAAAGTTACATTTGCAAAAGATAATACTGTTGTTGGTGATGAAGCTAAAAAAGCTGTCGCTGAAATGCAGGACGGTGAAATCGTTGTTCTCGAAAATACCAGATTCCGTGGCGCAGAAGAAACCAAAAACGGGGAAGCCTTCTCCAAAGAATTGGCTGATCTCGTAGATAATCAGATTTTCGTCATGGATGCTTTCGGTTCTGCTCATAGAGCACATGCTTCTACTGCTGGTGTAACTAAATTCGTAGAAAAAACGGCTGTTGGCTATCTGATGCAGAAAGAAATTCAATATCTTGGAAATGCTGTAGAAAATCCGATTCGTCCGTTTGTTGCCATCCTCGGCGGTGCAAAAGTTGCTGATAAACTGAATGTTATTTCCAATCTGCTTGAAAAATGTGATACGCTGATCATCGGCGGTGGTATGGCTTATACATTCATCAAAGCACAGGGCGGCAATATCGGCAAATCTCTGGTTGATGATGAAAAGCTTGATTATTGTAAAGAAATGCTGGCAAAAGCAGAACAGCTCGGCAAGAAGATTCTGCTCCCTGTAGATACTGCTGTTGCAGGTGAATTCCCGAACCCCATTGATGCTGAAATTGCCGTTGAAACTGTAAATGCCGGCGAAATTCCTGCTGATAAAATGGGTCTGGATATTGGCGAAGAAACACAGGCTATCTTTGCTGAGGCTGTTAAAACAGCAAAGACTGTTGTATGGAATGGCCCTATGGGCGTGTTTGAAAATCCCACTCTTGCCAAGGGTACAATCGCAGTAGCACAGGCTCTGGCTGAAACAGATGCAACTACTATTGTTGGCGGTGGCGATTCTGCGGCAGCTGTTAAGAAACTGGGCTTTGCTGATAAGATCAGCCATATTTCCACTGGCGGCGGTGCATCTCTGGAATATCTGGAGGGCAAAGTGCTCCCTGGTGTTGCTGTCATTGCTGAAAAATAATAAAATAAACTGGCTTGTCTCTGCCTTCGGGCAGAGATGCCTGTATGGGTGATTATAATGGAAAATGCAAAATATATTGTCTGCTATACAGAAAAAAAAGCCGATGATACTGTAACTTGCTATACAGAAAGATTCATTGGCTTTGCGGAAGCTGTCGCAAGATATACTGTATTCTGTGGCGCATATAAAAGCAGTGTCACACTTGCTGATATTGAAAATAATCAGATTCTGAAACAGTTTTCTAATCTCGGCGAACATATTGTGATCAGCTAATTTTTGAAATCAGGAGTTGAATTTTTTTCATGAATAAGAATGTAAGAAAAGCAATCATTGCTGGTAACTGGAAAATGAATAAGACCAGACCAGAAGCCAAAGAACTTCTTGAAGCAATCAAGCCCCTTGTTGCCAATGCGGATGGCAAAATTGAAGTAATTGCCTGTGTACCGTTTACCAATCTGGAAACGGCTGTGAAGACAACCGCTGGTTCTAATGTTAAAATCGGTGCTGAAAATGTGCATTTTGAAAAATCCGGCGCATTCACTGGCGAAATTTCTGCTGATATGCTGACAGAAATCGGCGTAGAATATGTAGTAATCGGCCATTCTGAAAGAAGACAGTATTTCGGCGAAACAGATGAGACAGTGAATAAGAGAACAACTGCTGCCCTGGCTGCTGGCTTAAAGCCAATCGTATGCGTTGGGGAACTGCTTTGGGAACGGGATTGCAATATCACAGAAGAAGTGATTGCACGTCAGATCAAGCTGGATCTGTGGAAAGTATCCAAAGAAGATATCAAGAAAGTTGTCATTGCATATGAACCTGTCTGGGCAATTGGTACAGGCAAAGTAGCAACACCGGAACAGGCACAGGAAGTATGTGCATTTATCCGTGCACAGCTTGCAAAGCTCTATGATCAGGAAACAGCGGATGCTGTTACTATTCAGTATGGCGGATCTATGAATGCTAAGAATGCCGCTGAACTGCTCGCACAGCCTGATATTGATGGCGGCCTGATCGGCGGTGCATCTCTGAAAGCAGAAGATTTCAATGTCATTGTACAGGCCGCTGTAAATGGCTAATCTGTTTAGAAAATAGGGAGGCTTTCGGGTCTCCCTGTTTCATCATATCTGAAACAGGGATAAATATATACTAAAAATTTTTAATAGCGAAAGGTTGATATTATGTCAAAAAAACCAGTTGCTTTGATTATTATGGATGGATTCGGCTATAATCCCGATTCTTATGGAAATGCGATCATGGCCGCTAAAACGCCTAATCTTGATAAATATCTTGCGGAAGAACCTAATACTATCATTGGTGCGTCCGGCCTGTGTGTCGGCCTTCCAGATGGACAGATGGGAAATTCTGAAGTTGGTCATACTAATATTGGCGCAGGCCGCATTGTTTATCAGCAATTAGTGAAAATTTCAAAATCTATTGAAGATGGCGATTTCTTCCAGAATCCTGCACTTGTGCATTCTATGGAAAATGCAAAGAATCATGATTCCGCTTTGCATGTCATGGGTCTGCTGTCTCCGGGCGGCGTTCATAGTCATATGACGCATTTATTTGGTATCATGGAAATGGCAAAGAAATTCGGCTTGAAAAAAGTGTATATTCATGCATTTCTGGATGGACGTGATGTTCCGCCATCTTCCGCAGCAGAATATATGCAGGAAACTGTTGATAAACTCGCAGAAATCGGCGTTGGTAAAATTGCAACAATCGCCGGCAGATTTTATGCTATGGACAGGGATAACGCCTGGGATCGTGTAGAAAAAGCATATGCCGCTCTTGTCTATGGCGAAGGCATTCAGGAAACAGATCCCGTTCAGGCAATCAAGAATTCTTATGCCAATGAAATCACGGATGAATTCATGCTGCCAACAGTTGTAGATACCAATGGCATGATCAAGGCAGATGACAGCGTGATCTTCATGAATTTCCGCCCTGATAGAGCTAGACAGATCACAAGATCTTTTGTAGATCCGGAATTCAACAGCTTTGAAAGAAAAAATGGTTTCTTCCCGGTTCATTTCGTATGTATGGCGCAGTATGATGCCACCATGCCAAATGTAGAAGTTGCATTCCCTCCGGAAGAATTAACCATGACACTTGGCGAATATCTGGCCAAATGTGGGAAGACTCAGCTCAGAATCGCTGAAACACAGAAATATGCACATGTGACATTCTTTTTCAATGGCGGCGAAGAAAAACAGTTTGAAGGGGAAGACAGAATTTTGATCAAGTCCCCCGATGTTGCTACTTTTGATATGAAGCCCGAAATGAGTGCCTATGAAGTGACAGATGCTGTACTGAAAGCCATTGATTCTGATAAATATGATGTGATTATCCTGAATTATGCAAATTGTGATATGGTAGGTCATACCGGTGTCTTTGATGCCGCTGTTGCCGCTGTGGAAGCTGTAGATACCTGCGTTGGAAAAATGGTAGATGCTATTTTAGCAAAAGGCGGTGCGGCTCTGATCACAGCTGATCATGGTAATGCTGATAAGATGTATGAAGCCGATGGCTCTCCCTTTACGGCACATACTACTAATCCCGTGCCAATGATCCTCGTCGGTGATGGTGCGCATAAGCTCCGTGAAGGCGGTGTATTAGCCGATCTTTCCCCTACGATCCTCCAGCTGATGGGACTCCCTCAGCCCAAAGAAATGACTGGCAAAAGCCTGATTTTAGAATAATCAAAAAACCGGCCTGAATATTCAGACCGGTTTTTCTTTCACACATCAAACAGCTGATCAAAATCATCTGCCATTTTTTCGAGCATATCCCGTTTTATGAGTTTACAAAGCCATCTTTTAGGAATTTGATCATAGCCGTATACTGCTCCGGCAAGGCCTCCTGTCACACATCCGACAGTATCAGTATCATAACCCATATTGATTGATTTTAATACAGCATCTTCAAAACTTTCTGTTGTCAAAAGGCTGTATAATGCAGATTCTAATGTTGGCACAACATAACCATTTTTTTCTGAAATTTCTGAATCCTGAATGTAAAGAAAATCCGGATTCAGAATTTTTTCATGTGCTTTGATCGTTTCCGGAGAAAAATAAGCATTATAATTGATCTGCAAAATATGATCAAATGCCTGATGCGGATCTGCTGTTATACTCAGATTTCTGAGAAATTCTGTATAGAGAAAACAGCTCATTTTGCTGATCTCATGCGCATGCGTCAGAGAGGAAGCTTTTCCGATAAGATCAACCGTTTCCGCTTCTGACATCTGTTTTTTAATGGCATACAGTGAAAAGGGCAGAATTCGCATCAATGCGCCATTGCCATTATCATGCAGATCCGTACCGCCGCATTCCAGCGCAGGGCGGCCGGCTCTATATCTCTGCATTGCTTGGCTGACAGTATAGCCTAATCCAAAAGCAGCATCCAAAGATGTATATTTCCCATCTGCCCACCAGGATAGAAAATTCTCCATGATGGTTTCATAATTAAGATTGCCATTTTCTGTGATAATGGCATCCATACCAGCAATCAGCATAGAAGTATCATCACTCCATGCGCCCGCCGGAATACGATAACTCCACCAGCTTGTAAATGGCAATGCATCATAACAGCCAATCATATCTTTCAGCCCAATGGCTCTGACTTCTTCCCGGCTCAGGAATTCGACCGGAACGCCTAAAGCATCACCGATTGCAGAGCCAATCAATGCATTTCTGGTTAAATCCTGATTCACATAGAATCCTTCTTTCTGCAAATTATTTTTTCAGAAGAGCTTTTTTCAGCAGAATCAAATCATAGATATTGATTTTGCCATCTTGATTTATATCTGCATAAATGCTTTGCTGTTTGTCAAGCGTTTCGATCTTGAGTAAATATTTTTGAAGCGTGATAACATCAGGCAGATCAATAGTTCCATTCTGATTAATATCACCTGTAACAGGTTTCGGCTCAGTTGTAGTAGTAGCAGGGGCATCTGTTTCAGGAGCTTTTGTAGTAGTGGTTGTAGTAGTAGTTGCCTGGGTTGTGGCGGCCGTGGTTGTTTCGGTCATAGCTTCCCATTTCTGGCAATTATTATTTGTATTTTCCCATTGCTGGACATTTGCGCCTGCATTTTTGCTTGCCGCACCGATCTCTACAAAACATGCATCTTTTGATGCTCTTGTTAAAATATGATATGTCCCATCTGGATTTTTAGAAAATTTGAAAAGCATCATACTATCTTTTGAAGAATAGGGAACTATCTGAATATTTCCGCCATTGGTATTGCTCATTGCTTTCAGAACATAATTAGGATCTGCCACAGAACGGATGTAATAATAATTACCTCCGCCAGAGAAAGCCTGCAATGTCCATTTCTGGCTATTGAAATGACTGGTTGACCATTGCTGAACATTAGTATTTTCAGCCATCTTTCCGGCTTCAATATCCATGACCATACCGGAATTGACATTCTGGAATTCATAAAGCACATTGGTATTCATCCGACAGCCGGGATTATAGATTTCTTCCAATATCCAATCTTGACAGTTTACGCCATTGATTTCCCATTGCTGAACGTTATCCCCTGAACCAGTGCCAGCATTAGCGATTTCTACAGCAGATTTTCCTCCGGAAATTTTTGTCCGGATTTTATAAGATCCATCTGCATTTTTAGTAAGCATAAATTGCTGATTATTTCCGCCATTATACTGATAAATATCAATATTTGTACCATTTGCGGTTTTTCTGCCTGCGACATCCAGCACATAAGTACCGCCGTCACCGACTGCGGAGACAAGATAATAATAGCCATCACCAGCATCAACAAATTTCCAAATATCATGGGTTACGCCATCAGCCGTGCCCCATTGCTGCACATTGGTATTATTTTCAGCCTTTGCGCCATCTACCTGCATATACAGGCCGGAATTGACATTCTTGATCCGATAAGTTGCACCATTGGCAAAGCTTGCCGCTGTTGCCCCTCCAAAATCTACATGTCGAAGAAAAGGACTATCATATTTTTGAGAGATCCAGCTGGAAAATTCTGCATCTGTGATATATTTCATAGCGGAAGCAGATCCGGCATCCCCGGCGTATTTGGTACAGAAATCTTTTGTATCTGTTCCCTTGGTATTATAGGCATCTAATAATTCATAGCCATAATTGGACACATTCGGGTACCATTTTGATGTATTTTTAGATGCAAAATTAATAGCAGATGGTGTGCCGTTCACACTTTCGGATAAATAAGAATTATCATCACGAGCAGGATTTTTATTTGCATCTCCGCCCATGGTCAAGGCCTGCTGTTTGGAATATCCCTGAAAGCGGTTATTCTGAGAAACAATGTCAGAGCCATCACCGCCAATAATTCCGGTTGTAGCAGAACCATTTTTATCCTTGCCATATGCGGAATAATAATTATTATAAACATGTGCTGATCCGTTGCCTAATTGCGGACATCTTCTGACATCTTCATCCCACCAGTTATATAATAAAGTGGTTCGATCACGGGTAATTTCATCATTTTGTGTGCCATAGGCTACCGTCCAATATCTATGTTTGAGATGACAATAAGAGATTGTGACATAATCGGGCGATCTGGTTCTGTCTTTGGCATCATAATAACTTTCATAAGGCGTATTGATCCAGATAAATTTTCCTACTTCATCTTGACCGTCCCCAGTTCTGTCATAAGTCAGCTGGGATTCAAAATAGATATGATCAATCCAGATCTGTCTGGATGACCAGACATTAATTAAAATCCGGTTAGGAACATTTTTGGCGATCATTTTCAAATTTCTGATTACGATATTATCAGATGGCTCATCTTTGCCATATTCGTTATTGGTTCTGAACCATGGATCATAGAGGGTATGATTGCCATATGCACCGACGAGCGTTTTATTATCCCGGATTCTGGTGTGTGAATGTTTTTGCATATCAATATCCGCAGTAACGACAATCGTTTTCGGTTCTGTAGAATCCAGCTGTTTGATTAAAGTATCCGCATCAGAGACATAGACCACTTCCCCCAGCAGACCGCCGATTGTTCCGGCTTTTTCGCCTGAGCTGGTTTTACAGTTAGCGGCATAGCCTTCGAGACCATCCAGATTTAATTTATATTTTTGATAATCTGCTTTGGAATAGCCTGTCAGGCTGAATCCTGTACCCTCTGTGAAGGTCAGGGCTTTGGAGCTATCTGCATTGCTGGTGATTTTATAATATAATGCATAGCCGTCATAATCATTCTGCACAGCTTCGATTTTCCAACGCTGACCGGCTTCATCTTTATCAGCGGCAAGTGTTACGCTTGATCCGGAAGCCGTCAGCACATAGCCATTAGAAGCATTGACAATTTCATAAACACCCGTACTGATAAAATTCAATGACCATTTTTCATTGACAGTTCCATTTTGTGCGGCAGGTGTCAATGCTGTTCCGGAAGCATTAATATTCTGATCCGTGTCGAACATGCCAAGCCGGAAATATTGCACGGGATAAGATACTGCTGCATGTGTCTCGATCTGAGCAGGAAAGGCTGTCAGCATCATGCCCCCAAGCGTCAGCGCAGTGAAGGCAGAAACCATTTTTTTGAAATGCATAAAAAAATTCCCCCTGATTTTTATTTCTGAACAAATTATGAACTAATCTTATAATATCACAAAATCAATAAAAAAGCAATGACTTTTTCTGTTGCATTTATTGCATATCCTGTAATATCACAAATCAAATCAACGGGTGACGTTTAAAATTCCAGCTGATTTCGAAAGCATCCCAATCCTCTTGACAAAGCTGGATGTTTTCCTTCACAAGTGCCTGAATCTGATCAGAATCTTGTTGAATATACGGAAGCAGTTTAATATCTCTTACCTGAATATTCATTGTTGGATTTAATAAATATAATAAATATTCCGCCGCCGCACTGCAAAGAAAGCCAAGCAGATAATTCCGTTCCTGTGCAGAATTTGCAAACAGGGAAGATCCGGCAACATCAAACAGAAAGCCCGGCGGACTATATCGAAATCCCGAATTCACAGCGATAAATGTCCATGTGACAGATTCCCGGAAATAATATTCTTTATTTTTCAGCCGCCCTCCTGGATGCGTCCGGTTTAATTCTTCATGAAATTCTGTCAGTTCCCTGCCGCCATTTTGATAATTAATCACTTCATAGTGATTGCCATACCATTTGCGATAGCCGCCGCCTTTATGATACGGAAACCATTTGCGGCCGCTTTTTTCCGCCTGTTGTTGATTCTCAGCATCAAAACAAATATCTATAACTCTTACTTCATGCCAATCACGAATAAATCGCCGATTATCCGAAGTGGTCAGCCCTTGCCGGGGATTTGCAAATTCTCCCAGCCGAGGCAGTGAAAATAAGTTGAAGATATGCTCTGATGCTTGATAAATCAGCGGACAGCCCGGTATTCGGAAAAATTGTTCCTGTGAAATCTGATAAATATCAGCCTGATGGGTTAAAAATGCCTGTTCTTTCTGCATGGTATCCCGAAATGGACATAGATTAATATAAATGCCTTGGCGAGATGGCGGTTTTTTCTGCATGATAATGCCGGCACTCTGTACAATAGAGCCAACATCTGACGATTCAAATGCATATGCTCCCAGATGCAAAAGACTGCATATTTGATTTTCATGCAAAATCTTTTCTCTTAATTTTGCAAAGCTGGAAAGAAACATCCAGCTATGCATTGTCAATAAGGCACAGTATCCCCCAGATCTCGTGAAGGAAAGACAGCGTTCTATAAAACATGCATATAAATCCTGACAGCTGTCCGGATAATGCTTTTTGGTAAATTGATATAACAGATCTGGCATTCTGGAAGCTTTCATATAAGGCGGATTTGTGATTACAATATCATATTGCTGTGAAAGCAGCTGATTGATTTCCGGCAATTTGCTTTCTGATAGCAAAGAACCTGCTGTTTCATCCTGAAAAAATAGGAAATTCGGCTGAATGCCGGATTTCAAAATAGTAATATCATAAAATGCCGCTTTCAGAAGAACGCAGAAACATGCGATTTCACAGGCATGTCTGTCAAGCTCAAGGCCAAATAAATTTTTTTGAAGAATCTTCCGGACAGCCGTTTCCGGTGCATAACCTGCATTTAGATAAATCTGCATCAGCATGTCAAATGCTTCTGTCAAGATATGCCCTGTTCCAGCACAAGGATCAAGAATGCGGATCTCTTCCAGCGGCAGATAAGATTTTTTTGATGCAACTATTAAATAATCGCATTGATCAGAAGGCAGATGATAAAAATAAGAAATAGAATTTTGAAGTAGATATTTTACAAGCCATTCCGGTGTAAAAAATTGGGTTGCCGCTGGAATATCCTGTTCACAAAATGCTTTATGTTTTTTATCTGCAAAAATCATGCGCTTATGTTCTGCATGATAATACTGATGCAACCAGCCAACAATCTGAATCTGTTGTTTCCATTCTTCTTTTGAAATCCGTTTTTTCAGTTCTGTCATACAGGCAGGTGCGATTTCTTTCAATGTTTCATGAATCTGAAAAGAGGATGTCATATCTTCCGGAAGATAGCCAGGCAAATTGATTTCCAGACAGCATTTTATCACACAATACATAAAACAGGAATAGGCGGCTTCCTGTGCCTGTTCCGCAGGCAAACCAGAGGAAACCGCCGTATTTATCAGCTGCTGTCTTGTACGGACGGCAAAATTTTTTATGATAGATTTCAGCATAAATAGATCCCTTTCGTTTGATTATCTATCTTTCAGAATCAAAATCGGAATCGGAGGACAATTTTGGCGATTGATAAAAGGCATTTCCAACACGGTATATTGATTGCTATCTAGAGTCGGAAGCCAGGAAAGAAGCGCATCATGTTCCGCAAATCCCGTTTCCCGGCCATAATATAAAATCAATGTCATAATCCCATCTGGCCGGAGAAGTGTCAACCCTTGCTGAATCGCTTGCATACTGGTTTCCGGATGTGTAAAAATATGGTGATCCCCTCCCGGAAGCCAGCCAAAATTGAACGTAATGCAGGAAACGGTTTCGGGTTCGAAATAATTTTTCATATTGGCATGACTTTCCAGCAGGACAGTATAATTTTTCCGTTCATGCTGCTTTAATAAGCAGATTGTACTGTCCACAGCTTCCTGCTGAATATCAAATGCTGTGACGTGTCCTGTTTCTCCAACAAGTTCGGATAAAAATAAAGTATCTTTTCCACGGCCAGCGGTGGCATCAATGCAAATATCTCCCGGCTTAATATGAATTTGCAGAATATGCTGAATAATCTGCAATGCGCTGAAATGTTTTCTGCTATCTGACATAAAAAATCCTCTCAATCCAAAACATATGCCTGATAAAAATCAATAAATTTTTCTTTTGTCAGCTCCGGAATTTCTTGATATAAATCCAGCATCAGGCGGATTTCGGCAACACTTCTTGCCTGTGTGTTGATGCTTTTGTCCGGATTAAATTCAATATCTGTAAAATGCGTATAATTCCGGATTTGCTGAATTTCTTCGGGTGTCAGGGATTCCTGCACAGCTTTGAGATAAATAAAATCATAAAAAGCCGTTTTAGGCTCTAACTCCCATGTGATCCCCTCAAAACAGAAGGCTTTCAGCGCACCAGAATTCCTGAGCCGCAAATCTTTTTTTGCTTCTTTTGGAGAAACATGCAAAAGATCCGGATATGCTCCGCCATTTGTAAAAATTTTAGAGCTCTGAAAAATATTTTCAAGATAATAGCCCTGATATTTCAAATCAAATGCGCTAAGTTTTGCGCCTAATGATTCACGGCTTTTCGTGCTGATTTCCAAAGGCTTTGCAGAAGGGCATTGCATCTGGACAGCCTGCAATAAGCTATCCGCATTTTTCATTTTTTGCGCCTTGGAAAGACCGGAAATCCAATTGAATTCGATCTGCTTGCTGATAATTTTCTTTTGCTCAGAAATACAGAATACTGGTCTTCTTGCCATATCATGCCCCCTGATTAATATTTTCGGATAATAATCCCTTCATTTTTCCAGATGCTTTCCTCCGGTACAACGCCCCTGACGCAGCTTGTTGGATAGATATTAGAATTTCTCCCGATGATCGTTCCCGGATTCAGCACGCTATTACAGCCAACTTCTACATAATCGCCCAGCATAGCACCCATTTTTTTCAACCCGGTTTCTGTATTTTCACCTTCTGACTTGACAACAACAAGTGTTTTGTCAGATTTGACATTAGATGTGATAGACCCAGCACCCATATGTGAGCGATAACCAAGAATGCTATCACCTACATAGTTATAATGCGGTGTCTGTACATTGTCAAATAAGATCACATTTTTGAGCTCAACAGAATTTCCAACAACACAATTTTCTCCAATCAGTGCACTGCCACGGATAAAAGCACAGTGACGAACTTCTGTATGTGCGCCGATAATACAGGGTGCGCCCAGATAAGCACTTTGAAATACAGTTGCTGTCTTATGAATCCAGACATTTTCCGCTGGATAATCATATTCTTCCGGATTCAGCGAGCCACCCAATGCAAGAATCATATCTTTGATTCCAGCTAATGCTTCCCATGGATATACAAACTGTTCCAGATAAGATTTTGCAAGCGTATGCTCCAGATCAAACAGATCTTTTATTTTGATATATTGCATGCAATTTTCCTCCTGATAATTAGTAATTTTATTATAGCATTTTATCGCCCAAAAGTCAAGGCATTTCTGATTCTGGATATAGAATATTTACATCTGCATTTCCTTCTATGCCATCGACATGACAGGAGTCACTTCTCTGCCAGATTCTATATTTGCCTGTATAATTTGTTTTTTCTGTATAATGCGCCAGCCAAATATATTCCTCATTGGGATTTTCCCAAACCGTTTCCAGAAAAAATTTACTGGCATATAGCATAGTATCATAGCCATTCTGTTCCAGTTCATCCGCAAAAGCATGATATAATGCATTCAACTGATGCAGATTAATATCATATTGCTGGAAATGCTGAAAATCTTCCCAGTCAAAAGCAATGGGGAAATCCAGTTTTGCACCATCCAGCCGTGAAACAATCCAGTCAGCATCTTCCCGGATCTGTGATTCTGATACATCCGTTGTATAGAAATATACCCCTACTTTTAAGCCGGCCTCTTTGGCATCCCGGAAATTTCGTTCAAAATAATCATCTACAGACGGATAGCCCGAACTTGAGCCGATTCGCATAATCACAAATTCACAGCCTGCTTCTTTCATGGCATCAAAATCAACATATCCCTGCCATTTGGAAATATCTACCCCCGGAATAGCGGCACTTGTTTCATATTGTGATGCAATATCCTCAAAAGTCAGTTTTTCTTTTCTGCTTTCAGATAAAGGCTTTTCATCTGCAACCAGTACATTCAGACGACAGTTAGATTGATTTCCGGAACTATCTGTCAGATAGGCAGAAAGCATATAATTGCCCGGAATTTCTGTATTCACTTCTCCCTCATAAGTCAGCGTAGGCTGTGTATCATAATTATCTCCATAGCCGATTAATTCCCGGAGGTCAAATACTTCACCGGTTTTAATAAATGCGCCATAGCCTTCATTGAGAATCACTGGCGGTGTGGTATCCCGTACCTGATAAGATAAAATTTCTTCTCTGGTTTCATCTCCATAAAGATAGGGAACTGTGATTTCAAAACTTCCGGGATGACTGGTATCAACAGGCATAGCAAGCACTTCATCCGTAATAGTGACATTGGCAGAAGTGATAAAATCCGCAATGGTAACATCCGCCTGTACTTCAAATAAATCCTGATGATTCAGATATACCGTTTCCGGAGCAGGAGGTTTTGTTTCCTCAACAGTTGGTTCTTGTGTAGAGATGGGCGGCGTTTGCTGAGAAGCAGGCTCTGTGATTTCAGGGATTTGTATAAAATTAGGTTCTGGCTCAGATTCCGGCTCTGGCTCTTGGCCGCAGGATGTCAGCAGAAACATGCATAATAATAAAAAAATAGATTTTCTTTTCATATGATCCTCATTTCAGATTAATATACATAGCTGGCCGGATACCTCGTTCATAATTGACATAATGCCCGAAATGTGCAATCATGCCATTTGTGCAGACAGTCCCCATCATATTTGGTTCTGTGCCGGGACTGCGAAGCCACCACCAGCAATTTTTAGGTGTGTTGTAATAAGACAGCAGTTTTTCATATTGATACAGATCTTTGCTATAATTTACAGCATGCCTTTCAGGAAGTGCAACTCTATCATTGCAATTGGGAAGCAGATGTTGAATTTCCTGTTCACTTAAAAGAAATAAAGCATCCTGTGTATGATTTTCTGCATAATTTTTGAACCCGGTGCAATCAGGGGTAAACAATTCTGTTTTTCTGATTCTCTTCTGTTCTTGGGGAGAAAAGGCTTTTTCAAAAAAGATTTCATTCAGCCATGTTCTGATACTGCTTTTTGCCCATCCGGTATAAATGCAATCAGGAAAAAAAACTTTCGCATCTAGAATATATTTGCTTAATACAAATATTTTATCTGCATCTTCCCGGAGGATCTGCCATTCCACAGGAACACCGGCATATCTTCCGAATTGATAAATTTTCTGATTTTTCAAATAAGTTCCTCCTTGTCATTTTTTCATGATTTTATTATACACGAAATTGCAGAAAAATGCAATAGTTTGCTGAAATATTTGTGAAAATACAGAAAAATGCCGCTCGCAAGCTATGCGGCGGCATATCGAATTTTGATGCCATGTAGTTTTAATATCACATTTGCAGGATCATACAAAGCAATTACAAATTCTGTATTTGTAATCATTTCTTTTGTCCGGACAGTGAGCCGGACTGGCATATTTTCACGTGAAATTTCTGTATGCGCATAAATTTCATTTCCGGAACGAATCTCTGCCACGCCTAATAGATCAGCCGTTTCAGGGGCTTCGGAAATCGTCAGCAGAAATTCAAATTCATAACGGCCGGGCATTAATGTAACATAAGGGCCATAACATAATACTTGACTTGTGTCAATGCTGATAATATTATCTCGTTTCGGATCATAAGCAGAAGCATCAAAAACAGACATAAATCTCAATGGAAAAGAATGATCTCCCTTTGCTTTTTGAAATAATAGAAAAGAATCAGAATTATCCTGAAATTGATATTCATGATACAGCATATAATTTTTCATATCGCATAGAAAAAAAGCATGTTCGGGAATTTCAGAAACAGATTTGACACAGATCACATGTTTTTCCTGCATCTGCATTTGTACCAGATAAGGAAAAGAATCAATATCAGATAGAATATAAATAGAATCATCCGGGATAGCAAAAGACATGAGCTGATCCATATAAGCATCTTGAGCTTTCTGACTTTGTCGAATTTGTATCATTCCGGCCTGTGTATGCGAAACAGAAAAAATGATCAGCAAAGCAGAAATCAAAACACCTCCCGGAATGGAATGCTTCCGGAACAGCAATGCAATACAAACAGCCGCCACGCCGGGAAGCCATGCCTGAAAGCCATAATGAAAAAAATCTGCATGATATTCTTCATAATAGCCTGTCTGAAAAGGCGCACAGAGTTTATTAAAAATATCTGCTTCCAGATGATCCGCAAGAACAGAGGCTCTTTCTGCGCCCAGATATAGCATCAATGGCACAGCAATCACAAGAATCATGAAAAATTCTTTCGGCTGTTTTTCTAATAAAACACAGATTCCTATTGACATTGCAAGCCCAAGGGTACAATCAATATATCTGGTATAAATAATATGATCAATGCGATCATAAGTAATCATGAAAATACTGCTGATACTTAGCATCAGAAAAAAAGATAATAGAAAATAAATATTTTGCAGATCCTGATTAGAAAATTTTTTTCTGATACAGCAAAGCCTTGTGATCATGGCTATGAACGCAACAACAGGCAGACAAAAACCGGATATCATTCCCGAAAATCCCTGCGATATAAAAATAGAAAGCCATAGCCGAAATCCTTTCCAGGAGGAAAAGGCAAGCAGAAACCGCTGTGTGACTGTCCCAGCATCATTGGCCGAGGGAAGCGATCCCTCCCAAAGCTGTGTGATTAGAAAATGCTTGATGATAACATGCATCAGCATGCCTATGCCAAGCATACAAAAAAAATTGATCCCCTGCCAAATAGAAATTTTTTTGCTTCCCATGCTGATGAGAATTATCATACAGACAGCTATGATCAGGCCAATGCATCTGTTATGAACCATATAACAATAACTGCATAATAACCCAAGAATATTAATTTTCCAATAGCTGGCTCTTTCCAGCATGGAAAATAAGAAAAGCGTTATCAGCGAAAAGATCAGAAGAATCAGAATTTCACTCCATGTTGTCAAGCTATATATCTGATATGGCGCATAACAGACCCCTGCCAATGCCGGTAAATATAACATCACTTGATTCTGTGCCGGAAACAGCTTTCGTAAAATCCGCCAGAAAATCCAGAAAACAGCCCCTAACATCACAGCATTCATCACTAAAGCCGCTTGATATTGCGCTGTCATCCCATGAATCAGCCGCATTAATATTGATAAAAGAAAACTATATCCATAAGAATACCAGATCAGGCCGCCGCTGATGCCGCTCCAGTCTTGCCCAGCAAAGAAAGCCGCATGTGTCCAATATCCGGCTTCATCCTGAAATAAAATAGGCTGGTGACACATGCCAATATTCCGGCAGTTCCAGCCGATGACCAGCACAGAAATCAAAATTCCCGGAAGCAAATGCAGATATTTTTTCATGCCGGATTCCTTCCGAGTGCATATGCCAATGTGCCAGCGATCCCCGGAATATCGGCTCTAATTAGATTTGCATCATCCCGGATGATTTTTAATATCTCTTCCGTGACAGCAGGTTCTTGCTTGCCTGCTGTCAATACAGCATAATATTGCTTTGCGATTTCATGAATATCAAGATGCTGTTCGGCAAATCTTCTTGCCGCATGCCCTAGCATATCCCGCCGAGAAGGATTTTCTGTTAAAGATTTTAATGCCTGATAAATCGCATCTGCTTCCTGCTCTTGCAAATCCTCCACAGAAGGCAGCTTTATACAAATCGTATCCGGAATTTCTGAAAAGCTTCCAATATGATTAATGATCACACATTTTCCACGGGAAAGAATCCGCATCAGCGAACCGCTGGTTTCTCCATTGGAGGGATAACGCAGATTCAGACAAATATCTGTCATGTCAATATATTCTTTAAACTGCTCCAGATTGATATAGCCTGTTACAGTGACAGCATCTGTCAGCTGATGTTCATGAATATAGGCATGAAATAATGCTTGATCTTCTTCTGTCAATACCAGTTTTCCAGCAAATAATAAATGCACGTTTTCATTTTGCTGTCGCAGATGATAAAAAGCTTCCAGAATCGGGAAAATGCGCTTTGTCGGATGAATGCCGCCGAATGCCGCAATGATAATTTGATCCGGCGCAAAGCCATATTTCTCTTTGCATAGGGCAGTATCTGCCAGCGGATAGATTTTAGCATAAGAAGGAATCACAGAAATATTTCTTGCAACATCTCTTTGTAATAATTTTTTTCTGGCCACCTGACTATGAACAATAATATGATCAGCCTGATTGACAAGCCAGCCATTCAGCTCATATCTATAAATATCCGGCTGGATCTGTTCCCGGAAAATATCAAGATATTGTTTAACAATTTCTTCCGGATAATCTGCGGTTAGCAAATCCGCATAAAGCTGAAAATCCCTGTTTGATTTTACAATTGCCAGATGATAAAATGCTTCATGCAGATTATAATCATGCAAAACAAGTGTCCCGTGATATTTCCGGAGATACTCATACATATAGAAATGAAATGTGGAATTCCCCATTTGAAAAACAGTATCCGCATAGCGTTTATGACGGGAAGCATATTCTTCATGATGAAAGATCTGCACATTCTCAGGGAAATCACATGTCGGTTCATAATTATCATCAATATAGACATCAATATCACAGTATTGACATAAGGCATGAATTATATCTACACTATAATCCGAAATGCCGGATTCTATAGGCGGCAGAGGCGTGAAGAAAGCAATACAGGGCTTTACGGAAGCCGAAGGCTTTTCACAAAGAGGAATTTTCTCCAGAAGTGAAATAATCTGTGCATTGACATTTTCCCAGCGATAATATTTTTTAAGCCGTTCCTCACCTTTGCGAGCGTATGCATTTAATAATGCCGGATCAGATAACATTTTTGCCATGCCATTGGCAATGCTCCGGGGGCTATCAGCATCCACAAGCATGGCGGCATCTCCGCCGATCTGTGATAAACTGGAATTATCTGCTGTTAATACTGGTGTTCCGCAAGCCCATGCTTCTACGATCGGCAGGCCAAAGCCTTCATATTTTGAAGGAAATGCCATCAAAGAAGCCAGATTATAAAATAATAATAATTCATCA
The DNA here is from genome assembly GCA_002449585.1 of Ruminococcus sp. UBA7013. Classification (GTDB taxonomy): domain Bacteria; phylum Bacillota; class Clostridia; order Oscillospirales; family Ruminococcaceae; genus UBA3855. Next base: position 18,370 of record DJXD01000058.1, read on the forward strand.
TCTGTCACAAAATTAGTAAATACTACCTCTTTTTCGACATGGCTTTTTTTGGCCACAGCAGATAATTTCTGCAATGCTGGTTCTGATAATTTGCAGACAACAACAAGCTGATATTTTTCTTTGAGCGTCTTGGGCAGAAGTCCAAACGCATGAATCAGCCCATCCAAATTTTTTCTTCCATCTTCTCCGCCGGTACACATCACAAAGGGCTTTGTAATGCCGAATTTTTGAAATAACGCTCTTTTCTTTGCTTCTGTGATAGCAAGCTTTTGATAATGCTCATCCACACCACCCCAGATAATATTAATCTGTTCTTCCGGAAAATGCAGATATTCTATCAAGTCTGTTTTGACACTCTCTGAAATGGCAAATAATCGATCTGCCCAGCGCAGACTTTCCACAACACGCATATACCATTGATAGGCATTTTCATCACTCAAATACTGTTTTTTCATGACATACGGAATAATATCATAGACAGTAGCAACAACACGCACCCCTTCAAACCAATCTTTTTCGTATTGGATATATGGCCCTGCAAATGGAGAAGTAATATAAAATACATCAATCTGATTTTCTTTCAGATAACGCCGGATCGCCGCACCTATGATATCATGATAAGCAGGATTCCACATCAGCATTTGATTTTGTCCGGTATCAAGAAAATCTTCTGTAAAATGCGCCTGATTTGTAATAAATTCGCTTAGATGATACTCTTTTTCCAGCATATTCAGAAAAAAATAATGATTTTTTCTATCCTGATTGATCATACCTGTGAATTGACTCAGCGTATAATTTCCAATTCCTCTGTTTTTGCTCATAGGGCCAAGAATGGCCGCCGCATCAAAAGCAATATTCATTTGTGTTTCAGCTCCTTTGCCATTTTGTCAATAAAAACAGAATTAATCCCTGTAAAAGCAAATTCTTCATAGCCAACAGAATGCATGAATTGCAGAATTTCCGGATTCTTTTCTCCTATCGTCAAACTATTTCGATAAGAAATCATTTCACAAATAATAATCAGCGGTCTGTGCTTTTTGAAATTTATCATATGCAGAATCGTCATTTCCATGCTTTCCAGATCAATATTCATGATTTCAGGGGCTTTATCCGGAAAATATTGATTCATAATATCATTGATAGTAATCGTTTCGGTCATGATGATTTTTTCAATGCTAAGTGCAGGATTTTCTTCTATTGCATGTTTCGCCGCTGCTTCATCCGGCGTAGAAAGGCCATCTCCATTGAGAATATAAAATTTAATCTGCTTGCCGGATTGATCTGAAAGACATTTATTAATCACAATATCACCGGGACGACGTTCGGAAAGTTCCTGCGCTAATACAGGGTTAGCATCGACAAGAACGCCCCTTGCCCCTTCCCGATAAAATCCGTATGTGTTACTTAGATGAACGGCATGATTTGCACCCAAATCCAGATAACGGCATTTTCCGGGATGAATATTTAATACATCGAAAATATAACGAATAATATCATCTTCTCCGGATTGGGAAAAAGAAACCCGGAATTCATCGGTTTCATTCTGTTTCAGCATGGCAGGATCAGAAAGATAAGATAATTTTTCAAGCTTTTGTATCTGCTTCCGTAATGACTGCATCATGATATTCTGATCAGAAAGCTTGCCTTCTGATTGCTGATAGGCCTGCTGTAATGCCTTTATTTTCTGCCGATCGGATTCATGCTGATCTGTCTGCCGTTCTTCTGCCTGCTGCAATCGTTTTTGCATATCTGTCAGCTGTATACTCATCTTTGCGGAAAGCATCTGCATTTCTGTGTTCTGTTTCCGGATTTCCTGTATTTCAGAATGCAGAGTCTGAATTTCTTGCTGTGCTTCCAATGAAAAGCGATTATTGGCACTATTATATTCATTCTGCTGTAATACACACGGCTCTACAAACCAGAATGTAAAACGGCGCATCAGCCTTTTAAATGGCTTTATGATTTTTTCCCCTAGGGTATCCGCTGGAATATCCCGATAAGAATGATTGATTGCAGAAAGATTCATCTGATCCAGAGAATCCAGCATAGCCGGATTGCTTTCCCCTTTCTGTTCCGGCAGAAGAGATAATTTCTCTGCAATGATTTCCTGTAAAATTGTATCCTGATTGATACTCATGTTATACCCTCCATCTATGCGGCACTTTGAAAAATCCAGTGCTGCGATCATCCGAGATGACTTCAAAATCACAGTAATTTCGATAAAAATCCATTGGCGTACCGTCTTTATCTACGACAGCCACGTTCAAAATATATTTCCCTGCCAATAATGGCAAGGCTTCAATCTGAACGGCAATCGTTCCTGATTCTTGATCAGATCTGACACAAATTCTATCAAGCTGTGTATTATTGCCATAAAGACAGACACCATCCAGCGTATAAAAGCCAAATCCAAACACATATTCATCTAATTTCTGATGAATCTGATAATCTATTTCGATCACAAGGGGATCACCTGTTTGAAAAATCCGGCTATTTTTATTTTGCGCATTTTTCATGCGAGCTTGTATAATTTCTATATATCGAAGTCCGAAGCGATTGGCCGAATAATCAATTTCAGCAGGGGGCGGCGCAGTATCCTGCGAGGGCGCAGGCAATGCAGGTTCTTCTTCCAGCCGCTTTTGATTCATAAAATTAACATAGGCATCTACTACTTCTGCGGAGCGGCCTTCTTTGATAATTAAGCCATCATTTAGCCAGATGGCTCTTTCACAAAATTTTTCTACTGTTCCTAGATCATGCGTCACTATCATGACAGTCACGCCTTTGGCCTTCATCTCCCGGAGACGATTAAAGCATTTGGTTTGAAAATTAGTATCTCCAACGGCAAGAATTTCATCAATTAATAAAATATCTGCATCTACATTGATGGCAACAGAAAATGCCAGCCGCATATACATCCCGGAGGAATAGGTTCTGATGGGATCATCAATAAATTCTTCCAGTTCAGAAAATGCAATAATATCATGCAAACGGGCATCTATTTCTTTTTTTGTCAATCCGAAAATAGAAGCATTTGTATAAATATTTTCTCTTCCGGACATATCCGGATGAAATCCTGCACCCAATTCAATCAGGCTGGAAATACGGCCTTTCATCATAATTTCTCCGCTATCTGGATACATGATTTTTGTCAATAATTTCAGTGTAGTACTTTTTCCGCATCCATTGTGCCCGATCAGGCCGACAGCTTCCCCTTTCCGCACAGAAAAGCTGATGCCTTTTAATACCTGACGGATTTCATAATGATTTCTTTTTTTAAATAACAGCCGTTCCTTGAGTTCTGCACCCCGGTCAGAATACAGGCGGAACTGTTTTGTAATTTGTTTTACTTCAATAGTGTATTCCTGTTCCATGAAATGCGATCACCTCATATCTGATATTTTTACCAATATAGTATAGCATATTCCAATGCATTTGTCAACGGAAAACTGCCATATCAAATGATACGGCAGTTATTTTTTTGATAGATTGAAATAATATACTCCCCTATATAAGAGGGGGTTCGGGGGATACTTCCCCTGATAAATCAGTATCAGTATTAGTTTTAGTATTAGTTAGGTGCACGCTTTCAAACGTTCGTGCCATACTGTATTATGCAGAAGTTGCCCAAGCTCGTGAAACATCATTTTTGATTCAGGCGGATAAATTCTGAAAATTGATCATAAACACGCTTTTCCAATGGATGTGATAGAAATTTTTGCCGCTGATATAGCAATTGCATTCGTTCCGCCCGGAATGTTGCCGCTTGCATGGAAATCCTGCATACTTCTGCAATTTCTTTTGCTGTACGCAGATGCAGCCCCCACAGAACACAGGCAGGGGCAAGCATATCAATTGCAAATTTATCAGCCGCTTGTTCTTCCGAAGAACGACATTCTTTTTCAGATCGGGATAAGGGCTCTTCTCCCAAATGCCCAAGCAGATAATGACCTAGTTCATGCATAATAGTATATCTCTGTCTCAGGGGAATCATGGTCTGATTAATCAAAATCATTGTCTGATCTTCTAATATGATAATTTTGCCATCATCATGATCTATATGATCAGGCATAGCATTTCTGCATTTTATGCCATAATATTTAGCAATCTGAACTGGTTTAATTGGCAGTGACTGGATACCACAGTCCAGCAGACAATTTCATGAAGCATTTCTAGCTGCTTTATACACGCCGTAATTCATGCCTGATAATCAAAGATCTTCATCTGTACTTTCCAGATTCATGAATTCTTTTGCTTGTTCTGTGGGGATATATTCTGTTCTGACGGGTTTCCCGTCTTTGCTTCGGCTTGCCATGCGTGCCTTACAATATGTAATTTCTGGCTTGCTACAGCGTTCATATTCTAAATCAAGAATACAGTTTGTCAATTTTTTGCCATGAGCATCAATCTGATTATATTTTTCAATCACTTCTTTTCCGGGATAATCATGCTGGAGTAATTCATCTACAGAAGTTTCAAAAAAATCGGCGAGGGCTGTTAATTTTTCAATATCTGGTGTGCGGTATCCGCTTTCATAGCCCGAATAGGTTGAAACTTTGACATGAATAGCGGATGCGACTTGTTTCTGTGTGAAATGCTTTTCTAACCGGAGTTTTTTAATTTGATCTGAAATCATGTATATACACCTCAGGCAATAATAATATTAATTATATCATGTATTTAAAAAAATGTCAAGTCGTTTTTTCATTTCTAACTTTGAAAAATTCAGAAAAATATGAAAAAATACTTGACAAGTTCTGAAAAATATGGTATAATATATTGCAATGGTTATGATAATCAAAATAACATTGGCAATAGGAAGAAATTGGGTTGACGGCTACCAGCTCTTCCTGATTATGTCATATTACACACACAAAAGGAGAAAAATTCATGTTAGATTTCAGAATTGCAACTTTTTTACAGCTGTGTGAAACTAGAAGCTATACCAAAACGGCAAAACTTCTTGATATTACACAGCCTTCCGTTACACAGCATATCAAATATTTGCAGAGAAAATATCAGTGCAAGCTGTTCAGCTATGAGGGAAAAACGCTCCGCCTTACCCCAGAAGGTGAATATCTCCGCCGTCAGGCTGAGGCTATGACAAAAATGAGTTCCCGGGTTACCGCAGATCTCCAGCGTATGAGCAATAAAAAAATTCTCCGTTTCGGATGTCCCAAAGAATTAGGGGAAACATTCGTTGCTAGAATCGTTGCAGAAATGCTTACCCCTGAACTTGAAATTCATCTTTGTGTTAAAACAATAGCTGAATTAATGACCATGCTTCAAAATGGTCAGCTGGATGTAGTGCTGACAGATAAAGAATATGCAGAATCACAATTTTCTTCCATCCCTGCCGGAAAAATGCCCTATCATGGCTATGCAAGCCCGGAAGTATGTGAAGCGATCGGCACAGTTGCCTTTAAAAAACTGGCTGAACAGTGTCTGATTTTGAGTGAACCTGGCTCAAGTGATCGCATGGTGCTTGCAAGATTTATGGAAAGACATAATTTCGAAATTGAAAATTTCCAGTCTGCAATGATCTGCACAACTCCTGCATGTATTCAGGAACTTTCCGCCGCTGGCAAGGGCATCTGTTTTGGCTATGCTTCCTGTATGCAGGACGCTGTGATGGAAAATAAACTCAAAGAACTCCGTATTTCTGATTTCCCTGAAGAACGTACTCTTGTTTTCCTCTATAGTAAAGATAATATGGAAGTCGAGAAAATTAAACCATTCTGTGAAACATTCAAAAAAAATCTGAAATGAAATATTCCGGCAGAGTCCTCCTCTGCCGGATTTTTATTTTCTTAGAGCAAAAACAGAAATTTTAGACTTCCAGCAATATGCTACACACAAGATGATCAATGCTATGACTGATCCGCAAAAACTGCCGCAGGTATCCAGCAAAACATCTGAAATCTGCCCCGAACGCCCCGGAACAAATAATTGATGCAGCTCATCACTCGAAGCATAAAGCGCAGAAGCCCCCACAGAAAATAGCAATCTTTGCTTTCTGTCAGAAAAAAACAGATACCATAAAAAGCCCATCAAGGCATATTCTGTGAAATGCGCCGCCTTCCGGACGAGAAATGTCAGTCCATCCGCAATGATTTCTTGTGTGATTCTATCATAAGCATCATAATCAGGATATAATATTTTCGCCGCTATGATACAAAATCGGGAACTTGTCTCTGTGCTATCATCTGCCGGCTGTGCAGAAAAACAGAAGATCAGCACCATCATGCAGGCCAGCAGAATAATTATTATTTTCTTCCTGCCAAATTTTTCAGGCATCTGCTTGTGCATCATAAAGCATATGATATTTTCGAACATTATGGCATCGTGTACTGTTTACGAGCCCCACTGCAATATACATGCAGACAACTGCTGTTCCTCCTGCACTCAGAAACGGCAACGGAACGCCAATAACAGGCATCACTTTCAGCACCATTCCGATATTCATCAGACAATGTGAAAAAATCATGCCAAATGTCCCAATACAAATAAATTTCCCCTGCGGATTCTTTGCATGAAGACTATCAAATAATACTTTCAGACAAATATATGTCAGCAAAAGCAATAGCACAATCGCTCCTACCATCCCCCATGCCTGACCAATATAAGAATAAATAAAATCATTATGCATTTCCGGCACACGGATATATCCTTTCTCACTGTGCAGACCTGTTCCAAAAATATGACCATTTGCAAGTGCTGCAATGCTCAGATCTTGCTGATATTCCAGATTTTCCGGATCTGTACCGGGATGCAGAATCACAAGAATCCTGTTTCGATGCATGTCAGATAGCAGAAAATTCCACGCCCCAAAGCATACAACAGGAATAGAAAGCAACGCCGCAATAATATACCGGAAAGCAATCTTTGCACTTAGCATTTCAGATAAGAAAATAATCGCAAATACAATTGCTGTTCCATAGTCCCCTTGTTTGGCAATTAATCCGATCGGAATCATCGCATGAAGACATAATAATAAAATATTTCCCAGTCGATTCATATCTTCCTGTATCTTCGCAAGATGAAGCGAAAAAGTCAGAATAAATGCCAGCTTCATCAGCTCGGAAGGCTGAAGATAAAAATTCCCTACAGCAATCCAAGCTTGATCATCCGCTCCGCCCCGGCGATACCCCAGACTTGTGAATGTCAGCCCTACTAATCCAACCGCTACAGGCGCATAAAGCCACCATAAACGAATTAATTTATTATAATCTATCACACTCAAAATCACAAGTATGATCAGCCCTATGCCGCTTGCGGCGGCCTGTGTCCGCATCGTGTTAAAATCACATCTGTCAATCAGTTTATTATCTGCGATGCTATAAAGCATGATACAGCTGACAACGGAACAGCAGATACATGCCAGAATCAAACTGATATCCGAAGCCCGGAAGTAATTCCGGATTGTATTAAAAATTTTTTTCATAAATCGCATCCTTTTCTATATTTATTGCAGATATTTGCTGTTAAATCCCCGGAATTGCACAGCAATTGAAATATCTTCCTTCTGGATCAGATCATTTCCATGCAGATCGGCAGAAGATCGTGCCACTTTTTTTAATCTCATACCTGTACGGGCACTCATCTGATAATGTTCATATAATCTCCCAAACAATCGCTCCGCTTCCGGGGACATCTGACAGAATTGATCCAGCAGATAATCCGGAATCATGGCATTGCAATAAAAGCCATATTCTTGATATCGTTCTTCTTGTCTATGTCGGGCGGCTTCTACTCGCATCCGGATTTGTTCAGAAGTTTCGGGCTTTTCTGCCGATGCCAGATCTTTATAAGGCACAGGATCAACATCAATATGCATATCAAAGCGTTCCAGCATAGGCCCTGAAATACGTGAAATATATTTCCGGATCTGCTTTTCTGTGCAGGTGCATTTTTTCACAGGTGATCCATAATGTCCGCAAGGGCAGGGATTCATTGCCGCCGTTAGCATAAAACTGCATGGATATTCTGATGTTCCAGAAACACGTGAAATTGTCACTTTTCTGTTTTCAAGCGGCTGGCGAAGTGCTTCTAGTGTCGATCTGTTGAATTCTGCCAATTCATCCAGAAATAAAACCCCATTATGTGCAAGAGAAATTTCTCCCGGCGTGGGAATACTGCCGCCCCCTGTCAAACCTGCCTGTGAAATCGTATGATGTGGCGCACGGAATGGCCGCTTTGTGATCAATGGCCGCTCTGGAGAAAGTTTCCCCGCAACAGAATAAATATTAGAAGTCTCTAGAATTTCTTCTCGTGTCATGGGCGGGAGAATCGTAGGCAGACGATTGGCAAGCATACTCTTTCCACTGCCGGGACTGCCGATCAGAAGAATATTATGCCCTCCTGCGGCGGCAAGTTCCATTCCGCTCCGGGCTTTGAATTGCCCTCTTACATCACTGAAATCCAGAAATTTCTCAGCCGCTTGCGCCTGAATTTCTTGATGTATGGCCGGAATCATTCTTTTTTGATTCAGAAGATGCAGCATTAATTCCTCTGCGCTTTCAATGCCATAAACATCAATTCCATCAATCACAGCGGCCTCTTGAATATTTTCTTTTGGAACATAGATTTCCTGAAATCCGTTTTTCTTTGCCAACATGGTCATTGTCATGACCCCCCGGACACCTCGCACTGTGCCATGCAGGCCTAATTCACCTATAAATACTCGTTCCGGCATTCTGACGGGAAGCAGATCCATCGCTTGCATCAGACAGACAAAAATCGCAAGATCAAAAGACGATCCTGATTTTTTAACATCTGCCGGGGCTAGATTGATCAAAACACGGCCTTTCGGAAACATAATGCCCACAGAAGAGGCCGCACTTTTGACACGGTCACGGCTTTCTTTGATTCCTGCATCGGGAAGGCCGCTCAAATCAAACTGCGGATGCCCTTTGAATACTTCTGCTTCTACAGTAACTGCAAAGGCATTCATTCCAAACAGCCCCACACTGTTAGTAATTGCAAACATAGTGTTTTATATTCACTTCTTTCTGATTCATTTTCATCAAAATTTTTAATTTTTTCCAGATCAGAGAAATTTTGCATTCTCTTAATTTAAGTATAGCATACTTTGACAGATCCGTCAAGCAAAAATCAGCAAGTGATCAGATAAATTGCGTCTCATATCCTTGACAAAATATAAAAAATGTAATATACTAGAATGATATCTTGATCATAGTAAAAATAACAGGTTGCATTGACAAAGCATTCAGTGCATTTTTAGATTCAAAAAAATTAATAAAATAGAGGTGATAGAAAATGACAGCACAGGAACATCAGAAAATTCTTGATCAAATCAGTGAACTTAGAGCGATATATTGGAAAAAGTTTGGTAAAGATTATGGTACAAATATAGAATCTTCCGGAGATGTCGAGACTACACTTGCTGATTTGAAAGACTGTATTGAGAATAACCATTTGCAGAGACCCAGAGGAAAAAAGCGTCCTCCTGATTGGGACTGAATCAATGAAACGATGGAGGAAAAAATGATAACATTGAAACAAGCTAAAAAAATTGCAAGTCATGAGTTTTGAATCTGTCAGTGATTTTAATATAGCATGAAATAGGAAAGTGAATCATCCTGAAACTCTGCTCATCAGTACAGATGCAGAAAAAATTCTTGATTATATCATGGATGATTTGATAAAAAAAGCTCCGGTGTTTTTACACCAGAGCTTTTTTCAGCGCGGAAGGAGGGATTTGAACCCTCGCACCGGTTTCCCGACCTACTCCCTTAGCAGGGGAGCCCCTTCACCACTTGGGTACTTCCGCAAATGATAAATCATAGAATATTAATAATCCTGACTTTATTATTATAACACATTCAGAAACATTTGTCAATAGCTTTTTCAAAATTTTTTTAAAAATTTAAAAGCGGAGAGGGTGGGATTCGAACCCACGGTACGTTGCCGTATCACTAGTTTTCAAGACTAGCTCCTTAAACCGCTCGGACACCTCTCCATTTCAACGACTTAATTATTATAGCATATTTTTTATGATTTGTCAAGTGTTTTTTCAGAAATTAAAAAAATAAAAAATTTATCAGCAAATGCTTGCATTTTGTCAAAAAACATGTTATAATAAAAAAATCACCTCTATTATGTTTGAAAAGTAAAAATGAATTGGGGGAATCTGAATTGATCAAAAAATGGAAAACAGCCGAACCTGATCAAAAAATCGTGAATGAACTCAAAAAGGGAAGTGATTTATCATCACTTTGCTGTAAAGTTCTCGCTGCACAGAATTGTTCCGGTCTGAAAGAGGCAGAGGCGTTTCTTGGATGCCGGGAATTAAGTAATCCGGCTTTGCTCTGTGATATGAAACAGGCCGCTGAAATGCTGAATCAGGCCATAGAACAGGAAACAAAAATCTGTGTTTATGGGGATTATGATTGTGATGGTGTCATGTCAACCGTGATTTTGTATTCTTTCCTATGGGAAATGGGTGCTAATGTGACTTGGCGGATTCCTGAACGTCATGAAGGCTATGGGCTGAATAAACAGGCCGTCCGGGAAATGTATGAAGATGGTGTAGAATTGATTGTCACTGTGGATAATGGCATTGCCGCACTCTCAGAAGCAGATCTAATTGATGAACTAGGTATGAAATTGATTGTTACAGATCATCATCAGCCAGGAGAAGAGCTCCCAACCGCTCTGGCCGTTGTGGATGCGCATAGAGCAGATAATTATTCTCCATTTCGGCTATATTGTGGCGCAGGAATTGCTTTGCTATTAGTGGCCGCTATGAATCATAATGATGTGCAAATGGCTATGGAACAATTTGGAGATCTGGCCGCTATTGCTACCATTGCGGATGTGGTTGCCCTGACAGGTGAAAATAGATTTCTGGTGCAAAGAGGTATGGAATATCTGGAAAATACGGAAAGACCAGGATTATTGGCACTGCGAAAAGTCAGCGGTCTGGATAAAAAACCGCTCACATCTGTAGGCATTGCCTTTGGCATTGCGCCCCGGATTAATGCCGCTGGCCGATTGGCATCACCTAAAATGGCTGTAGAGCTGATACTAGAAGAAGATCCAGAAAAAGCAGAAGCATTAGCAGAACAGCTAAATGAAATCAATGCACAGCGAAAAGAAACAGAAGCGAAAATTGTGCAGGAAGTAGAAGCACAGATTTCTCAGCATCCGGAAATTCTGCATGAGCGTGTTCTCGTCTTTTCCGGAGAAGATTGGCATAGTGGCGTGATCGGAATTGTCGCCTCCAGAATACAGGAACGTTATGGAAAACCCTGTTTTATGATCAGCGTTCATGATGGCATGGGGCATGGATCAGCCAGAAGTTTTGGAAAATTTCATGTTTTTCGTGCGCTGAATTCCTGTGCAGATCTGATGGAAAAATTCGGAGGTCATCCCGCAGCAGGCGGATTTACACTCAAAGAACAGAATATTCCGGAATTCCGGAAAAGATTGGCGCAATATGCTCGTGAACAACATCCAGAAATGTCTTTTATGGAAATACAGGCGGTTTGCACGCTTACGCCTGAAATCTTGACACCAGAAGCCGTGCAGAGTCTGGAACAGCTTGCCCCTTTTGGAGCTGAAAATCCAGAACCTGTATTTTTAGCAAAATCTGTATTAGTACAGGATATCAGATCTGTGGGCACGACAGGGGAACATACTCGCCTTTCTGTTCAGATACAAGGGCAGAATTATGCGGCTTTATTCTTCCGCCGGAAACCCGAAGAAATCGGAATCCGGACTGGACAGTATTGTCATATGATGGTAAAATTAAATGTCAATACGTTCAATCATGTGACATCCGTGGCATTGTATGTTCAAGAAATTCGTCCCGTTGGCATTCAGCAGGCAAGAATTTTGAATGCCATTCGAGTATATGATAGATACTGTCTAGGTGAGACACTTCCGATAGAATGGTATAAAGCCATGATGCCGGATCGAGATGAACTAATTTGTGTTTATCAGGCATTGACGGAAACCCCTGTTTTGATAGAATCACTTGCCGCTTCTGAAATGATTCTGAATAAAAATATCAATTTCTGTAAAATACAGTTGATTCTGGATGCTTTTGCAGAAATGCATCTAGTAGAAATACAACCCATTACGGGAGAAGTTAAAAAATTACCAGTCAAACAAAAAATCAATCTGGAAAATTCCCGGATTTTGAATGATCTGAAACAAAAATTATTCTGATTATTTTTATTGTTCGTTAAATGCAAACTTTATTTTGCTTTGGCGTGGATTGAAATTAAGGAGGCTCTGTTATGATGACTGAGGAAAAAACTGTAACTTTTGAGATGCTGACAGATAAAATTAAGACCAGCGGCGCAAATTATGGCTATGATCTGAATAAAATTACATCTGCGTTCCGCTTTGCTGACAAGGCACATGAGGGACAGAAGCGTTCCTCAGGAGAGCCTTATATCAGCCATCCTCTGGCTGTGGCGGATATTCTTCTAGATCTTGGCATGGATACAGATACTATTTGTGCTGCCCTTTTGCATGATGTCGTGGAAGATACTGCCGCTACTCGTGAAGATTTATGCCGCCTGTTCGGGGATTCTGTTGCCAATATGGTAGAAGGCGTTACTAAATTAACCAAAACACAGATTCTCGACAGCGAACAGCGCAAAGAGGAAACTATAAGAAAAATTCTGGTTGCTATGTCCCATGATGTCCGGATCATGATCATCAAGCTTTGTGACAGATTGCATAATATGCGCACACTCGGCTATAGACCAGCTTATAAACAACAATCTACTGCTTATGAAACCATGAACGTCTATGTTCCTCTTGCCAATCGCCTTGGCATTGATACGATCAAGAGCGAATTAGAAGATTTATCTTTTTATTATCTCGATACCTATGCTTATAAAGAAATTGAAACTCAGCTCGGTATTGATAAAGAAGAAAGAAATCAGTTTATTGAAAATATCAAAAAAGAAATTTCTGAACGCCTGAAAAATATCTCCTTCCAACAAGAACCTTTTATAGAAGGCCGTGTAAAAAGCATTTATGGCATTTATAAAAAAATGTATCGAGGGCATAAAGATTTTGATCAGATTTATGATAAATATGCGGTTCGTGTGATCGTTTCCGATGCAGATGAATGTTTTACCGTCTATGGCATGATTCAAAACATGTATCGGGATTTCTGGAGAAGATATAAAAATTATATCAATCGCCCTAAGCCGAATGGCTATCAGTCCATTCATGCCACCGTTGTCGGCCGGGAAGGTATCCCGTTTGAGGTACAAATTCGTTCTTGGGAAATGCATCGACATGCAGAATATGGTATTGCCGCACACTGGAAATATAAAGAGGGGATTGATCATAAAGATAAGCTAGATCGTCAGCTTGCATGGGTGCATGAAGCACTTTCTTCCAGCAATCCGGGCGAGATCCTCCAAATGCTGAAAACAGATCTTTCCCCGGAAGAAATCTATGTCATGACCCCGAAAGGAAATGCCGTTTTTCTCCCCTTCGGTGCAACGCCTATTGATTTTGCATATAGAGTGCATACAGAAGTAGGACATAAAATGATGTATGCCAAAGTGGATGGATCTATCGTTCCGCTGGATTATGAATTCACAGAATCAGAAAAAGTCTGCGAGATCATTACTAGCCGTGATCCTAATAAAGGCCCTAGCCGCTCTTGGCTGGATATGGCCAAAACTGTCAGAACCAGAGCCAAAATCAGAGCATGGTTCAAAAAAGAACGCCGGGAAGAAAATATTGAAGCCGGCAGAGATCTGCTTGAAAAAACATTCAAACGCATTCATATGCCCATTCCGGAAAAAGATTATGAAGAATTTTTCCGGGAAGATATGAAACGCTATTCTTGCGATACTATGGAAGCTTTCTATGCTGCCATCGGTTATGGCGGTGTCAGCGTCCAGAAACTTCTTCCCCATTGGCGTGAAAAATATCAGAAAATTTATCAGACAGCAGAAAAATCAGATACGCCCGAAAATGGCCTTTCTTCGGATAATGCTCCCAATAGCAAAGTGATTTTAGAAGATATTAAAAACTGTGTGTTCAAATTTGCACAATGCTGTAATCCGCTTCCGGGTGAGGAGATCGTTGGCTTTGTGACCCGTGGGCATGGCATTTCTGTTCATACCGCCTCTTGTGCAAATTATATTGCCGCTCTGAAACGCAGTCAGCCCGATGAGCTCAACCGCTGGCATGAGATTCAATGGTCAGATGTGAAAAATACCACAATTCAGACTAGAATTGAAATTATTGCAACAGAACGAACCGGATTGCTTGCCGATGTGACTGCTGTGATCGCAGAAGCTCGTGTTATGATTAATCGCTCCTCTTCCCGTACCCTTCCGAATGGCAATGCCATGATTGAAATGACAGTCAGCATTGTGAATAAATCACAGCTGACGGCATTATTTGACCGTATCCGGAAAGTCAAGAGCGTTCTGAGTGTAGAACGGGCTCAGAGTTGAGAAAGCGGGTATATTCATGAAAATCAAAAATCTGATAGGACATTTCAGAACCGTATCACGGCACAGACATGCCGTGATATGGAATTGTTATAGAGCTGGAATTCTCTGTCAGGGGCTTGTGCATGATCTTTCTAAATATTCCCCGACAGAATTTCTCCCCGGTGTCAAATATTATCAGGGTACGAGAAGCCCCAACGAACAGGAGCGAACAGAATGCGGTTATTCTGCGGCGTGGATGCATCATAAAGGCAGAAATAAACATCATTTTGAATATTGGACAGATTATTCCCCCAAAACCAGAAAATTAGAACCTGTCAAGATGCCGCTTTGTTATGTTGCAGAAATGTTCTGCGATCGAGTGGCCGCAAGTAAGATTTATAACGGGCAAAATTATACAGATGCCAAGCCACTGGAATATTTTCTCAAAGGCAAAGCACATAGAAATATCCATCCGGAAACTTCACATTTTCTGGAAACGCTCCTGAGAATGCTTGCTGTCAAGGGAGAAACCATTACATTCGCATGGCTTCGCTGGTATCTGGAAACACATGAAGATTATTAATATTATTCATATATTACAAATTATTGCGTTGAATTTTGTGCAAAAACGCAAATTTCGAAAATCCACTTGATTTGAATCTGTTAAAGTGCTATAATAATCCTTGAGATTTGTTTTTTATAAAATTTTAATTACTGAAAAAGAAAGGATTGAAGACATGATATTATCAGGTGCAGAAATTGTTGTGGAAACACTGATTGAACAAGGATGTAAAATTGTATTTGGCTATCCGGGCGGACAGGTTATTAATCTATATGATGCATTATATACCAGAAGTGACCGGATTCAGCATATCCTGACAGCACATGAACAGGGCGCAGCACATGCCGCTGATGGCTATGCAAGAGCAAGCGGTGAGGTCGGTGTTGTCATTGCTACCTCTGGCCCAGGCGCAACAAATTTAGTAACAGGCATCGCAACTGCTTACCTGGATTCTGTCCCTATGGTTGCTATTACCGGCAATGTGCCAAATTCTTTAATCGGCCGTGATAGCTTTCAGGAAGTAGATATTACAGGCGTTACGCTGCCAATTACAAAGCATAATTTCTTAGTCAAAACAATTGACAAGCTGGCCGATACGATCCGGGAAGCTTTCAAGATTGCAAAATCTGGCCGCCCTGGCCCTGTGCTGATTGATATTCCTAAAGATGTCCAGATTGCAAAATTTCCCTATCAGGAATGTCCTGTTGTAGAAAAAAAATCTGTTCGCAAAGCAAAAGGCGATAAGCTCACCAGAGCCGCCCAGATGATCGCAGAAGCAGAAAAACCATATATCTATTTCGGCGGCGGTGCTGTCACAGCAGATGTATCACAAGAAATCATTGCGCTGGCAGATAAAATTGATGCTCCTATTGGATGTACCATGATGGGCTTGTCTGCCGTTCCTGTTGATCATCCCCGTTATCTTGGCATGGAAGGAATGCATGGTCATTATGCTTCCAGTGTCTCTCAGGATGAAGCAGATTTAATTATCACAATCGGTGCTCGGTTCAGTGATCGTGCTACTGGCAATGTGGCGAAATATGCAAGAAAAGCAAAAATTATTCATATTGATGCTGATGGCGCAGAATTAAATAAAAATATCTCCGTAGAACTTGGCATTGAATGTGATGTCAAAGATGCCCTGCAAAGGCTGCTGATGCTTGTGGATGAAAAACAGCATCCGGAATGGTCTGCCCGAATCGCTGCCCTCAAAGATGCCGAAAAAGCACAGTTTGAAAAAGTCACAGCCAAAGATAGAATTACACCATATGCTTTGATTCAGGAAACCGCAAAGCATACCGATCCAGATACCCCGATTGTTACCGATGTCGGACAGCATCAGATGTGGACAGCACAATTTTATCCTTTCCAATCCCCCCGGACATTTATTTCCAGCGGCGGACTTGGAACAATGGGCTTCGGACTTGGTGCGGCTATCGGTGCGGCTAAGGCAACCGGAAAAAGAATCGTTCTATTCACAGGTGATGGCAGTTTTGGCATGAATCTGAATGAACTTGCCACTGTGACAGCTGAAAATATTCCTGTTGTGATCATCATCATGAATAACAAAGTGCTTGGCATGGTTCGGCAGTGGCAAACACTCTTTTTCCAGAAGCATTATTCTAATACAGATCTGCATGTCAGAAAAACGGATTTCGTTAAGCTGGCAGATGCTTTCGGCATGAAGGGCTTCCGTATTTCAGAATTATCTGAATTATCCAGCGTCATAGAACAGGCTTTTGCTGAAAATGCACCTGTTCTGGTAGATGTTGCGATTGATCAGGATGAGTTCGTTCTTCCGATGCTTCCGCCCGGCGGCTGCATTGAAGATATTATTACGGAAAGAGGTGATCAGTCATGATAGAACGCTTTGTAATTGCGATTTTAGTAGAAAATCAGCCGGGTATTCTCACCCGTGTGGCAAGTATGTTTAATCGCCGTGGCTTTAATATTGATAGTCTGACTGTCAGCGAAACGGAAGCACATGCCTATTCCAGAATTACTATTTCATTGACCGGAGATCAGGGCATCTGTAATCAAATTATCAAACAGCTGAAAAAGCTTTACAATGTCAAAGAAGTCAAAGTAATGGACAAAGAAAAGAGTGTCTATCGTGAACTGGCTTTGATCAAATTAAAAAATACGCCGGAAACCCGGCAGGAAATCTTATCCGCAGTGGATATTTTCCGCTCTAAAATCGTGGATTTTTCGCCTTCTACGCTTTGTGTAGAAATTACCGGCGAAACTTCCAAAATTGAAGCATTTATTGCACTTGTTGAGCCGCTCGGTATTTTGGAAATGTGCCGCACGGGTGTCGTCGCCATTGAGCGTGGCTGTCATTATCTGAACAGTGAGACAAGTCTTTAAATAAATTTTATCTATAAAGGAGTTTTTTCCAATGGCAGAAGCAAGAATTTTTTATCAGCAGGATTGCGATATTAAAAAGCTTGACGGCAAAACAGTCGCCATCATCGGTTATGGTTCACAGGGGCATGCCCATGCGCTGAATCTGAAAGAAAGCGGCGTGAATGTCGTTGTTGGCCTGTATGAAGGCAGCAAGAGCTGGGCAAAGGCAGAGGCTCAGGGTCTCAAAGTTCTTACAACAGCTGAGGCAGTAAAGGCAGCAGATGTGATTATGATTCTGATCCCCGATGAAAAGCAGAAGGCTCTGTATGAATCTGAAATCAAGCCGAATCTGAGAGCAGGCCAGACACTGGCATTTGCACACGGCTTTAATATTCATTTTGGCTGTATCGTTCCCCCGGCTGATGTCAATGTTATCATGATTGCCCCCAAAGCACCAGGCCATACAGTAAGAAGCGAATACCAGGCCGGCAAAGGTACACCTTGCCTGATCGCCGTTCATCAGGATGCTACAGGCGATGCGCAGGAAATCGGCCTTGCTTATGCTGATGGCATCGGCGGCGCACGTGCTGGCGTTCTGGAAACAACATTCAGAACAGAGACAGAAACAGATCTCTTCGGTGAACAGGCTGTTCTCTGCGGCGGTGTTTGCGCCCTCATGCAGGCAGGCTTTGAAACACTCGTAGAAGCTGGCTATGATCCTAGAAATGCTTATTTTGAATGCATTCATGAAATGAAGCTCATTGTTGATCTGATTTATCAGTCTGGCTTTGAAGGTATGAGATATTCCATTTCTAATACTGCTGAATATGGCGATTATGTAACAGGCCCTAAAATCATCACAGAAGAAACTAAGAAAGCCATGAAGAAAGTGCTGTCTGATATTCAGGATGGTTCTTTTGCAAAAGAATTCCTGCTTGATATGTCTGATGCAGGCAATCAGGTACATTTCAAGGCTATGAGAAAGCTCCATGCAGAGCATCCGTCTGAAGTGGTTGGAAAGGAAATTCGTAAGCTGTACAGCTGGAATAGTGAAGCTGATAAGCTCATCAATAACTAATCTGCACTCTTGTGCTTTGGCCGGTAATCCCGATTTTTCGGGATTATCGTGCTATATGGCGACAGGAAAATAAAATTTGAATTGAGGTTTTGCTATTATGATGTTTGATGCAAAAACCGCCGGCGCACATTGCGCCCCTCAGCGGTCATTATTACATGCATTAGGTCTGACAAAAGAAGAAATGGAACGTCCATTAGTCGGCATTGTCAGCTCTTATAATGAAATCGTTCCCGGCCATATGAATCTTGATAAGATCGTAGAAGCTGTAAAATTAGGCGTTGCCATGGCTGGTGGCACTCCGATCGTATTTCCTGCAATCGCTGTTTGTGATGGGATCGCTATGGGTCACAGAGGAATGAAATATTCACTTGTAACCCGTGATCTGATCGCTGATTCTACAGAAGCTATGGCTCTGGCACATGCATTTGATGCGCTTGTCATGATCCCCAACTGTGACAAAAATGTTCCCGGTCTGCTCATGGCCGCCGCAAGAGTTAATATTCCAACGATTTTCGTCAGTGGTGGCCCTATGCTCGCCGGTCATGTTGATGGCAAAAGAACAAGCCTTTCCAGTATGTTCGAAGCGGTCGGATCTTATAAAGCCGGAAAAATTAATGAAGAAAAACTTTATGATTATGAGCTGAATGCCTGTCCTACCTGCGGAAGCTGTTCCGGCATGTATACAGCAAATTCACATAACTGTCTGACCGAAGTGCTCGGCATGGGTCTGCGAGGAAATGGCACAATTCCGGCCGTTTATTCCAAAAGAATCGAACTGGCTAAACATGCCGGTATGCAGGTCATGGAACTGTATCGCAAAAATATCCGCCCTCGTGATATCATGACAGAAAAAGCATTCCAGAATGCATTAACTGCTGATATGGCTCTTGGATGTTCTACGAACAGTATGCTGCATCTCCCAGCAATCGCTCATGAATGCGGTGTAGAAATTAATCTTGATATTGCCAATCAGATCAGCGCAAAAACTCCGAATCTTTGCCATTTAGCCCCGGCTGGTCATACTTATATGGAACAGCTGGATGAGGCTGGCGGTGTCTATGCCGTTCTGAATGAATTAAATAAAAAAGGCCTGATTCATACAGATGTGATGACCGTAACCGGAAAAACACTCGGCGAAAATATTGAGGGCTGTATCAATCGTGACCCGGAAGTGATCAGACCGATTGAAAATCCATTCAGTGAAACAGGCGGTATTGCTGTATTGAGAGGGAATCTTGCCCCTGATGGCTGTGTTGTCAAGCGCAGTGCGGTTGCGCCTGAGATGCTCTCACATGAAGGCCCTGCCAAAGTATTCGACAGCGAAGAAGAAGCCATTGCCGCAATCTATGCCGGAAAGATCGTTTCCGGTGATGTTGTTGTCATTCGCTATGAAGGCCCTTCCGGAGGCCCTGGCATGAGAGAAATGCTCTCCCCAACATCTGCGATTGCTGGCATGGGGCTGGATAAAGAAGTTGCACTTATCACAGATGGCAGATTTTCCGGCGCAACCCGTGGCGCAGCAATCGGCCATGTCTCCCCCGAAGCTGTGCGTGGTGGCCTGATTGCCTATGTTCAGGATGGAGATATGATTTCTATCAATATTCCTGAATATAAGATTGAACTCAAAGTTTCTGATGAAGAAATTGCAAAACGCAAAGAAACAACAGAAATCAAAATCAAGTCGGATGTCACAGGTTATCTGAAACGTTATGCAAAAATGGTATCCTCTGCCGATAGAGGTGCAATTATTAATTATTGATTTTTAGTAAACCAGAATTTACAAGGAGGACTTCATGAAAGAATATAAACTCATAACTGCAAAGCTTGGATATGAGAAAGATAAAACTAAGACAAAAACAAATGCATCTACTTCTATCAATTCTTCTATTAAAGAATTCTTCTTCCCGAATGAGTTTGCCAATGGCATTCTTCATGCCGAAGAAGTCGAAACGCTCATGCAGGAAATGAATCAGCAGGGATGGGAAGTATCAGCAGTAACGCCATTAAGCCCCTATCCGCCGGATATTGTTCTCTTGATCACATTCGAAAGAGAAATGTAAATTCTGGTTTTTCTAAAATTTACATGAAAGGACTGGTATTTTCATGGGTATGACCATGACACAGAAAATTCTTGCCGCTCATGCCGGACTGGATCAAGTAGAAGCTGGTCAGCTGATTCTTGTCAATCTGGATCTTGTGCTTGGTAATGATATTACTTCTCCCGTGGCAATCAAGGCATTCAAAAATATGGGAAAAGAACAGGTTTTTGATAAAGAAAAAGTGACTATGGTAATGGATCATTTCGCACCTAATAAAGATATCAAAGCTGCGCAACAATGCATGATGTGCCGTGATTTCTGCGGTGATCAGGAAATTACTAATTTCTATGATGTCGGCCAGATGGGAATTGAACATGCATTATTGCCTGAAAAAGGACTTGTTGTCTCTGGTGATGCTGTCATTGGTGCGGATTCTCATACATGTACCTATGGCGCATTAGGTGCATTTTCGACAGGTGTCGGCTCTACAGATATGGCCTGTGGAATGGCAATCGGAAAAGCATGGTTCAAAGTACCGTCAGCCATTAAGTTTGAATTGAAAGGTAAGCTGAATCAATATATTTCTGGTAAAGATGTCATTCTGCATATCATTGGTATGATCGGTGTTGATGGGGCATTATATAAATCAATGGAATTTGTGGGTGAAGGTCTGGCAAGTCTTTCAATGGCAGATCGTCTCTGCATGGCAAATATGGCGATCGAAGCAGGAGCGAAAAACGGAATTTTTGCCGTGGATGATATTACTAAAACATATGTCAAAGCGCATTCCGATCGTGAGCCTGTTGTATATGAAGCTGATCCAGATGCCATTTATGAAAAAACTTATGTCATTGATCTGTCTGAAATCAAGCATACCGTAAGTTTCCCCCATCTGCCGGAAAATACACATACTGTAGATGAAATTGATGAAATCAAGATTCAGCAAGTCGTGATTGGATCATGTACAAATGGTAGATTAGAAGATCTGAAAGCGGCCGCTGAGATCATGCAGGGAAAGAAAGTTGCTAAAAATGTCAGATGCATTGTGATTCCGGCCACACAGAAAATCTATCTGGAAGCCATGGAAGCAGGCTATTTAAAAACATTTATCGAATGCGGTGCGGTTGTCTCTACGCCAACATGTGGCCCTTGTCTTGGCGGATATATGGGCATTCTCGCCGAGGGGGAAAGAGCTGTTGCTACTACAAACCGGAATTTTATCGGAAGAATGGGACATGTGGATTCTGAAATCTATCTTGCAAGCCCCGAAGTCGCCGCAGCAAGTGCCATTACTGGAAAAATTTCTGCTCCTGAGGAGGTTGTAAACGCATGAAAATGACAGGAAAAGTCATCAAGTATGGTGATAATGTGGATACAGATGTCATCATTCCAGCTCGTTATCTGAATACAAGTGATCATAAAGAATTAGCATCTCACTGCATGGAAGATCTTGACAAGACGTTTACAGAAAGAGTTCAGCCCGGTGATATTATGGTTGCAGGATGGAATTTCGGCTGTGGCTCATCCCGTGAACATGCCCCCATTGCCATCAAGGCAAGTGGCATTTCTCTCGTCATCGCAAAGAGCTTTGCAAGAATTTTCTATAGAAATTCGATCAATATCGGGCTGGCAATTGTAGAATCTGAACAGGCCGCTGATGCCATTCAGGAAGGCAATAAAATCACGGCGGATCTTGATCATGGTGTGCTTCATAATGAAACCACTGGGGAAGATTATCAGATTGAACCGTTTCCGGCCTTTATCCAGACAATTATTGAAAATGGCGGCTTAGTCGCATCTATTAAAAACGGAAGTATCAAGTAATATGGATGAATTTAGTTTCAAAGCAGTCAAAGACGGCCTGACGGTGTTCAGGCCGCTCCTGAAACAGAAAGCATTTTATCAATTTATTAATAGAAATTTCTGTGAATGCGCTGCAATCATGTATGCGGACGGTCATACAGATAATTGGTCTGCCTATCTGAAACAAATGGTTCTTTCTTTGGAAACGCCCTGCACTTGGTTTGCCGTACATGGCCAAAAAATCCCGGCATTAATAGAAGAATCCGCCCGGAGAGATTTGAAAGCCCTGTCTGTCTGTGGGATGCATGATTATGCGCCATTCTGGAGAATAGAAAATATTGATCTTGAAACACTCTATTTTGAACGGCTTGCCAATATTAGAAAATATGGCTTTGGCATGTGGGCAAATGATAAAATGTTCCGTATGGAATTATCAGATCAATCTGAAAATGGCTATTTCCTGAAACCCGTCTCTTTTCCTGATGCAGTAGCCCTATCTGATTTAATCGGCTATGAACAGCAAAGAAAACAGGTGCTTGATAATACCAAAGCCCTTTTACAAGGCCTCAAAGCTTCTAATATTTTATTATATGGCTCGGCCGGTACAGGAAAATCCGCAACTGTCAAGGCGGTAGCAAATGCCTATGCTCATGAAGGATTAAGATTAATTGAATTATCCAAAAATGAGTTGCATCTCCTGCCGAAATTGCTGGAAGAATTAAATGCGAATCCGCTGAAATTTATTTTATTTCTGGATGATCTCAGTTTTCAGGAAAATGATGATGATTTCAGCGCATTGAAAGCCGTTCTAGAAGGCAGTATTTCCGCAAGAGCTTATAATACTGTCATTTATGCGACAAGTAACCGGCGGCATATCGTCCGGGAAACCTTCTCCCAACGTGCCGGGGATGAAATTCATCGCAATGATACCATGCAGGAAACCATTTCATTATCTGAGCGTTTCGGCATTCAGATCTTATTTGATAAGCCTAATAAAGATTTATATCTTCAAATTGCAGAAAATCTTGCAAAACAATATCATCTGCAAATGGATTCTGCTACACTCCGGCTCAAAGCCGAACAATTCGCATTGCGAAAAAGCGGCCGCTCCGCAAGAGCCGCCAGACAGTTGATTGAACAGTTATGCTGTGAAGAAATGGCAAATCAGGAGGAATAATATTTTATGCTGACATTGGATAAAATTTATCATGCAAGTGATGTATTACGAGATGTGATCCGTCAGACAGATCTGATTCATGCGCCGAAAATCTGTCCCGAAGCAAATGTATATCTGAAAACAGAAAATTTGCAGATCACCGGATCTTTTAAAGTCAGAGGTGCATATTATAAAATCTCTCAGCTAAGTGAAGAAGAAAAACAAAAAGGTGTGATTGCCTGCTCTGCCGGAAATCATGCGCAGGGTGTCGCATTGGCCGCTACTAAAAACGGCATTAAATCTCTGATCTGTCTGCCAGATGGCGCACCTATCTCCAAAGTAGAAGCTACCAAAGGCTATGGCGCAGAAGTCTGCCTTGTTCCCGGTGTCTATGATGATGCCTATCAGAAAGCTTTACAGCTCAGAGATGAAAAAGGCTATACATTTATTCATCCGTTTGATGATGAAGATGTCATTGCCGGACAGGGTACAATCGGCCTTGAAATCCGGGAACAAATGCGCAATACAGATGTCGTTGTCGTGCCTGTCGGAGGTGGCGGACTGATCTCCGGCGTAGCATTCGCATTGAAAAAATTAAATCCGAATATCCGTGTGTATGGCGTACAGGCAAGCGGCGCACCCTCTATGGTGGTATCTCTGGAACAGGAGAAAATTACCTGTCTGGATAAAGTCGGAACAATCGCAGACGGCATCAAAGTCAAAGAACCCGGTGAACATACTTTTGAATTAGTCAAACACTATGTTGATAGCGTTGTCACTGTTACAGATGATGAAGTTTCCTCTGCGATTCTTGCATTGATCGAACATCATAAATTAATTGCCGAAGGCGCAGGCGCAGTATCTGTTGCGGCCATGATGTTCCATAAAATCCCTGATATTATTGGGAAAAATGTTGTTTGTCTGGTATCCGGAGGAAATATTGATGTCACAATCTTATCCAGAGTCATCAAGCGTGGCCTGCTCAAATCCGGGCGGAGCGATACCCTGACAATTCAATTGGAAGATAAGCCCGGCCAGCTCAAAGGCGTTTCTGCTATTCTTGCCGATCTCGGCGGAAATGTCGTTTCTATTCATCATGAAAGAGCTAGCGAAGATAGTGATATTACAGACTGTATTCTCCGGCTGGTTCTGGAAACCAGAAATTATGAACATATTCAGCAGATCCGCAAAGCATTGACAGATGCCGGATTCAAAATTGTAAATAGATGAAGAATCAGAAACTAACGGCAATTTTGTATGCCGTCAATGTACCCTGTTCCAAGCTTCTGTTAGAGCGTGTTTCACCAGCATTCATGGCGGCATTCTTGTATTTAGGCGCAGGGATTGGCGTGGGTATCATGTATTTATTCGGCGTTGCAAAACCAAAACAAGAAGAAAAACTTGACAGGAAAGATATGCCTTACACGTTTGGAATGATCTTGCTTGATGTGATTGCACCGATATTGCTAATGATTGGCATAAATAAAGGAACATCTGGTAATGCTTCCCTGCTTGGTAATTTTGAGATTGTGGCAACCACAGTGATAGCATTAGTCGTATTTCATGAGGCAGTATCTAAATTATTATGGCTTTCCATCGGATGGATTACACTTTCCAGCATGATATTATCTTTTGAAGGAAGCGGAAGCCTGCAATTTTCAAAGGTGAGAAATTTCCGGAAAGCAAAGATATCTTACTTGTCATGATACTTGGCTTTGTCTCTTATGGATTGAGCATTTTTACATATATCCGTGCGCAAAAAGATATTGGTGCAGCTAAAACCAGTGCTTATTATGCTGTTGCTCCATTTATAGGCGCATTCTTGTCATTTATGATTTTGCATGAAAAATTGTCCTTGCATTATCTTCTTGCCTTGATCATCATGATGATTGGAACAATATGCATTGTATGTGATACGCTTCGGCGGCATCATATGCATGAGCATACACATATCTTTACGCATACACATGATCATGTGCATTATCTAGATGAAAATCATCATGGACACCAGCATAGCATTCAGGAGCTGGAGAAATATTTGACATAAATTATTATTATTAGGAGTTGTTTATTATGGCAGAAAAAATTTATACGGAAAATGCCCCGGCCGCAATTGGCCCTTATTCTCAGGCAATCAAAGCAGGAAATGTAATTTATACATCCGGTCAGATCGCTATCGTTCCGGCATCCGGCAATATCGAAGCAGATGACATTCAGGGACAAACAGAACAGGTGATGAAAAATCTGAATGCCGTTCTGAATGCTTCCGGAACAGATTTTGCTCATGTTGTTAAAACAACCTGCTTCTTGGCTGATATCTCTGATTTTGGTGCATTCAATGAAATCTATGGCAAATATATCACAGAAAAACCCGCCCGGAGCTGCGTGGCTGTGAAAGATCTGCCAAAGGGCGCACTTGTCGAAGTAGAAGTTATTGCAGTGATTGCATAATGTCACGGAATAATCCAATATCCGGCGGCATGTGATAAGTAAAATAAATAAAACAGCCTGCCAGTAGCATGAAGATCAGAAATCCCGGCAGGCTGGATTTTTTCTGTCTGTCGGCATGCGTGCGGATATGCCATGTCAGAAATAATGCGCAGAAATAAAATAATAGCATATCAAATAAAAAGCATTCTGTTCCAAGAATTCCCGTGCCAAGATAATGCCCTGTCAGGAAAATGCTCGCTGTCAACAAGATCGCCTGCATATATGTCGTCATAATCCCCTTTTGCAAATTGCCTGTGAAAGCATAGCGAAGAAGCCCCAGAAATCCAGCCGGAATAAATAATAATTTCAAATTTTCCCACATGCTATTCCGGATCGGAACAAATACCCCTATCATGGGTATCCGGATCAAGACAGGGGAAAATAAAAATACTAACGTTCCGCCAATCGCCGTAAGCAAAAATAATGCAATATCCCAGAAAATTGTTTTCCGAAGCATATGCTTCCTCTGTGCGGCACGATCTAAAATTGCTTCTTCAGAAGACCCAAAATTTTTATGATAAACCAGAATTTTCATTTCAGATGCCCTCCGTTTTTTTGCTTTTGATACAGATTATGCAGCCATTCCCCGAAAAATACGGCCTGTCCAAAAATATTTATATACTTGACAACTTTCTGAAAATAGCTTGACACTTTGGTAAAGATATGATATAATAAATTTGTCATGAAGCGACGGCAGTGAAGCAAAGGCAAATCTATGCTGATAGCACATGCAAAAAATTATTTTGATAACATAAATCACAGAGGATTTTGAATAAAATATCTGTGTTATTATATCTATTCATGAGGTGCGATTTTATGGAATTGAAGTATAAGAGAATGATTCTTAAACTCAGCGGCGAAGCCCTCGCTGGTGAAAAAAAATTTGGTCTGGATTATACTGTCATCGGCAATATCTGCGAAAGTATTAAAAAATGCGTGGATATTGGCGTGCAGGTAGGTATTGTTGTCGGTGGCGGTAACTTCCTCCGGGGACGCATGAGCGGTAGTCTTGATAGAACCCGTGCCGATCATATGGGAATGCTGGCAACGGCTATTAATGCCCTTGCATTATCGGATGTTCTGGAATCTATGGGCGTGGAAACCCGTGTTCAGACAGCTATCACTATGAGACAGGTCGCAGAACCTTATATTCGTAATAAAGCCGTTCGCCATCTGGAAAAAGGCCGTGTTGTTATTTTTGGCTGTGGTACTGGCAATCCGTTCTTTTCTACAGATACCGCCGCCGCTCTCCGTGGCGTGGAAATTGAGGCCGAAATTCTCATGAAAGCTACTCTTGTAGATGGCGTTTATGATAAAGATCCTCATCAGTTTACAGATGCAAAGCGTTATGATAAATTAACATTCAGTCAGATCCTGAATGAAAATCTTGGTGTTATGGATATGTCCGCCGCTACTATGTGCAATGAAAATAAACTGCCAATGCTGGTGTTTGATCTCAGCCGCCCAGATAATATTTTAGATGCGGTTATGGGAAAACAGGTCGGCACTGTCATCACGGCAGAATAATGATATACAGAAAGGAAAATGATCATGAAAACAGTTTTGAAACAGGCAGAGGAAAAAATGCAGAAAAGCATAGAAAGCTTAGAGCATAATTTCACTTCTATCCGTGCAGGAAGAGCAGACCCCAGAGTATTAGATAAAATCAAGGCCGATTATTGGGGCGCACCTACTCCCATTCAGAATATGGCATCTGTAACCGTTTCAGAAGGCCGTACCCTCGTGATTCAGCCGTTTGATAAAAGCAGTCTGAAAAATATTGAAAAAGCAATTCAGGCTTCTGATCTGGGAATCAATCCTACGAATGATGGCAATGTGATCCGCCTGGCATTTCCTCAGCCTACTGCGGAACGCCGTAAAGAAATCTGTAAAAATGTCAAGAAATATGGCGAAGAAGCAAAAGTAGCCGTTCGCAATATCCGCCGTGAAACGGTTGATAAATTTAAAGCTATGAAAAAAAGCGGAGAACTGACAGAGGATGATCAGAAAGAAGCCGAAAAGAAGGCGCAGAAGCTGACAGATAAATATTGTGAATCAATTGACAAGGCTGTTGCGGATAAAGAAAAAGAAATTATGAGTATCTGATGCAGGTGAACACATGGCTTTTATGAAGAAGAAAGCAGAGAATAAGGCTCTGCCGGAAGTGCTTCCGACACATGTCGGCTTTATCATGGACGGAAATGGAAGATGGGCAAAAAAAAGAGGCCTGCCAAGAAGTCTGGGACATGTCGAAGGCGGTAAGACTTTTAAGAAAATCATGCAGTATTGCAAAGATATTGGAATCCCCTATGCATCATTCTATGTGTTCTCTACAGAAAACTGGAAACGCCCTCAGAATGAAATTGATGGTATTTTAAAAATCATGAGAGAATATCTTGATGAGGTACAAATGCATCTGGGTGATGGTGTCAGAGCGATTTTTTTAGGAGATAAAAATGCTTATCCGGAAGATATTAAACAGCGCATGATCAAGCTTGAACAAGATACGGCGCATCATTCACAGCTGACAGTTCTGCTTGCCTGCAATTATGGCGGACGGGATGAAATTGCACATTCCGCAAGAGAAATTGCAGAATTGATCCGAAAAGGAGAATTAAATCCGGAAGAAATTACAGAACAGACAATTGCAGATCATCTGTATACGGCCGGGCTTCCTGATGTGGATCTGGTGATCCGGCCAAGCGGAGAACTCCGGTTATCTAATTATCTGATCTGGCAGTGTGCCTATGCAGAATATTATTTTACAGATGTACTCTGGCCGGATTTTTCTCCAGAAGAATTGGATAAGGCTTTAATTGATTTCGCAGGAAGAGGCCGCCGCTTCGGGGGTGTCTGATTGAAACAAAGAATCATTTCCGCTGGGGTCGGCATTGTATTGCTGACAATTGTGTTGATTCTGCATCATACAATCATTTTTCCGCTGGCACTGGCGGCCATTATCGGCATCATGCTGTTTGAATTAATCCGTGCCATTGGTGGCCTGCAATTCAAGCTTGCAACGGCTGGTGTTATGATTTATGGCATTCTGTCTCCGCTGATGTTATTTTTAGACTTATCCGCTATGAATTATTTGATCACGCAGATCTATGCGCTTTTGATGCCTGTCTGTCTGACATTTGTATTCTGGGACTATATGAGACATCCCAAAACGTTCTTGATCGAACAGGGAGCTTTCATGATCGCATCTATGCTATTAGTTCCCTATTCGATTGATATGCTGTTAAAATTACATCATCACAGTGCAGAGCATGGTTTATTCTATGTAATTCTAGGGCTTTGTGGCGCATGGATTGCCGATACAGGGGCATATTTTGCAGGAAGAAATTTCGGAAAAAAAAAGCTTTGCCCGGAAATCAGTCCGAATAAAACAGTAGAAGGATTTGCAGGTGGCCTAATCAGCAATGCCCTATTATTTGCTCTGATCTTTTTGATTTATGCAAAATGCAGTCATCTGGATTTTACTCTATTGCAGGGGTGCAAATCCGGATTATTAGGGCTTGTCTGCGCCGCAGTCAGTGTGCTGGGGGATCTGACAGCTTCTGTTATCAAGAGACAGAAGGGAATCAAAGATTATGGGAATATTATGCCCGGTCATGGCGGCCTGATGGATCGCTTTGACAGCGTATTGTTTGTACTTCCTGCATTTTATTTCTGCATCGTGCTATTGCCGATTTTTTGAGAAAATAACAATAAACCTGTCCGCAAAGATAGGTTTATTGTGCTAAATGGAGATGTTTTTATATGAAAAAAGTTGCAATATTAGGCTCTACCGGTTCGATTGGCACACAGGCACTGGAAGTGATTGAAAAGCATGGCCTGA
This sequence comes from Ruminococcus sp. UBA7013, assembly GCA_002449585.1. Classification (GTDB taxonomy): domain Bacteria; phylum Bacillota; class Clostridia; order Oscillospirales; family Ruminococcaceae; genus UBA3855. The sequence goes on from DJXD01000058.1 coordinate 48,126, forward strand.
AAGTAACTGCATTAGCGGCTTATCATCAAATAGAAAAGCTGGCAGAACAGGCTAAAAAATTTCATCCGTCATGCGTGTGCATTTATGATGCGTCCCAAGCGGAAGCATTAAAAAATTTATTATCCGGCGAAAAGATAGAAATCTTGACGGGCATGAATGGCCTTTGTCAGATTGCATCTGATCAAAATGCGGATATTATTTTAAACAGCGTTGTCGGCATGGTTGGCCTGCTTCCTACATTGAAAGCGATTGATGCCGGAATTGATGTTGCCCTTGCCAATAAAGAAACATTAGTAGCAGGCGGTGAACTCGTCATGAAGGCCGCCGCTGAAAAAAATGTTAAAATCTATCCTGTTGATAGTGAACATTCTGCGATCTTCCAGAGTTTGCAGGGCAATGCAATGAATAAAATCAGAAAAATTATTCTCACTGCTTCCGGAGGCCCTTTCTTTGGAAAGAAAAAATCTGATCTGCTTCACGTTCGTGCCGCTGATGCCCTCAAGCATCCAAATTGGAACATGGGCAATAAAATCACTATTGATTCTTCTACACTCATGAATAAAGGCCTTGAATTTATTGAAGCAAAATGGCTATTTGATCTAGATCCCTCTCAGATTGAAATTGTGATTCATCGGCAAAGTGTCCTGCATTCGGCTGTAGAATATGAAGATTATGCCGTGATCGGTCAGATGGGTGTGCCAGATATGAAAATTCCTATTCAATATGCATTATTATATCCTCATCGTGTCGAATGCCCAACAAAACATTTATCTTTGACAGATTACGGCAGTCTGACGTTTGAAACACCAGATTATGAAACATTTGATTGCCTGACGGCTGCAATAGATGCGATCAAAGAGGGGGGTCTCCGTCCTGCTATCGTGAACGGCGCAAATGAAGAAGCAGTAGCCCATTTTCTGCATGATGAAATCAAATTCTTGGAAATCGGCGAACTTGTCCGAGCCGCTATGCAAACTGTTCCAGGCGGTGTAATTCATAGTTATCAGGATATTCTGGAAGCCGATACACAGGCAAGGACATTCATTCGTGAAAAAATTTCCCATAAGTGAAAAAAATCGGATTTCTATCCTGCATGTGCATATACTGTGATTAGATGATTAAAAAGCATAGAAAGGATGTATGATAATGACGATTTTAATATCCATGCTAGTATTCGGCGTGATTATTGCACTGCACGAATTCGGACATTTTGCAGTTGCAAAATTATGCAATGTGAAAGTGAATCAATTTGCGATTGGGATGGGGCCCGTATTGCTCAAAAAACAAAAAGGAGAAACTGAGTATTCTCTCCGCCTGTTTCCTGTCGGCGGTTATTGCGCCATGGAAGGTGAAGACGATGGAAGCAATGACCCTCGGGCATTTCATCGCCGCCCCGTCTGGCAAAGAATGCTTGTTGTGCTTGCTGGCCCTATCATGAATTTGATTCTTGGATTTATCCTGATTTTCTGTACAACATTGCTCTATGGTGATGTGATTACCCTCCAGATTGCTGATTTTTCGAAAGATAAAGAAACAGGTCAGTCTACCTCTTCCAGCGAAGCAAGCGGCTTGCAAATCGGTGATGAAATTCTTTCTATAGATGGCATGAGAATTTTCACAGATACAGATCTGTCTTATAAATTGCAGAATACAGAATCAGATACTATGACGCTGATCGTCAAAAGAAATGGCCAGAAAATTACCCTTCCTAATGTCAAATTTTATAATACCGCAACACAGGGAAGACAAGATTTTTATGTCCATGCCGAAGCACTCAATCCCTTGAATGTGATCAGCTATAGCTTTCTGAATACGCTTTCTACAGGCCGTTTGATCTGGATTTCTCTGAAAGATCTTGTCACTGGAAAATATGGCTTTCATGATCTTTCAGGCCCTGTGGGAATCATTAGCACGATCGGAGAAGCCGCTTCTTATGGCGAAACTTTTAAACAACATCTGACTTCCGTATTATCATTAGCATCATTTATCACAATCAATGTAGGAATCTTTAATCTTCTGCCAATTCCTGCACTTGATGGCGCAAGACTTGTATTTCTGCTCTTAGAAGCCATCCGCAGAAAGCCCATCAGCCCAGAACGGGAGGGAATGGTGCATCTGGTAGGCATGACATTATTATTTTTAGTCATGATTGCCGTTACATTCCAAGATATTTTTAATCTCGCTAACAAATAATGCATGATCAGCCGGGAATTTTCCCGGCATTTTGTTTGAATGATGGAAAAAAGTATTTGAGTACTTGACAAATCAACTCTGATATGGTACTATAGTAATGTGGTACTACGCTAAAGCAAAATAATAAGAAATGAGGTATTTCATGCGTCAATATGATTTGATTACACCCGAAGGGACAAAAGATTATTTATTCGAAGATGCAGATCTGAAACGGATTGTCGAAAATCAGACAAGACAATTATTCAAATCTATGGGCTATTCCCGGTTGATTACTCCCGGCCTTGAATTCTATGATGTGTTTCATCAGAATTCCCTGTATTTTTCACAGGAAGAGCTTTGCAAGCTGACGGATAATAAAGGCCGCTTAATTGTCCTGCGGCCGGATTCTACTGTACCTATCGCACGAGTTGTAGCCACTCGCCTGAAAGAGGCTATGCTTCCTTTGCGATTGTATTATACCCAGCCTGTTTATCATTTCGCACCATCCCTCAAAGGCCGGAGCACAGAAATTCATCAGACAGGTATTGAATTAATAGGCTCTGCTTCCAGAATGGCAGATATTGAGGTGATTTCTGCGGCATTGTCTGTTCTGTCCTCTGTGGGAAATACAGTGAATTATTCTCTTGAATTAGGCAATATCCAGATTTTTAAAGAGCTGATGCTCCGCCTGAATGCAACCCCATCACAAAAAGAAGAAATCCGGGTGCTGATAGAAGCTAAAAATTATCCGGCTCTGAATGATTTGCTTGATAAAATCGGGGAGCATAAAATTACACAGGCACTCCGCAAACTGCCAACATTATTCGGCGGTGAAGAAGTCTTTGACCGGGCTTGTGAAATTTTCCGGGATTCCCGGATCACAGAAATTCTTGAAAATATGCGTGATCTGTATCATACTATCAGAGACATGAATCCTGACGGAAGAATTACCGTAGATCTAGGACTAGTGAATAAAACAGATTATTATACAGGTCTGGTGATCAAGGGCTATCTGGAAGGCTATGGAGAAGAAGTGCTTTCTGGTGGGCGATATGATAAATTATTATCCGAATTTGGCTATGATATCCCTGCTGTTGGAATGGCTGTCAATGTGGATGCTGTTGCAAATGTTCTCGGAAAAAAACACAAGCCAGAACAAAAAGCCCCTGATATTTTGATCTCCGCCGCCGAAGGCTGTGAAGCCCATGCTGTCAGAAAAGCCAATCAGCTTCGTGCAAAAGGGCTTTGCGTTGAGCATTCTTTATTCTCTGATCCGGAATTATCAATCGAATATGCACGGGATAGAAAAATTGCAAAAATTATTCTGATTGCAGAAGACCAGATAGAAGAACTGGAGGTAAATCTTCATGAATAAGCCGCTGAGAATCGCACTCACAAAAGGCAGACTAGAAAAAGATACGGTCAAATTACTCGAAAGTTTAGGCTATGACTGTACTGCTGTTCATGAAAAAGGCCGCAAGCTGATCCTTCCTGTTCCAGATGGAAATCTGGAAGTCGTGCTTGCTAAAGCCGCTGATGTTATTACTTATGTAGAACATGGTGTCTGTGATATGGGCGTGGTCGGAAAAGATACTCTCATGGAAATGAATGGCAAATTATTTGAATTAGTCAATCTTGGATTTGGCAAATGTAAATTTGCATTGGCTACTAAAAAAGATTATCCGTTCTATGATGGCTTTGGAATTAAAACCATCGCTTCTAAATATCCCAATGTCACAAAAGCATTTTTTGAACAGAAAAATATGGACGTGGATATTATCAAGATCGAAGGTTCTGTAGAGCTTGCCCCTTTGCTTGGGCTTGCGGATGGAATTGTGGATATTGTCGAGACAGGTACAACACTAAAAGAAAATGGTCTCGAAGTCGTGGAAGATGTCGCCCAGATCTCCGCAAGGTTGATTGTGAATACTGTCAGCCTGAAAATGCGTCAGAAAGAAATTGAAACATTAGTCAGAAAAGTGGAGGAAAAAATCAATGCTGAAACAAATTGTATGTGATGGGGTTCAGGAATATGCATTCCTGAAAGAGCTCGAACGCCGTACCGGTGAAACAGATAAGAAAGTTTCTGAAATCGTTTCTGAAATTATCGAAACCGTCAGAACCGGCGGCGATGAAGCCGTAAAAAATTATACGAAAAAATTTGATGGAAATCTTCCCCAGTATTATGAAGTACCCCGTGAAGTCATCAATGATGCATTAACACAAGCCGATCAGGATTTTGTACAGGCGTTATTAAATGCACAGGAAAATATTGCTGATTTTCATAACCGTCAGAAAGTACAGGGTTTTACTAATGCTCTGCCAAATGGCGTGATCCTCGGCCAGAGAGTCAGAGGACTGGAACGTGTCGGCCTGTATGTGCCCGGCGGAACAGCCGCTTATCCGTCAAGCGTCCTGATGAATGCGATCCCTGCTAAAATCGCAGGTGTCAAAGAGATCATCATGGTAACACCCCCTTGTAAAGATGGTACGCCTAATAAAGATATTTTAGTTGCCGCTGCGATCTGCGGCGTTGATCGAGTATTCCTGTCAGGCGGCGCACAGGCCATTGCTGCCCTCGCTTATGGAACAGAGGAAATCCCTAAAGTGGATAAAATCGTTGGCCCTGGAAATATCTTCGTCGCAACAGCTAAAAAATTATTATACGGTATTGTCGATATTGATATGATCGCTGGCCCTAGTGAAATCTTAGTCATGGCCGATGAAACTGCTGATCCCAAATTTGTCGCCGCTGATCTCATGTCACAGGCCGAACATGATAAATTAGCATCTGCCATTTTGATCACTACAGATCCTACACTCCCTAATAAAGTAGAGACCGAAATCATCCGCCAAATGAATTATCTCGAAAGAAAAGAAATTATTGAAGCATCCCTTACTAATTATGGCGCAATCTTGATTGCACAGTCTATTGATCAAGCTGTTGATCTGGCAAATGCCATTGCTCCGGAACATTTAGAGGTTGATATGAAAAATCCGCTGGAATATATCGGCAGGCTGGATAATGCCGGATCGGTCTTCTTAGGCTCTTATGCATCCGAACCGCTGGGCGATTATTATGCAGGCCCTAATCATGTGCTCCCTACTAGCGGAACTGCTAGATTTTTCTCTCCTCTCGGCGTGGATAGCTTTATCAAGCGTTCCAGTTATACATATTATACGCAAGATGCCCTCCGTCAAGCTAAAGATGATATTGTCCTGATCGCCAACAAAGAAGGATTAACTGCTCATGCTAATGCGATTAAAGTACGCTTTGAGGAGGCTTCCGAATGAGCTGGGAAAATAATGTCCGCCGGGTTGTACCCTATACGCCCGGCGAACAGCCAAAACTATCAGATATTATCAAACTGAATACAAATGAAAATCCTTATCCCCCTGCACCCGGTGTGCAAAAAATCCTTGATGATTTCCATCTTGCAAAAATGCGTTTATATCCTGATCCCAATGCACAGATCTTGATTGATGCATTAGCAAAAACCTATCATGTCAAATCTTCACAAATCTTTGTCGGTGTCGGCTCGGATGATGTCATCTCTATGGCCTTCTTGACATTCTTTAATTCTGATAGACCTATTTTATTCCCTGATGTCACTTATTCTTTCTATGATGTTTGGGCAGATGTTTATAAAATCCCTTATCAAACTGTCAAATTGACAGAAGATTTCAGGATCAATCCCGAAGATTATAAAATTCCGAATGGCGGCATTATCTTCCCGAATCCTAATGCCCCTACAGGTGTGCTGGAATCACTTGACTTGATCGAAGAAATTTTACAGGAAAATCCTGACAGTGTTGTGATCATTGATGAAGCCTATATTGATTTTGGCGGTGAGAGCTGTCTTCCGCTTCTCGAAAAATATGAAAATCTGCTTGTCGTGCAAACATATTCCAAATCCAGAAGCATGGCAGGAATGCGGATCGGTTATGCAATCGGCTCGGAAAAGCTGATCCAGTACCTCAATGATGTAAAATTCTCTGTCAATTCCTATACTATGAATCACCTGACATTGCTATGTGGAGCGGAAACACTCAAAGATCCGGATTATTTCAGATCCTGCACAGGGAAAATCATTGAAACCCGTGAAGCATCTAAGAAAAAATTAGCAGAATTAGGCTTTGTCTTTCCGGATTCAAAAAGTAATTTCATTTTTGCAAGCCATCCGGATTATGATGCAGGTGTGATTTTTGAGAAATTAAAACAGAGAAAAATCTTTGTCCGCTATTGGAATAAGCCAAGAATCAGCCAGCACATGAGAATCACAGTCGGCACTCCCGAAGAAATGCAGAAATTATTCTCTGCTCTCGAAGAAATCATTGCAGAACTGAATTCTTGATCATCAAGATAAATCAGAATTTATGCAACATCAAAAAGTGAGAATATTATGGACAATATAACTGAAAACAAAATAACGAAAGAACCTCAAGAACTTATCATAGACCAGTTTAGACCCTATGATTTATGGCTGTCTGGTCGATGCCCCGTTTGTAACCAAGTATATGCAGGTGATGCATATAACAAAGTACATGAGGGGCGGTTAATTCTACATATTCATTGTAAAAAATGTAATCAGGTTCTTATTGCCAGAAAATTATAAAAATTCTGATTTATTGCAGGAACACTTTTCCTAAATGGGAGTTATTTTTATGAGTGATATAATTCGTGAACCAATATCAGAACGATCAATTTCCTGTATGTGTGGCAAAGGAAAAATCATACACAGAAAAGTAGAAGTTTTTAATCTGCGTTCAACATGGGGAACATATGACGATGAATATATAATTGACTGTGTCGATTGTAAAGCAAAAGGCTACATCATTACTTTTGACACGGAATCTCATGAACGGTTTCTGATGAAAAAAGTCATGAAGATTGATATATAAAAATTCTGAAAAAGGTGAAAATATGATAACTGCAACCGTCACAAGAACATCAAAAGAAACAGATATTACTGTTAAACTCCTCCCGCAAGACGGGAAAATGGAAATTTCCACCGGAATCGGCTTTTTTGATCATATGCTGACAGCCTTATCTATGCATAGTGGCATTCCGATGAAAATTCATGCTGTAGGAGATATTCATGTGGATGCTCATCATACTGTCGAAGATACTGGCATTGTTCTCGGTCAGGCATTCGCAAAGGCTCTCGGCGATAAATCCGGCATTGTCCGCTATGGATCGGCATATATTCCTATGGATGAAAGCCTTGCATTTTGCAGTCTGGATATTTGTAATAGGCCGTTTCTTGTCTTTAATGCGGATTTTACAAATCCCATGATCGGCGCATATGATACCTGCCTGACAGAGGAATTTATGAGAGCATTCGCATTTAATGCCGGCATTACACTGCATTGCAATGTACTTTATGGAAAGAATGATCATCATAAGACAGAGGCATTATATAAAGCCTTAGCACATGCGCTGAAAATCGCTTCTGCTCCGGCGGAATCCGGAAAAACGCTATCAACGAAAGGAATACTTGGCTAATGATTGCAATTATTGATTATGGTGCTGGAAATATTTTCAGCGTCAAGAATGCACTGGATTATTTAGGTCTTGAAAATCAGCTGACAGATGATATTGCTTTGATCGAAAAGGCAGATAAAATATTTCTTCCGGGCGTGGGTGCATTCCCCAGTGCTATGAAGATGTTAGAAAGTAAGAATCTGATTTCTGTCCTGAAAGAACAGGCACAGAAAAAGCCATTTTTAGGAATTTGTCTCGGAATGCAGATGCTATTATCCAAAAGCTATGAATTTGAAGAATGTGACGGCTTGGATTTGATTCCGGGGACAGTGGATAAAATCCCGGCTTCTGATCTGATCATTCCGCATATGGGCTGGAATAAATTAGAAATTCAGAATGATTGCCCATTATTGAAGAATCTGCCAGAAGAAGCTTATGTTTATTTTGTGCATTCTTATATGGCGACATGTGCAGATGAAAAAAATCTATCCGCATGGGTAGAATATGGCGGAAAAGTGCCGGCTTTGATTACGGATCATAAATATGTATTTGGTGCGCAGTTCCATCCCGAAAAAAGCGGAGATGTTGGTTTGCAGATTCTGAAAAATTTTGCAGATCTATAAAAAATAAATAAAGGAAGATTTGACTATGATTATTTTACCTGCTATTGATATTAAAGATGGAAACTGTGTGCGATTAGTCCGGGGAGATTATGGCACGGCGCACAAAGTCGCTGATGATTATATGAAAACCGCTCAAAGTTTTATTCAGGCTGGTGCAGAATGGATTCATATGGTCGATCTGGATGGCGCAAAAGATGCCAAGCCCATCAATACAGAAATTTTTCTCGATGTTGCCAAAAATACACCCCTGAAAGTCGAAATTGGTGGCGGTATCCGGAATATGGATGCGATTGAATTATATTTATCCGGTGGGATAGCAAGAGTCATTCTCGGATCTGTTGCGCTGAAAAATCCGGCATTAGTAGAGGAAGCTGTAAAAGAATATCATGAACGAATTGCCGTCGGCATTGATGCGAAAAATGGCTTTGTTGCCGTTGAAGGCTGGCTTGATACTTCTGAAGCAGATTATATTTCACTTGCAAAAGAAATGCAGAAAATGGGAGTGGAAACCATCATTTTCACAGATATTTCCAAAGATGGGACATTATCAGGAGTGAATCAGGAACAGCTGAAAGCTCTGCATGATGCCGTAAAATGCAATATCATTGCAAGCGGCGGCGTTCATACCATGGAAGATATTAAAGCCTGTGCAAAGATGGGTTTATATGGCACGATCTGCGGAAAATCGCTTTATCAAGGGACATTAGATCTCAGGGAAGCGATCAGTTATACAAGATAATCAGAAAGGAGCGTGAAATATGCTTGCAAAAAGAATTATTCCCTGTCTGGATGTGCGTGATGGGAAAGTCGTCAAAGGCGTGAATTTCGAGGGTATCCGGGAAGTAGGCGATCCTGTCGCATGCGCAGAAGAATATAACAGACAGGGCGCAGATGAAATTGTATTCTATGATATTACAGCATCTCATGAAGGCCGTGGCGTTATGCTGGATGTTGTCAGAGAAACCGCAAAGAAAGTATTTGTTCCGCTGACAGTCGGCGGCGGAATCAAGACCGTGGATGATATCAGGGAAACACTCAGAGCCGGCGCAGATAAAGTATCTGTCAATTCTCAGGCGGTACAGAATCCGCAGTTAATCCGGGATGGTGCGGATATTTTCGGCAGTCAGTGCATTTGTGTTGGCATTGATGCAAAAAAAACATCCGCCGGAAATTGGACAGTTTACATCAATGGCGGAAGAATTGATATGCATCTTGATCTTTTGGATTGGGTCAAGCAGATCGAACAGCTGGGAGCTGGGGAAATTTGTCTGAATTCGATTGATACAGATGGCGTAAAACAGGGGTTTGATCTGCCTATGCTGAAAGCTGTAGTTGATGCAGTCAATATTCCCGTGATCGCAAGCGGCGGTGCTGGAAAATTAGAGCATTTTGCAGAAGCATTTCAAAAAACAGATTGTTCCGCAGCATTAGCGGCATCTCTGTTTCATTTCAAAGAATTGACTGTGAATGAAGTCAAGACAGATTGCCGAAACAAAAATATTATCGTCAGAACATGATAAGGAGGCCTCAATATGGATTTTACGAGCGAAAATTTTAAGAGGAGAATTGAACCGTTTAAATTTAGTTCTCAAGATGGTCAGCATATGCTATATTTAGATACAGCAGATGGCTATCTGGAAACCGTATTCAAAACCAGAGCGGATGACGGCTTTGAAGGAAATGGCTATGATTGGGAAGCATTGGCGGAAATTTTCTTAGCTGAAATTTATGAGGGAGAAGATGACAGCTTTGAATTTGATTGTGAAGCAGGCGCATTTATTGTATATTCTGAAGATGGAAAATCATTGGCAGAATTTGCGCTTGCCTTCAAAGAAGCCTGTGAAGATTCGAATTTGATCGCTGATCTGTTCAGCCGTGCAGAACTCAGATAAAGGAGATTTGATTATGCAGGTAAATCTGAATGATCTGGAAAAATATTTTATCAAAAGCGATCTGATCCCGGCCATTGCCGTAGATGTCAATACTAAACAAGTCCTGATGCTGGCTTATATGAATCAAGAAAGTCTGAAAAAAACGCTGGAAACAGGTTATACTTGGTATTGGAGCAGATCCAGACAGGAACTTTGGAATAAAGGCGCAACCAGTGGCCATTTACAAAAAGTGATTTCTATCTTTGCGGACTGTGATGATGATACTTTGCTGATCTATGTCGAACAGATCGGAAATGCTTGCCATACTGGCGCATATAGCTGTTTTTTTAAACAGATCTACGGAAATCCAGAAGTAAAATAATCTAGTATCTGTAAAATTAGCAACCCTGTTTTGATTTCAAAAATTAGTCACAAATGATATTCTTTCTGAATAGGATATAATATCACTAAGACAGGAGGGCTATTATGAATTTTGATACATCACCCATGGCTGATGAATTTGACCGCCGTCCCGGTGGGCATCATGCTGTTCCGATTAAAGTCAATCGTGTATTTGACAGCTGTAGTGATAGAGATTGTATTTCCAATGTACCTGTCATTTTGGACAGTGGGGAATTACCCTGCAATGTGCAGTTAGTCAAGAGTAAATGCGTCAGAGTGGCAGATGTCTGCATGAGAATCGAGCCAGTGCCGTTTAACAGAGGATTTTATAATATTGATCTGACATTTACTTTCAGAGTAGAATTATTAGCATATACATGCGCCTGTGATCAGCCGAAGGTGCTTCATGGAACAGTTTATGCAAGCAAAAGCAGCATTTTATATGGCAGTGAATCCAATACCCAGACATTCTATAGTAATGGCTGCCATGTAGGCGCAACTGATGAATGCTGTGAAGTGATTAATCTGCCTACAGCAAATGTTCAGGTCGTGCCGCCACTCGCATTGGAAACAAAAATAGGCACAGTCTGCCGGCAATGTGATCCTTGTCAAAAGCCTGATACTCTTCCGCCTACCATGCGGACTGTCATCATGACATTGGGTTTATTCTCTGTGATCGAGCTGACACGGCCTGTCACGATTATGGTTCCTACGCTGGATTATAATATTCCTTCAAAAGAATGCACGATTGACACAGAAACACCCTGTGCCGTATTTGATAAAATGCGGTTTCCCACAGAAGAATTTTCTCCGCAGACTTTGAATGATAATGCAGAACATCGCCCCGGAGGTGAGATGCATCCGGGATGCGGATGTGACAGACCTGTATCATGAACAGAAACAGACGGCACAAAATGCCGTCTGCTTTTTTTTCAGAAACTAGTGACAAATCAGAAGCAATATGTTATAATAAAATTATAGAGAGGAGATCTTCGTCAACTACCCACCGCCTAAGAGGTGGGGGCTTGTCAGTATCCGGTAGTGCAGACGATTTTTAAAATCTCCTACCTCTTTAGAACGCCGTCCGGCGGACTGACCCAACATCGTGGGGCAGTTGACATTGCCCCTTACACCAAAGATATGCTCTGATGTAACTGTAAGTGTCCGATGGTTTTCTTACAGATTCGTGATCCTGACTCCTTTTTACGGAAGACTAACCGACACTAAAAATTTTATGCACTGCGTGATTGGTCAGTGCAACCTC
>DJXD01000045.1 GCA_002449585.1 Ruminococcus sp. UBA7013
TCAAGAGGGTGGGACGCAATTCATCTCCCACCTACAGAGGTGGGGGATTTCTTGCTAATTTGGTTAAAAAAAGAAATGATAAAATCTGGATTATTCACAAAAAGTTAACAAATTATGACTGCATATTTTCCGGTTTTTCTCCAAATTTCTGAAATCACTGGAAATTCTGAATTTTTTTCGAAAAAATAGGTGACAAATCCAGAGTTTTGTGTTATAATAAATCAAACACTTGATAGCCATCAAAGATTAATGAAAAGGAGTATGCCAATGGCACAGCAATACAGTAAAAGACGTTCCGCAGATAAAGCACGCTCTACTTTCATGCTTCTCATGCTGAGTGTGGTTTTAGTCTTTGCCTTCGGTTTGATCATCGGCAAACAGGCAAATGATATTCATCAGGCGGAATCTGTACAAAGATCTGTCAGCAATGTTCCAAAAGAAACTACAGCCCCTACGGAATCAGAAACATCCGCTTTGAAAGAAACCATTCCGGAAGAAGAAGATCCGGACTTTCATCAGGCTTCCAGCTTCTGGAGCGAGGATGCGCATATTTATTTGAGAGTGAGCCATGAGAAACCCCTCCGCCTTGCCGCAGAACCGGATTTTGATCTTTCTGATATGATTTATGGTGTCAGTGATGAAAATATTGCCGCTGTGGATGAAAATGGCGTGATTGTAGGACTGCAAAAAGGCGAATGTGTGGTTTCTGTCTTCTGCAATCAGGAGACATTGAGAATCCCTGTCACCGTGCGAGAATTGGTTGTCCGGGATGGATGCACTTATGTAGATGATATTCTGGTTGCCAATAAAACGTATAGCCTTCCGGAGGATTATGATCCTGGTATGCATCCGGAAACAAAAGAAGCATTTGAAGCATTGCAGGCAGATGCCAAAGAGCTTGGGCTAGATATTTATGAAGGGTCAGGCTATCGGAATTATCAGTATCAGATTTCGGTTTATCGGAGTGTATGTGATGCTTATGGGGAAGAATATGCAAATCAGGTTTCTGCACGGCCGGGCTATTCTGAGCATCAGACAGGTTACACGATTGATTGCAATTCGATCAATGATAGTTTCAGCAATACACCAGAGGGGCAATGGCTTGCCCAGCATTGTCATGAATATGGGTTTATCATACGTTATCCGGCAGGAAAGGAAGATATTACAGGGTATGCTTATGAATCATGGCACATTCGCTATGTAGGGGTAGAAGCGGCCACGGAGATGTATGAACAAAATCTGACATTGGAAGAATATCTTGATATTGTATCAGAATATCATCCGGAAGAAGAGGAAACCGAAGCAGAGACAGAATTGATAGAAGAAGAGGAAACAGAAGCATTCCCAGAGGAAACAGAATTCACAGAACCGGAATATCAGGATTATGATCAAGATTATGATCAGGGTTATGATCAGTATGATAATTATGAGATAGATCCGCCGCAAGAAATCACAGATGCAGAAATACCGGATCAGGAAGAAATCTATTCTGAACCGGAAGAGGAATTTATGGATGCGCCCTTGATCGCACCATGATGCAAAAAACACACTTTCTAGATTTAGGAAGTGTGTTTTTGATTTAGCTTAGAGCAGAACCGGTATCATCTGCAAAGAAAGAGATTTGTACACCATCCTCCAGAGAGAAGATATAAATCTGTATTCCATCGGGGGTATCTGTCCATGCGGCATAATCTGCCTGTGATTCAGAGGGGGGATCAAAATGATCAGAGAGTGTCTTGACCCAATGAGAATAATTACCCGGATTTTCATCGAAATAATTCACGCCGACAAGCCCCAGACTGGTGAAGCATAACACAGACTGCACAGCATGATCATAAAAATTGATATTTTCATATTCCATAATCAATTCCCAAGGCTGGCCGGGTTCTTCTGTTCGATATTCATAAAGCTGAGAATAGCTTCCCATGCATCGGCGGCCTTGTTCGGGGGTCATATAGAACGTCAGGCCATTGAGGGGATCATGAATTTCGGGTTCAGCAGGGGGAGCGGATGTGATCGTTGTTGTTGTTGATGTTGATGTTGTAGTAGTAGTTGATGTAGTTGTAGAAGAGATTGCCGTTTCAGAATGGCTTGTCTCTGTGATCATAGCAGCCGTTGATTGCATTTCGATTTCAGGCATTTCCGGGGAGGGGATTGTTTGGGGGATTTCTTCCGGATCATTTTGGGCTTCTGTCTGGATGCGATCCGTCATAACCGGATCTGATTCCGGAATGCTTGTGCTTTCTGGAATGCTTTGATCTGATACAGCTGTTGTCTGATCGGCTTCTGTTATTTCTGTTGCTTCTGTGGTCATGATGGGGGGGTCTGCTGGGATGACAGGGGTTCTTGTTTCCGGCATGGGGGCAATATTAGCAATCGTCTCCGGTTCTTCTTCCTGATCGGGAATCACTGATTTTTCTGATCCGCTATATTCGATATAGAAAGAAATCTGAACACCTTCCTCCAGATTAAATAAATAAATAGATGTATTTTTCCCTAGTGGGTTCTCATACCATGCTGATAATCCTTTGCTTTCTTCCGTAGGAATGCCATAGACCCCTTCTAAGGCAAGTGACCATTCCGGATAAGTCTTTTCATGCCCAATATCATGATAATTCAGCCCCACAAGCCCCAGACTGGTGAAACATAATGTCAGCGTACAGGATGTATGATAAAACTCTGTCACATCATAATCCAGTAATAATTGCCATTCTCCAGCATAGCCTATAGATTCCCGTTCTTCCAGAAGATGCAGCCCGGAAAGCTGTGTCCGGACTTCTTCGGGGGAAGCATACCATTGCAGACCCATCACAGGCCTGAGGGCTTCTTCTGAAACATGGGCGCATCCTGTCAGCAGGGAAAATGCAAGACAACATGCAATATATTTATTTTTCATTTTCAATCACCAGCTTGTATAATGCAAGATATGCATTTAATTTTTCTGTATTTTCTTCTGTTATGGTATCATCAAGAATTTCAAATACATAATCAGAGTTTCGTGTTTTGACATGAATCCGGTTTCCTTTCTGTTGATACTCTCCATGCGATGTATGAAACCAGGCACATGTTTCCGCTTCCTGCCGGATAATCAGGGCGGCATGTCTGCCGGGGGCTTCATGAAGGCTTTCGAAAATATAGAGTGCCCCTTCAAAATTCAGATAGGGAAGCCGGGAATCCCAAGGATTTTGATCAGAGCTTTCATCCGGGCATAATTTGCGGATGCTGACAAGTTTGGCCAGTGGGACGGCATAGACAAGTTTCGGCATGATAATCACACTTCTTTCTGAACAAAAAAAGCCCCTGCCAGGGGGGCTTTTCAGATTACTGAATGGCAGTATTGCATTCTGAAACGGCACTGTCAACAGCAGGGGAACAGCTGGCACTTAATGCTTCCCATGAAGTGAACTGATCTGAAAGAAGCCCGTTCATAAGCTGATACATTGCACTGCTGTTTTCATTGGCAAAGCCGCTCCCGGTATACATGGCAGTGCCCATTCCAAAACCGGGATCAAAAATCGTTGTCAGATCTGAGCGATAATTTTGAATCGCATTATATTGCTCTTCTGTGAAAAAGCCCGGCACACCTAAGAGATAAGATTCTTCCAAAGCCTGCTTTTTGGCAGATTGTTGATAGATCTCTTGAGAGGCGGCAAGCCGTTCACAGGAGATATAAATGCCAACCGCCTCCCCTTTATCAGAATTTTTCACTAGCATATGAGCGGCATATTCTGCGCTGAGATAAGATTGATCTAAATCAGGGGATTTCGGGAAAGGAACGGCCATGAAATCAGCATCCGGATCAGATGCATTAGATACACTGAGAGCCCATTCCGGCATAGCATAGAATAAAATATCATGAGAAGCCGGAAAACTCGGATACCAGCCAGAGCTATATAGATTTCTGTCACGGATAGCGGCAAGTAATGTTTCAGCGGCTTTGAGATCCGGATCAGCAAGATTATTGCTAAATGCTGTGCCATCGAAGCTGACAAAGGGTTTCCCGACCGATTGGGCAATTCCCTGCCCGGCAGAAGACCCACATAATCCATAACGACCGCTGCCGCCATCTTTGAAATCCTGCATGAGATTCATGAATGCATTCCAATCCCATTGGCCGGATTGATATAAATCATAAGGATCATCAAGGGAATTTTCCTGAAGCATCTGACGGCTGTAAATTAATAACAGGGGATCTATGGTATCATAGGGAATCACATAATGTTTTCCGTTCTGTGCGTACATAGAAACGGCATTTTGCATATCATTCCAGATTTCATCATTGAGATTAATATAATCATCCAGCGGCTGGAAGAGATCTTTGCAAACGCCCTGCGGGAAGATTGTCATATCATAAGGGAACATGTCGACAGGTTCACCGCTGAGGAGTCTTTCCGAGAGGGCATCTAATTTATTTTCTGATCCGCATGGAATCCAGGTGATATGACCGTGGAATTGTTCTTCAAAAATCGCAAGAGCTGCACTGCGGTCGTTTCCTTCTGCTGGATTGAGATCATAATCTGACAGCCAGAAAATTTCCTGATCAGAAAGATCTTTTATAGTAGGGGTATCCGGGGGCATTTCGGGTGCTTCTGTAGGGGGTGCTTCTGTTTCCACGGGGGGGATTTCCTCTATAGAAGAATCTTCTTTTTTAGAGCAGGCAGTTGCTGCGAATACAAGGGACAGACTGAACAGGCCAGTCATCCACCGGAGTGATTTTTTCAAAAATATCACGCTCTTTCATTCTTATTTCTAATTATTATTATAACGGTTTCCCGGCGGAATGTCAAGTATTTTATATGAATTTGTCTCTTTGTGCCACTGCCAGCCGATCACAGCGTTCATTCTCCGGATGTCCGGCATGGCCTTTCACCCAGATAAAGGCAACTTCATGCTTGTCTAATAATAATAATAAAGCTTGCCAAAGATCTATATTCAATGCCGGTTTGCCATCAGATTTGATCCAATTCTTTTTTTTCCAGCCATACACCCATTTTTTTGTAATCGCATTGACAATATATTGACTATCCGTCATGAGAGTGACATGACACGGTTCTTTCAGAGCTTCCAGAGCAGAGATCACTGCCGTTAATTCCATACGATTATTTGTCGTATCCGGCGCACCTCCGGACAGCTCTTTTTCAATATCATTTCCGTCAGCTGTCCGATAACGCAGTATTGCACCCCAGCCGCCTGCTCCCGGATTCCCTGAACAAGCTCCATCTGTAAAAATATCCACATGTTTCATCCAATAGGCGGCAGGATACCCCGCCTTCTAAAGTCGGGGAGGAATGCCGCTCCCTCCTTT
>DJXD01000082.1 GCA_002449585.1 Ruminococcus sp. UBA7013
AAATGGATGCTCTGAAAGCGAAAAAGGAAAATAATCGCAGGAGTATCCTGAAAGCAGGTTCTGCCACAGAATTGTTCCGTGACATTTCTCCGCTGATTGAATTTGATGAAAACACTGTAGACAAGCTGATTCAGAAGATTGAAGCCGTCAACAAGGATGAAATTGCGGTGATATTCTGCGGAGGATTTCGCATTGTGCAGACGATGGAAAAGTAAGCCGTTGATTCCGAGCTGTGTTGCCTTACAGCGGCTTTTCAGGCTGATACCGTTAAACTACCAAAGGAACGTTCTGCAAGCCCACACAGGCGAAATGTGGGGCTTTGTGGAGCGTTTGTCTGGTTCTGAAAAATCCTGAAAAAAGACTTGCAATTTTGGCTTAGTTATGGTATAATAAAAGAAAAACAGAGGAGATGATTCCAATGGCTGAAAAAAAGAAAAAAACAGAAAAGCCAAAGAAAAATACCGGAACTGCCAAGAAGAGAAACACAGCCAGTCATGAGACTCCAGTATCTGAAAAAAAGAAGAAAACAGAAAAGCCAAAGAAAAGTACTGGAACCACCAAGAAGAAAAGTACCGGAACTGCCAGTAAGAGAAACACAACCAGTCATAAAACGAAAGACAGCGTATTTGTGAATCTGTTTGAAGATAAAGAAAATGTTCTGCAATTATATCAGGAACTCCATCCGGAGGATACAAGTGTAACAATAGAAGACATCAATATTGAAACGCTGAAAACTATTCTCATCAATGAGGTCTACAACGATTTGGGATTTGTAGTAGGCAAGGGAGTTAACGCAAGATTCATCATTCTGGTAGAAGCACAGTCAGCATGGAATCCAAATATGACACTGCGTATTCTCATTTATCTGGTAAACACAATACGGGATTTCATCGATGCAAGTGAACAGGATGTACACAGCGACTCGTTAGTTTCACTTCCGCAGATTGAGCTTTATGTTCTGTACAGCGGTGACAGGAAAAATGTACCTGATGAAATTTCGTTCAGTGAAGATTATTTCAAGGGAAATTCTCCCGTTGATGTGAGAGTGAAAATTCTGCATCAGCCAGGCACAACCATTTATGGACAGTACATCGGATTCTGCAAAGTTTATAATGAGCAGAGAAAACTTTACGGCAATGATAAAAAATGTGCAGAAGAAACTATCAGAATCTGTATTGAAAAGGGCTATCTTGTTGAATTTCTGAAAAAGCACAAGAAGGAGGTTATTACCATGTTGGACGATTTATTCAATGAAAAAATGCAGAGAGAAAAGTATAATGCTGCAAGAGATAAAAAAATGAGAGAAGAGGGCAGAGAAGAAGGTCGAGCCGAAGGTGAAGCTATCGGTGAAACGAAAGGCATGATTTCCACACTTGCTTCTCTTGTAAGAGACGGAATCCTTTCTATCACGGATGCTGCAAACAGAGCCAATATGAACGTTGATGAATTTAAAGTTCAGAGTGGATTAAATTAAATATCAATTAGCTCTCCTTTTCAGGATGTGCCTGCTGAGTAGTCAGTGGGTGCATCCTGTTTTTACTTTATAATTCAGTGAGCCATTTGACCAGCTCCGCAGAAAAGTTTCCCATTCAGGTAAGCAAGGGAAAAGGGACACTACCACCCATTTCCATCCCCTTTCATAGCTCTCATCGATGAAATCATAGTTCATTTTCACTTTGAAAAAATCTAATTTTCAAGGCTTGTTTACGGCTATTTTTCGGCAGAATTGGGAATATCATCTTATTTGCTTGCAACACATTCGCATGGTTCACATCACAAGATGAGGTAACGAACCGTCTGACTGCGAGTGCCGATTATGGTGTAAGCATCGTCGAAGATTTCAAGCCGCCGGAGAAGCCCATGACTCCCGGACAGGATGTCAACAAGGACGTTTCCGCAGTCAACACAGGCTCTATTGATGCGTTTGTAAGACTGGCTTTAGAAAATCAGCTGACAATCACAGTACCCAGTAAGAGTGATCTTACTTTTTCAATTGGGAATACTTACAAGAGTGTAACTTACTACAAAATTAACCAGACAACTGTAACAACAGAAGCAACCACATACACAACTGAGACGGATGCAAATACGGCTAAAGGAACATTGCAAGCCGTTGCAGCTGAAGGCACAACTTATGCGGTTCGTTCAGCAACTGTTGAAGGTACAACAACATATTATATTGACAAAACTGTTGTTGTGACATTGCCTGATAGATATAAAACTGAAGCTGAGAGAAATACTCAAAAGAATGCTTTGCAGAATCTTGCTGGTACTGGAGTAACATATGGTGATGGTACTGAAACTGTCAACACTGTACTTGAAACCACAAAGACAGCTCCCGATGCTACTGTTCTTGGGACAGGTGTAAAGCTGAGTACTGGTCAGTCTCTGAACGAAAATACTGGAAAGCTCACTGCTAATGAAGTAACTACTTTGCAGGCTGGTGGTACTCTTGTGTTGGCGGCAAGCGAAATTGTTCCTGCTTCTGAACAGTTTGTAGTTTCTGGTGATGATACCACACCGCCTTCACAGTCTGATTATGACGGCTCTGGACAGTATACACCCAGTACTGCTGGTCTCTACGTTTTCAAGCGTACACTTTATGATGATGACGCTACAAAAACAGAATACTCCGGCTACTACTATGACGGAACAGATTTCTATGCTCTGAAAACTAAGACTACTACAACTGCTACTGGTTCAAAGACTACACCTTATATTGACTTTGGCATAAAAGAAGATACTACACCTAACAAGGGCTTCACTCTCAACGATGCTGGTGAGATTACAGCTATTGAAGGCACAATCAGCTTGCTGACACATACTACTTATAAGACTGCTGGTATGGACGGAAGTGGTGCAAACCTTGCAACAATCACACCTGAATTCGGTTTGCTGACTTCTGTTTCAAATGTTGATACTTGGACAAAAGTTATCGACCAGACAGCAGTAGCAGCCCTTAATGATACTAGCAATGTTAATGCTATCAAGCTTGTTGTAACATTGGGTGAAAATGGAACTACAACCAATAACACTGTCATTTATATCAAGCTTGCAAGTGACTGGACAACAAATTGGTATTTGAAGCCTGATGCTTCTACAGGTTCTGTTGCTGACTGGTTCTATTATAAGGACACTGTGAAGTCTGGCGAAACAACCGAAAAACTCGTTGACTATGTAAGACTTGCTAACACTGTAAGCACGAATGACTTTGTTGAGCTGACTTATGACCTCAATGCGGTACTCAACAGCGTTCAGGTTTCTTATAACAACGAAGGCGACGAGACAGCAGCCGCAGTAGATACTACTACTTGGGCAACTCCTGCATTGACTACAAATCCCGTTGAAAATAATGGTTCTGTTTCTAAGATTACTGCTGTTTCTTGGAGCTAATCAATTTCAAAACTTAAACACAACCAGGGCGGAGGCGGTTCGCCGTCTCCTGCTCCTGAAATACGGCTTTTGCGGAGACTGCTTTCTTTCGGGAGAGCAGTTTTCGGAGTGGCTGACTCCAAATATATAGACGGGAAATCATCCCCGTGTTTCCGGCTGGTTACTGATATTTTCGGGTGATAATGATTCCACAATGGATTTTATAGAATACATCGACAGCACTTTAATTTCGGGGATGGTGAAATTGGGTGCTTTTTTGTTCTATTAAATAATGAAAGGGGCTGATGTAATGAAAACAAAGAAACAGCGGTTCATTTCAGGTTTGCTGGTAGTGGTATTTGTATTGAACTTGCTTGATGGGCGTATCTTTCGATATTGCTGGGAACAGCTGAAGGCTTATGCGGCGGCTTCCGATTATTCCGTAGGGTTTTATTGGGAGACAAAAGGTCTTGGCGAAAGCAATGACAAAGACCGTTCGTATTCGCTCAGTAATGGTGATACAGTCTTAACACTGACAGAAATGGAAAATGAAGACCCTGTATTAAGGTCAACTTTCTTCTTTAACCTCGCAAGAGCAATTGAACCGGGAAAACTGACATTTACAATCACAGGCTTAGACAAGTTAATCCGTAACGGAACACTTACCATGAACATGAACGACCCTAACCTTGTGGGAACATGGGAAATCAAGAAAGACAAAGTAACAGATACCTATACATTCGTTAATAAAGTTCGTGTTACATCCAACAATGAAACCACTTTCACATGGCAGTTCAATTCTCGTGAAGCGATAAACGGCTCTGATATTGAGCTTAAAACAGAAGTAAAAGTGACTGAAACCATCACCACACAAGAACCAGACCCTGAAACCGGCGAAATTAAAACAGTAAAGAGAGACGGCGAGACCATTAAGCTGGATACTAACCCACTTGTTTTTAAGTATCATTCTATCTATGATGACAGCGAAGTCAAAATCATATGTAAAGACATCAATGATACAGATTTCAATAACCTGAATGCAGATTATGACTGGCGAAGCTATTATTCAATGCTTGGTTTAAAGGGACTCAGCGAATTGACACAGCCATTAAGCAAGGGCGGTGTGAAGTTCGGACTAGTGAAAGCAGATTTCAAAACCGATACAAATACTGATGCAGAAGCAGAAACAGCATATCAGAATTATCTTGAAACGCTTGCAAAGCACATCGGCTATACAGACAGAGAGAAATTTTTAGAACAATATCCAAATTATCCGAATGACGTGGATTGGAATGATATCAAACTCTGGAATGCTCATGCTGTTACACAAAATTCCGCAACGCAGGAGGAAAGTTTAAAATCAAGAGGCATTAAAACGGCAGATTATTTTATTGAAGTCAATCCTGGTGAGTTTAGCCGAGATGATATTATGGTCGTAGATGCCTCCGGAAGTCGTGTAGAGCTTGCAGAATATGTTGTGAATGGTATAACACGCTATGGATTTTATGATTTTCGTGGAGGAGGTAATCGTCTCTCCGGTCAAAGCTATACTTCCGAATATCGTGTTGGTGTAAAGAATGATGCAATTCAAAGTTCAGATAAATCTGTTACTTTGACTGGTCACTATCTTGTCACTTATAATGATGAACAGAATGTGGTAGAATATTCTGACACTGCTGCACATAAGTTGTCAAAGGAAGACAAACAGCCTGTAGGTGATGGAGACTATATATACAAGTACAATGATTATGAAATCAACAACGGAACAACTTATTCACATCATCAGTATGATTCTCATGCAAAACATTATTCCGGTACCCATCAGCTTTTATATGATAATATTTTCAATGGGAAAGTTGTAACATATAATCTGACATCACAAACTTCACGTGTTGAAACAACAAATCAAGGAAAAGTGGAAGCTGTGGAGTATGACCTTATTTATGAAGATGGAGCGCCTTCTATTACAAATCTGAGAGGTGATACACCTACTCGTGTATTGGCATATAACGAGTATGATTTTCAGAAAGTATTGGTTAAGAAACTTGTAGATGGTAATACAGTCGGTGTTGTAAAAGATACCCTGTCCGACGGAACAATTGTATATGAAGAAGAAAAAGGTTTTGATTATGATGTATATGGTATAAGTAGCGACCCAGATGCAACTGAAAATAAAACATGGGAAATACTTGGCAGCGGAAACACACAAAAAGATTCCTCTGTATATTTGCCCGCTGGGATTGATGAAATCAAGCTGGTTGTCAAAGATTTGACAATTCGTGCAAATGTTACAGCATATGTAGATATTGCATACACTGTAAATAAAGATGACTGTGAAAATATTTATATTGATACAGAACATCTTTATGAAGACAATAATACTGTGAATGGCGCAGTCATGGAAAGTACCAATAAAGGCACAAAGCTTGTCAACACATTTTACAGAAAACGCTATGTCGGAGATTATAGTATATTACAAAAAGATACTTACACTTATGACCCTAATGATTCGGCTTATTCCAATACATGGCTGCGTGATTCTGTAACGGAAATTGATGCCAGTGCAGCAATTGAACCGTTTACTTATCATGCCGTAACAGGTGTAGGAGCAAGCAATTATTATTCAACAACAATCACCGCAGGAGGAAAAATTCATTCTGATACACAAAAGGCACTGAAAAAGTTTGCGGTATATTCAAAAGTTCCGGATTATGTCTCTCCAAGTAAAGAATGGATTACAGAATTCCGTGATTCTTTGACATTCAGTGGTACACTTCTTGGCTCTTCCGAAACAATAGATGAGAATTTTGTATTAAGTAATAATGCACTTTCTGTTTATTTTGATGAGGAAAGCCATTGTATCATTGCAAATTTTGATTTTGAAGGACTTTCGTTAGATTCAAGTGCCGAGACTTCTGTTCAATTTTCTTATCCCGCAGAAATCACCTTGATGCAATTCAAAGCATTGGAATTGCCGTCCAAAGAATTTGAAACAGATACATTTGTAACTGTCCTTGATGAAGATGTCAGGGTGACGGCATATCAAAATAAATCATTTGTGAGTGCAGATGACCCATTGAATCCCACACACAATGATGCTGTAAAAGATGCCAAGAGTAAGCCTATCAGCGCATTGGGTTCTCAAAAAAGCAATTATACAGAAAAGTATGTGTCCAGCTACTATACAAATTGGGTATATGACAATTCTGCAGAAGTAGACGGCAACAATGCAGAACACCTTGATACCAAGACAGGGCGAATGACCTCAGACTACTCATACAAGCTGATTTTTCATCGTTTTTCAACAGATGCGAGTGAAAATGTAACAGAACCTATTTTAGTAGACGTTGTGGATGGTTTACAGACATCTTCATGGCATGGCTATGTAAAATCAGTTACATTTGATGGAGAAAAAAGCTATCTTGAATATGAGCCTGAAGTATATTATCTTCTGCGAGACAGTACAGGAGTTACTTCAAGTGCGGAAGAAAAATATAAATATGCATATAGTAATGTTAATACAGCAATTTCTCAATTGTCAAAATATGGTCAAAAAGGTACGGGAGAAGAAGGCGAAGAGGAAACAATTACATCAGGAAAAGACTATACTACAGACTTGAATGTGTATAATGGATTAAAAACGAATATCGCAGAAAACTGGATTCCAGCAACAAAAGTCAATACTGACAGCTTTACAATCAATCAAGAGAATGTATATGCAATTGCGATTATTTATAAAGGAAATCATATAATTGGCGATACAAAAGAAATGGAGCTGACAGCCTATGTTAATATGAGAGCACCTGCATTATCCAATGATGGCGATGAGGCAAATAATAACCGTGCGACATATAATGATGTACACGCTTTTGCTCAAGGTAACAACAGTGTAGTTAATACAAATTTTCCGATTTATTCCATAAGTGACCAGACAATGGTAATCCTTCGTCATAATGTTGAACTGATGAAAGTTAGCTCTACAAATCCTGACAAACGTCTTTCTGGTGCGAAATTTACGGTATATAAAGGAAATACCAATGGAACAGTTGATGCTGATGAAAATATTGTCAAGTATTATGAAAAAGGTACATCTGAGGCAACCGATATGAAAGACATGAAGGTTGACATGACAGGTACTTTACAGCTGAACTTAGCCCCCGGTATCTATTACTATAAAGAAACTGCTGCACCAAGTGGATATAAACTTGATTCTCGTCTTTATCAATTCAGGGCAATATCAGATGAAAATTCCGTCTATTATTATAGTATTAACCTAAAAACAGGAGATGAACTGAATCAGGAATATTTGATTGTGAACAAAACGACTGAATATGATGCATATGACGATACAGTATACAACGGTAAAACTCCTGTTGCCGATGCTGATGTATTTCACATCTACAGCAACAATACTGATAAAACACGCAGCCAAGTTAGCTGTCTGGTTTATGATGATGAACTTGGATGTTATACTTACAATCAAACAGCTGGAAACGCAGGAGATGTTAATGTGACGTGCAGGAGTGGTTTCATTAAAATCAAAGCTTTGAAAGCAGGCTCATATTTTATTGGTAAAAACGAAAATGACCCTGACGGTTATTCATTCAGTGTAGCTGATAACAGTGAAATATCATTCATGATATTGAAAAAATCTGTGGTAACTGATGTGAAATACTATCTTAAGGAAATGCTTGGGTCAAAAGCATCAGCAAATGACCCACTTTGTACATTTACGTCAAGTGGAAACGGAACATATTCTTATAACAGTGCAGGAACTGTAAGAGAAATTGTTCCCGATGCAGATGGTAAAATTTCAATCACTGGTTTAACTGATAATACAAAATATTATTTTGAAAGTGTAAATGTACCAAGCGGCTATAAGTTGGTAAAAGAACAAGATGTGTCAGCAGATAACGGCGAAATTTCGCTTTATGCAACAGAACAACTGAAAAAGACAACTAAACTTGTTGTTGAAGATGACCCGATTGATACAGCATCAGCGAAATTTCAGAAAATAGATAATACTGTCTTTCAAAACGGCAGCTCCCCAAAGGAAGTTCTTCCTTTAAATGATGCAACATATCATATGTATTTGTTGGAAGAAGATGGTACGGAATTACTGCAATATTTTCTTGAAAAAAGTGATGGCACATATGAACTTAAAGGCAGTATCGGAACATCTGCATATAAACCCGATTTGGTTAGTCAGAAAGTATCCGGAAAAGATGGCATTATTTCTGTGACCGGTCTGGGATATGGAACGTATGTATTAGAAGAAGTAACAGCTCCTGTAAGCTATCAGCTGAATAAGAAAAAAACATATATATATGTTATGACTTCAACAATTGAAGAAAATAATGGAAATCCATATGTAAAATTTGCGGATGAGATTACAGGCTCAGAGACAACAACTGATACACTTCTCCTGAAAGATGACCAAGTAACGAGCAGTATTATTCTTTCTAAGGCAGATGCTTCGAATACTGATTTTTATTTGGGTGATGCTGCATATGATTTTTACCGTTTGAAAAAAAATACAAATGAAGCTGTAACAGAGGCGGACTATCTTGCAGCTGCTCAGAATGCCTCTATTGCTTCACGTGGTATTACAGATAAGGGTGATTTTCCAAATTATTGGGAAAAAGTAAGTGACAAGCATTATTATACAAACTCCAGCGGTGAATTGACAATCAATCATCTTCCTTTTGGAACATATTTACTTTATGAATTTCTTCCACCAGTCGGCTATAAATGCAATAACAACCTTAATAAATGGGAAACATGGCAGTATGTTGACGGAATCAACACAGCTGATGAACAATATCAGCAAATGATTGTGATTGATAAAGATACTGTGGCACACAATAGTACATCAACCAATGTTGCAGTTACAGATGAAAATGGAAATGCACCGAATTCTGCGGACTGGACACCGACATATCAAACAGTTCCGACTTATCACGCATTTTATGCAAAACATGTTGATGAACGAAAAGAAGGCGAGGCACGGCTCATTAAACGGAATAAAGAAGACTTTGGACTTTCTGACGGTATATTCGCACTGTATCAGGTGAATCTGACAAATGCGGAAATTGCTGGTGTTCTCGGAAAAACCGAACCAGAAGTAAATGCTATGTCAGCTGCTGAAAAGCAAAAAGCATTAAGCAAAAAAGAATTAAAAGTCAGTGATATTGACATCAGCAATCATTTTGATGCTACAACAGGAAAACCTAAAACTGTATCTAATGTGCCAGTAGACACTGCAATTGACCAGAATATGAGTACAAATGGTGATGTATCGACCAGAGGTGCAACCAAAACAATCAGTGGTCTTGAATGGGGAATTTACTACTTCTATGAAGTAAAAGCTCCCTCTGGATATCAAAAAGATAAAACCCCTTATGTTTTTGCTGTGAATTCTGATTCCGTCGGTACGCTGATTGAAATTGATGTCACGGACGAAAAAAACTATGGTGAAGTATGGCTCTATAAACAGGCTAAGAAAACCAGTGGTGCAAACAGCGATGAGCATATCAAACTTTTCGGTGCACAGTTTAATCTCTATACCAGCAATGGTAATATTGTAAAGTCCGTTCCAATGCTCCGATATGATAAGAACAAAGACCAGATTCCAATTAGCAAAATCGATGTGATAAGCAGCACTGAAATCAAAATTACGCTGAAAAACGGCGGTACAGTGACAGCAACCTATCAGCTTGATAATAACGGAACAGTACAAAGTGTAGTGCCAGACAGTACCTTTGAAAGCAATTATGGTACTATGAATGATGGAGATTTCCGTGTTGCATACTATGTTGTATCAAGCGACGAAACAAAATTCTATGACCCGAAGCTCAATCGTTACCGTGAATTGGTAAAAACGCTTGGAGATAATCCAACAGCAGAAGAACAGACAAAATATAACGAAGATGCAAATATAATAGCTTGTATCACGCCTACCTATATCACAGTGGATGAGGGCGGTCGATTGAATGTCCGTGGTCTTGACTGGACTTCTTACTACTTCCGTGAAACAGTTCCGCCGGAGGGCTATGGTTTAGCAGATGATGTTGAATTTACAGTCAATGCTTATAACTGTGAGAACCAGTTTCTTCCCTGCGAAGACCCAGAGGCTCAGGCAGCAATCATTATTGACAAAGCAATTCCAGACAGCTCCTATTTCGATGCCTATGGTGAACCAACATTTATGTTTAAAGTGTATGGCTTAGAGGCATTTTCACAAGAGGATACAGACGCAAACCGGATACCAGATTATACTAAAAATAGTATTAACTACAAGAAAAATGGTGATGAATACACACTTTCGATTCATCTGAGTGACCCCAATACAACAGGTTCAGCAATGATTAACGTTCCTGCAGGGCAGTATCTCATTGAAGAAATTCCGGTTTCACGTTACACCTGTACTAATCTTGAAATGATTTCAGGGACAGGAGGAACATCTGATAAATTTAAAGCCGTTGGTATCACCACACCAACGTCATATAAAATTTACAATGATGTCACAAAGTATGATATTAATACAACTGGTGCAAATCAATGGAAGGCTTTCTGTGACCTGACAGGTGCTGACAGTACATTTGGCGAAGTGCTGGCATTCCATGTCAAATATACAAACGCAATTGAACGCTATGACAATTTCAGCCATGTTTCGTATGTGGATAACCGTATTCCGGAACGAGAATATATCACAGCATTCAAGCCGATGTACAATGCACTGATTCCAGTGTACAGCGGTACAGATACTTCTCATGAGTACACAATTGACTTAGCAACAGCACTTACCAAAGAGGACTTTGAAGGCGTTCTGACCTATAACACCGGCAAAACCGTAAAACTGACGGATTTATCAAAGATTCAGTTCAGCAACAGTAATAATGCCCCTGTTACAAATGTAACATGGGACAGCTCAACCGGAACGCTGAAAGTAACAGTCGCTAATCCAAGTTCGCTTGCTGGTTCGTCAGTCAATATTGATGTGGGCTACAGTGACGTGACACCATTCACAGCATATGACACAACAAACACCAACATGGTAAGAGGAACGCTCAATCTGACATTCAGTGAAATCAAGGCTGATAAGGTGAAAAAGCTGATTTTGAAAAGCGATGCTGCGAATAAATCCTATTTCTTGGAAACAGACAACACCACTAAAGACAGCTCCGTTTCGGTGATTTACACGCAGGATGCAGATGTTGAAACGACAATCACGAAGGCAATGCAGAACACAGCACAGACAGATACGCTGACTATCATGGACGGCTATGAGTTCTCATACTGGTATCTGCTTGATTCGGACGGCAGACCTGTGACAGACAACAAGGGGGATGTCATTCAGTTCCAGAGAAATGCTGACATTACCAAGGACGAAATTATACAGTATATGTTCAATGGCACATTCCCTGCTTACCTGACAGCAGACGGAAAAAACCTGCTGAACGGCGCAAAGCTTGCCGATGGCAAAACACTTGTAACAAGCCTTGGCGGTAATGAAGTGAAAAATAAAAATTCGTTCACGTTCCAGGCAGAGGTGATTGAAAATCAGCTTCCGAAGGCAATGTTGATTAGTGGTGATCAATTCAATGAAAAGATAAGGGTATATTATAACAACTTGAAAGGTACTACATTCAAGAAAATTGTTGATACTTATGGTGGCAATGAATATAATCAATTAAGAAAATCTATAACAAAAGTAGTTAGGGCAAATAGTATTGAGAATTTGAGTTATACACCAGTATTAGTATCAGTTACTGATAGAGAAGAATTTCCTGAAGAAATATATATGTGGTTAAGTATATGCGACAGTGATGATACAAAACTGCAAATCAACTGGTACAGTACAGAAAGCAAAGTATTATTAAATGACTCAAATTCTGATAATAGTTACTTTGCAGGACTCATGTGTAGTATGACAGATATTGGCTCTCTTGTTGATTGGGATGCACAGCTGGCTGTTAATCTGAACAGGACTTTTGCATATTGTGCAAGTCTGTCTGATTTGTCACCAATTAAGGATTGGAACACATCTAATGTTAAAAGCATGAGATGTACTTTTGGAACAAATTATGATAACCAATGGAATCAAGAGGGCGGTTTAGCTGCAACATCAATAACACTGAATTGGGATACATCTAATGTAACAGATATGAG
Source organism: Ruminococcus sp. UBA7013 (assembly GCA_002449585.1). GTDB lineage: Bacteria > Bacillota > Clostridia > Oscillospirales > Ruminococcaceae > UBA3855. The sequence continues at coordinate 12,544 of DJXD01000082.1, forward strand.
AGAATTGTTTAAGAATTGTAGACAACTTGATACTATAATAATGCCTAATCTTGATATGTCTAAGGTAATCTATGTTGATAGGATGTTTAGAGCTTGTAATAGTCTATCTAATTTTAGTTTTATGTTGAATAAGGGTAATCCTGTTATTTATGGAATGGCAGCAACATTTGATGGAACAAAAATCAACGCTAATCCAGCTAATGAAACTATTTTCAGTTATTGGAATATCTCAAATCTAACATATCAAACAAATGGAAGAACATCTGACAGACCATTTGACACAGACGGATACAAGTGGAATAAGCAACTGACATTTAAAGATGGCAATTATATCACGGCAGATGGTTATCTAACAAAAGTGTCTTAACAAAAATAACACAACAAATTCCCCCACAGGATTCAAAACCTGCGGGGGATCTTTTTGCTCATATGTAATTTGATTAACCGGCGAAATTATGCCAAGCCGTTTGCCAGTTTGTGTAAGCCGTGCCGGAATTGGGGTCAACCGTCTGCACTGACTCCGCATAGACATATAAATCATGCGCCTGAATATTGTTGATACCTGCATAATCCATTTTCACCCACGAAATCAATGCATTGGTACTTTCTCCTGCCGGAACAGCTTCTGTGTAATAGTAATAACCATTCGTAACAGTTGGGTTTTGTGGATTTTTCTCCCACGCATATACCCAGCCGTCGGGCAGGTCATTGACATAATAACTATCACCCTCTGCAATTTTTGCACTTTTGAAAGTGGTGTCAGCTGGTGCATTATCCTTCTCTCCCTGATTTTCTGACGAAAAAGAAGCAACTTTCTGTACATCAGAATTGGAAAATTCCATTCGTACCCGAATATAACAAGGCACACTTCCAGTATTATCAATCTTGACAAGTTTGCGATATGCAAAATTCTGTTCCTGATTGGGAACAGTGAACACTTCCGTAACTATGATTTCATCTTCCCCAACACCAATAAGGTTCGGTTCTTTATCATTTGCTGCGAAATATGCAATTATAGTGCCGATAAGAGACAACAGCACCACGCCGGAAGCAATTGCAAGAAGTGTTTTTGTTTTCTGTGTCATGGGCTGCCTCCTTCCTGTGCCGTAGTCTGCTTATTGGTGATAACCTGATAGATTTTAGTTAAATCATTTTGTGAATAAGGACTTGCAACTGTGCCACTACCGGATAATTCAGCGATATTCAGTTCGTTTGCCTGAATGGTATAAGCATTGATTTGCACCTGTCCAATTGTCCCACTGTCAATATCTGCATCAATGATACTGCGGAGCTGTAATTTATCGAAAATCGGAACGGTTGTTTTATTTGGTGCAACCCATGCACTATAACCGAGCAGATAGGTGTCATAAATACCATCACGCATTCCCTGTACTTTTTTGTATTCTTTCTGTGATTCCGTTTGTTTCAGATAGACCCATCCGGCAGAGGAGTCAGTATTTTTACGATAGGAAAATTCCCAGTTTTTTGTAATCACATCTCCTGTCTTGGTTGGTGTGATGATGTAGTCCTTTTCAGAAGCATTTTCAGGATTTGCAATCAGATTATAAATTTGCTGAGTTTGCAAGAATTCACTGGATAACGGCGGATTGGATAAAGTAACTGATTCTGGAGTAATACGCTGTCCGTTGCTGTCAAGAAATGTTGCTTCTATGCATGGCACAGAGACCTCGACAAAAAATATTTCATTGACAGTTCCTGTATTTTTGACCCAAGGTTGTTTGGTGATGATTTGTCCGGCGGAAAGTTTTGTATCCTCGTCAAATTTTTCCTCGATATCTAACTTGACTTCTGCAACCCTGAACCAGTTGCCGACAGTATCTGTACTTGTCAGGAATGCAGTTGTTGAGCCAATCAAAACAAGTACTGCAAGACTGACTATTGATAGTGTTTTTTTGAAATTTGATTGTTCCATCAGCTTCTCCTTTCTGTTGCAATGAAAAGACTTTACTGTTCTTTTTTCGGAAGGAAACTTAATATCAGCAAAAGTATAATCAAAGTGACTGCAACGATTTTTCCTCTTTTACTATGCAGGTAAATCAAAATGATTCCTACTTTCGGAAACACAAGAATTGTTTTCCCGATGTAATTTTCTTTGGTAACAGATGAGGCATCTTCTGTGTTATTGGCATCTCCTTTTGTAAAATACTCATCATCCTGTATGTCAGTTATCCGATGCGTTACAAGTATATTGTCACCAATTCTAAAAGATATGACCTCACCAATTTCAATACCTTCAAGCGGAATATTTTCATTCACAAAACAAACACTGTATACTGGGATTGCTGGCTCCATAGAACCAGTTGTGACAACATAGGGTTTTATTTTCAGGACATAAAGAATAACAACCGTCATTGCAATAAAAATCAATAATGATGTTAAAAAGGATATTATTTTCTGAAACTGCTTCCAAACAAACAAGATGATTGATTTCAAAATCACTTTGAAAGGTACTGCCATACATTTTCCGCTTTCGACTCTGTTTCCTTAGATGATTTTAAATAATCAGTCTGAATCGCAAATGCCTTGATTTCGATATTCTGTAAACTGCCTGAAAGCGAATCATCCTCTCTTGCATTACAGAAAATCACTTTGTTGAACAATGGTGTGTCTGTTGTTTGACTGGGATACAGAATTGCCATTGTATCATCGTTATTATCACCTGTCCATGCATAGAGATAGGTATAGCTGATGACTTCACCTGATGAATTTTTATTTTCAGTTTTGTATTTAGCCATATAATACCATCCAGTATTATGTTCTTGGTCACTACTAAGTTGGTTAGATGTATAGGATTCAACATTGTTTTCAGTCTTAATAAACCGAAACAGTGGGATTGTATGTGTATTATGTGTAACTGTCACTGTATTGTTGTTATCATCTGTGATAGTTGAATTTGAAATGATTTTTTCTCCTTTATTTTCATTGGTATTTTCCACAACAACTTCTTGTGTTGGAACAGTTACTTGCATAAATACATAGGCAGGTACTTCATCTGTATTGACAATGTAAGGGTCTTTATCAATTTTTTGTTCTGGAACTATGACTTGATTAGGATTCCAACTTGGCTCAGTGATTTTAATTTGTAGTGCAGAGGCACTGAAAGAGTTAGTAACAACATCTCCGCTTGTAAAGTAAGCTACAAGCCACGAAACAATAGTAAATGCAGCAAGTGTGACTGCAAGTGTACGAAGTTTTCCTTTATCCATAAGCACGCCTCCTCAATCTAATTATAAAGAGCTACTACCTATAATTATACCATAAACTTGCAGAAAAAGCAATAGAATTTCAAAAAAAGAACAAACTCTTAATCTGTTTATTATTGATTTTCCAAATCCCCAAAAAGGAACTGTACTGAACAAGTCGTTTCATCGTCAATCATCCTCTTAGCTGGAAGATACGATATGCCAAAGTCCCAGAGAACTTTAAAAGCTCCCTGGGGCTTTGTTTGCGAGTATTGCTTTAGTGATTTAATGTGATAATAGACTTGACAAAATATAGATTCTATGGTATACTAAAGAAAACGAAAGGACGTGGTGAAACCTATCATCACTGACTCGACAAAATCATCTCTTCTGTGATATAACGGAGAAAATCAAAAAGAAAGAAGGAAAACTTACAATAATGCGTATCTATTTGGATAATTGCTGTTATAATCGCCCTTATGATGACCAGACACAGCTTCGCATATCTCTTGAATCTCAGGCAAAAATGTATGTGCAGAATATGATTCGGAATGATAAACTTGAACTCGTTACATCATTTATGCTCACATACGAAAATTCAAAGAACCGCAGCGAAGAAAAGCGTAATGCAATTGCTGAGTTTATGAAAAATTATTCGTCAGTGTATGTTGGCGGTGAATGGCGTGAAAAAGCAGAAAGTATTGCAAATAAAATTATGGCAACTGGTGTAAAATCTGCTGATGCACTTCACACTGCCTGTGCTATACTTGCTCATTGTGATTATATGCTGACAACCGATGACAGACTGCTGAAATTTAAGAGCGAACAGATAGGAGAAACGATTAAAATTGTTAACCCCACTGAATTTATTATGATATTAGGAGGGACACAAGATGATGAATGATAATATTACAACTGCTGAAATTGTAGAGCGTGGATATAGCTGTCTGTTTAAAAATCTTGGAACGATTGAAACAGAACGTTTTATAGCTTACATTTTGAGTGAGAGATTTGATTATACTAAATGGCGCAGAGAATATTTTGGAAATGCGACTGTTGAAGAGCTTGTCTCTTCTGCTGTAGATTATGAAAAAGCACATCCCTTTGTACCAAAGAAACCACAGATTCCCATTGAATGAATAACTTTGTGATGTTTGAAAATGCATAAAATAGTATCAAGTTTGTATGCTACTGTAAAGAAAACACCAGAGACTTTAAAAGCTCTCTGGTGCTTTTTTATTGTGCCACCACTTTAGCAATTTAATGTGATAAATGCACTTCCCTGTTTAATCGTCACAAATTTCATTCATTATATTTGTCGGTTATGGTAA
>DJXD01000038.1 GCA_002449585.1 Ruminococcus sp. UBA7013
AGAACTCCCTCAGGAAGATTTGATTGATGCTATTTCTGTATCAGAGAATTTTACTTCTTTCTCGGAAGAATCCCCCACTCCTGAAAATGCAGAATTGACAGAAGCCCCCGACCTGATGCCCGAAGAATTGCCTCAATTTGATATTGATGCTGTTCTTCCCGATATTACTGCTGAAAAAATCACAGAGCCGGAAGCAGATGGCTTTGATGCATTTTCTGAAACACAAGATCCGGAGGATGCCCTTCCTGATCTTGATTATCTGGATGAAGAAATCCAGCCGCCTGATATGGATACCCTTCCGGATCTGGAATATCTGGAAGATGATCTTTCAGATTCCACACTGGAAGATATTCCCCCTGAACTCCCGGAAGAACCTGAAAATTCATCTGCTTCTGAACCAGAAGAAGTGATTTCTGAACCAAAACCATTATTCCGTATTTTCGTAACTGCCGCAATTCTGATTATTTTCATACTTGTTATCATACTATGTTTCAAAAATGGCGTATTCAGCGAAAAAGAAGGCTATCATATGCCCGATCTTGTCGGCCAGAATTATTATACACTGGAAGATAATAATCTTAGTCTGGATATTCAGATTGATAAATCTGATTATTCTGCCTATGAAAAAGATATTATCTATGCTCAGGATATTCCACCCGGTGCGGATGTTATGCCCGGCCAGACAGTGCATATCAGTGTCAGTATGGGCTTAGCAATGACGCAAGTTCCAGATATTAAAAACTATCAGTATGAATATGCTGATAAAGTTTTGAAACAGGCAGGCTTTGAAGCAGAATATTTCTATGAAAAAAGTCTTGATGGCACAGAAGAATATAATATTATCCGTACAGAGCCGCCAATTGGTTCAGAAGTGCCCCTTGGTTCAAAATTGACTGTTTATGTCAGCCAGGGTCTTGGCAGTACTGCCGCATTGGTGCAGGATGTTGTTGGCAAACCGCTGGAGGAAGCTGTTAATCTCTGCAAAATGTATGGTCTTGATGTCGAAACGATCGGCGTTCCCTCATTGCAGCCAGTAAATACCGTTCTGACCCAGAGCCTTGAACCAGCTATCACAGTTAATTTTCATACTGTCATTACACTCACTTATAGTAATGGGGAAGCACCGCAAGGCACAGTAGAATTCAATCTCGAACTTCCGCCCTATGCAAATGGCCGCTTTATTCTGGATTTTATTAATAAAGATGGTACTGTGATCGCATCCAGCGGCATGATCATTGCCGGATTCTCTGCCGGAAGTATGATTCCTGTAGAAGGCTACGGCGCAGAACAGATCACTGTTATTCTGAATAATGATACTACCAATCAGCAGGCAGAGCTTGGCACTTATGAATTTGATTTCACAACTGGTGTATGTACTCCACTGACAGAGGATATTCAAAAAGCATTTGAAGCTGTGGGGGGCATCGGATAACAGAAAATCCCCGTCATCCGGCGGGGATTTTTCTGATAAGGTCAACCGTTGACATTCCGGAATTTCTGTGCTATAATAATGTTAATTACAGGTACAGGGGGAATTTTCATGCAGGAAGCATTGAAAAACAAGGAAGTATTTCAAGAAGTTGCGGAGCTTTTGGCATTATTTGGAGATGTGACCAGAGTCCGGATCATGGCGGAATTACTAGATCAAGAACTATGTGTTAGTGAGATAGCTGGAAATCTGGATATGACAGCCTCAGCAATTTCGCATCAACTGCGGATACTCAAACAAGGGCGGCTTGTCAGAAGCCGAAAAGAAGGCAAGACGGTATTTTATTCTGTAGCAGATTCTCATGTCAGGAGTATTTTTTATCTGGCATTGGAGCATGTTACAGAATCGGGCTGATTTTATATAAAAAAGGAGATATCTATGGAAAAATGCAAATTATTGCTGTGTCTGCTGGCCGCTTGCTGTCTGTCATTGACAGCTTTTTCCTGTACACAGGATCAGGAAGGAAAAAATATCTCAGATAAAGACAGCTCACAGGAAACCAGAGAACAGATTGCAACACTTGCTAAACAGGATGATCGTCTTTCAGGGGAATTGGAAAATAAAACTATCAAATGGCTTTCTGACTGGGACATCAATCCGGATGAAACGGGGAAAAATACGCCGCCAGAATTGATTATATTTCAGGAACGTTATGGCGGTACAATTGAATGGTATCCCTGTCTTTATGAGGAACGTTATGACAAGCTGGCAAATTATATTAATGCTGGCGAAGGCATTGACTTTTTCTATGCTGGAAATTCTGATGCATTTCCCAAAGGTGCAATCAGAAACATGTTTGTTCCCTGTGATTCATATATTGATTTCAGTAGTCCGCTATGGAAAGATGTCAAAGAAATGAATGATTCTGTGATGTGGAAAAATCAGCATTATATGGCAGTTGTAGAAATGACCGGGGATAATTGTGCTGTGATCTATAATAAAGATACGATTCAGGAACTTGGCTTTGAAGATCCATATCTATTATATCAAAAAGGGGAATGGGATTGGAATATTTTTAAAGAAATGCTCCGGAAATTCTGTGATCCGGAAAATCAGAAATATGGTCTGGATGGCTGGTGGTTTGAATCGGCTCTTTCTGCTACGACAGGAGTTCCTTATATAGGCATGAAAGATAGCCAGCTGATCAGCAATCTGGCAGATACGAATATCAGCCGGGTGCAGAATTTCCTGTATGATTTATATCAATCTGATTGCATTGCTATTGGTGTTGGAAATTTTGGCTGGACAGAACATCCTTCTTATATCCGGGACGGAAAGGAATTATTTTACCCTGTAGGGCTATGGAGCATGTATGCAGAAGCGCATCATATTGATCCGCAGACCGGACAGGATGGGGGCTGGAAAGGCACATTTGGAGAAAACTGCATGTTTGTTCCCATGCCGAAAGATCCGAATGCTGATGCATATTATATTCCAGCTAATATGAATGCTTATTGTTTTGTCCGGGATGGGCAAAATCCGGAAGGCACGGCAAAATTTTTGGATTGTAAACGGCTGCTTCTTCTAAATGAGGAAATTATGGAAATTGCAGATGCACAATTTGCTAATAATTTCACATGGACTCCCGAAATGATTTCACTCAAGAATGAGATGAATGCACTTGCAATGGAGCATCCTGTTATTGATTTCAAGAATGGTGTTACTTCGGATCTGTTCAGTCTGCTGGACAGCAGTGAATATGGAATCCGTGCGGCTGGAAAGGGTGTACCTTGGGAAGAATCGCTTTCAGCAATCCAGAATCCTGTGCAAAGCATGATTGAAGAAGCCAATAACAGCAAGGAATCTTAAAAAAATTTGTCTAAGATTTGGAGTGATTTATATGAGAAAAGTATTAGTAACAGGAGGATGCGGCATGATCGGTGATCATGTATGTTCCGGTTTTCTGAAAAAAGGCTGTGAAGTTGTGGCCATTGACAGCAATCAAAGTAATTATAATCTGAATAAAGCACATTTTACGTTTTATCAAGCCTCGCCTGTAGACAAGACAACCTATTCCGATGTAATGGAACGATATCATTTTGATACTGTCATTCATCTGGCATGTACAGCAGATAATGATTTTGGCCATATCATTACAGAAGCAGAGATAAAACAGAATGAAAAATGCAATGAATTTATTTATGAATCAGCTGTCAACACACAGGTAAAGCAATTTATCCTGATCAGCACAACACAGCTTTATCAGATTCCTAAAACAAGAGAACCTTTGCATGAAGATGATTTTATAAAGCCTGTCACAAATTATGCAAAATTAAAATCTGCATCAGAATATAAACTTGCTGCTGATATTGGCCGCAGACCGGGCATGACCTGCGTTATCCTGCGGCTTGCGCCTGTATATACAAAAACATTTAAAGAAAATCTGGAATCCAAAATCACAGATCCAAAAGATGGTACAAAATTTATTTATGCTGGGGAATATGGCTTTCACATGTGCTGTGTGCATAACATGGTTGATTTTCTTCTGAATTTTGTACAGGCGGCAGATGAAAATGATAATCTCACTGGCGTGTATAACATGGCAGATAAAACATTAACACTTGCCTCTGAAATTGTTGCCTATCTGAAAGAACATCATCGGCTTGGAATTGTTGTACAGAAAAATCCCCCTAATACCAGTCTGACAGCAATCAGAAATCTGATCGGCAACAAAGAGCTAAAAACAAATTATCGTTTTCTGGATTTCACAACGATTCTAAATAATACTACGTTTGATATTACTAAAATTGCAAAATTCTGTTCTTTTCGCTGGAATGTGACCAATACCAAATAAAAAAAGCCCCGGATTCTGTCCGGGGCTATTATTTCAGATCAGTTTAACAATTTTCTTCATAATAACAAGCGCATCTGAAGCATCAGGCTTTCCGCTCTCATCTACATCAGCGGCAACTTCTTGCGCTTCACTCAAAGAAGCTTTTCCATAAATCGCTTTATTCAAAAGAATGACATCCATGATATTCACTGTTCCATCCAGATTGACATCACCAGAAAGCGGCTGTTCCAACGGGGAAACATTTTCACTTGTGGTTTCTGTCGGAGGATCTTCGGGGGAAACAGAATCAAAGGCAATATTAACAGGTCGCATATATGTCACATTATTTTCCGTATCCGTACCGAACAGGTTCACACTGCCGTTTTTCTTCGGGATAATCATTCCAGTTTCATTGATTTCGGCAACATCCAAAAGAGAAGAACGCCATGTAACTGTACCACTGGCATTGGGATATTCCATTATAATCGTTTTAGCTGGATCTGTCAGATTCAAAGCATTAGAATCTGTAATATCATAATAATAGGCTTCTGGCACAACAACCTTGCACTCTACAATCTGATTATCTACAAATGCTTGAATCATACATTCACCGGGGCTAACTGCTGTAACAAGTCCATTATTATCTACCGTTGCTACATTTGGATTATCGGAAAACCAGATTGGTGTTTGTGTGCCGTTATAAACATACAGCTGTCTAGTGCTTTCCCGATTAGGCCGGATCTGTGTAGGTTCCATATATATTTCACGGGTCACAATTGCCAGTGAACCATTATTGCAATCTTCACGCATACCTCCCTGCATCATTTCTTTGCTTCTGTCACGATCCGTATACCAGAAAGCAGAAGAACCATCCATCCCCTCCCATTCAAACTGAATGGGGAAGCTTCCGCCGCTGATACCATCCTGCAATGTAAAATACAATGTCAGCATGATTTCCTCTTTCAGTTCATTGGCTGTACTGTGAGCATCTCCGGCTGAACATGTCATCCAAAGCAAATGCTGATCTTCATTACAAGCGACATTAAAATTCTTTCCTGCTTTATTTACAGCTTCAAAATCACAATAAATCAGCCCTTCACCATAACGAATTCCAAAAGATGCCGCACACACGCCTGTTCTGTTATCGGAAAGAAACAGATTAATGGCTACTTTGCCATCTTCCCCGATTTCATTGGCTGTAATCCGTTTATTCTCAATTGTCAGCACTGGAGTGCCAGCTGCTGATACTGGCATGATAAAAGATGTCAGCCCTGCAATTGTAATTGCAAGCGCAGTACAAGATGCCGTTATTTTCTGATAAATATTACTGCTCATAAAACGCCCTCCTCAGAATATATGAATTTTTTGTTTATATTATAGCACATATTTTTTCAATTTTCAATGTATTTTTTGTGAATTTTTTCTTTATTTTTCATTTTAAATTCTGCATTTTAGGGGAACTTCTCCTGTTCTCCGGTTCATAATTCAGACTTATATTTTTTACAAAATATTCATAAAATGTTTCCGGATAACTACTGCATCTCCCGTGATTTTATGCTATAATAGAAAAAGAAAAATCTCAAGGGGGGATTTCTCATTGATACAAAAAGAAACAGCATTGCAAAAAATGATTGATGTTGTAGAAGATGCTTCTTTCCCTTATCAAGATTCTGATTATCAGGAAGCGTTCCGCAGCTGGAGACGCAAAAAGAAAAATCCCTATGCTTTCCGGTTTACGAAAAATCCAAAAGAATCCGCCTTTTCAGAAAGCCCTGCCGCTGCTGCCGCCTCTCCTGCCCAAACAGAACAGGATGTTCTGACCCGAATCGGTACACTGACGGGCATTCTTCTGATCTGTTGTCTGGTGATTGAAAATCTTCTCGATAAAGCTGTTGTTCTGCTGATGAATCTGCTGCATCTGCATATCCAGATCGTATTTCTGGGAGAAAGCCATCTGTTTGGAGATCAGAAACTTGTATTCTGGGTTTCTTCTATGATCCATCTCTTGAAATATCTGATTCCTGCTCTCCTGCTTCAAATCTTTCTGCGCCTGCCGCTGCGTGTCAGCATTCCTTTAAAGCTTCGTAATCCGCCGCAAATTCTGACAGGTTTGATCCTGACCATGCTTTTGAGCGTCGGAATGGGGATGTTTGGCATCTCTCGTTCCGCAGAATTGGAAAAATATAGGCTGATTTCCAGCGCAGTCAATGCCGAAGATCAAAGAATTATTCTCTATGTCCTAATGATGATTTTTGTTCTGCCGCTGATGGCTGAACTTCTCCTGCATGGCTGTCTATTTCAGGTACTCCGCCAGTTTGGTGATGATTTCGCTATGATTGCAACCGCCATTCTTGCCGCCGTCATGACCCATAACGCACCGGATGCCCTTCGGATCGGCCTTTTGCATCTAACTATTTCTTATTATCTGACACAAACCGGCAGTTTCGGAACGGCTGTTCTGCTCCGCATTGTACATGAAATTTACATGTTTGGCCTGTTCTGTGCTGAAACATTCAACAGCATCTATTCTCCGCAATGGTGGCTGATGGTGCTTGTACCCTGTATTTCCGGGATCATTGCAGGATTATATATTCTCCGGCATAAAAATCAAAAACCGGATCAGCCGTTTCCTAATCAGACTTATTTAAACATGCAGGAAAAATTTACAGCATTCTTTTCTCCTATGCCAATGATGGCCTTTTTGCTCTGCTGTGCATTTCTCATGATTGCTACAGCCATGCTCACATAGAGGTGATCTTATGCAGGAATTTTATATGAAATATGCGCTTTCTCTGGCTGGACAGGCCGCCGCATTGGGAGAAGTTCCCGTTGGGGCGGTGATCATCCAGAAAAATACAGGCGAAATCATCGGAGAAGGCTATAATCAGCGTGAAATCAAGCGTCATGCGCTTGCACATGCGGAATTATCCGCCATAGATGCCGCCTGTCGTAAACTTAGCGGCTGGCGGCTTCCGGATTGTGTCATGTATGTGACATTAGAACCCTGCATGATGTGTGCAGGGGCAATTATTCAAGCAAGAATAGAAAAAGTTTACTTTGGCGCATATGATCTAAAAAATGGAGCAGTCAGCTCCATTGTACAGGGGTTTGCTCTACCGAATCAATTCCGCCCGGAATATCATGGCGGTATTTTACAAGAGGAATGTAGTCAGCTCCTGTCAGATTTTTTCAAAAGACTGCGCATGAAAAAGAAAGAAGGGAATCTATGAGTTTTCAAATTACAGATCATGTATTAATAAAATACATCCCTGAACCAGATGAAACAGAAATCATCATTCCGGAAAATGTCACTAATATCGGATATAAAGCTTTTTTTGAATGCAAAGCATTGACTTCTGTTCATATCCCTGATTCTGTCATCAGTATCGGAGATAGTGCTTTTTCTGGATGCAATGCATTGACTTCTGTTCATATCCCTGATTCTGTCATCAGTATCGGAGATAGTGCTTTTTCTGGATGCAATGCATTCACTTCTGTTCATATCCCTGATTCTGTCACAAGCATTGGATGGGGGGCTTTTGATGGATGCCGTGCATTGACTTCTGTTCATGTTCCGGATTCTGTCACAAATATTGGAGCAAGTGCTTTTTCCGGCACGCCATGGCTGAAAAGCATGCAGGAAAGAAATCCTCTTGTTATCTTGAATGGAATCTTAATTGATGGATCTGCATGTACAGGTGATATAAAAATTCCTGATTCTGTCACCAGCATTGGAAATTATGCTTTTCATGATTGCAGTGCATTAACCTCGGTTCATATCCCTGATTCTGTCATCAGTATCGGAGATAGTGCTTTTTTTGAATGCCAGGCATTGACCTCGGTTCATATCCCTGATTCTGTCACAAGTATTGGAGATTGTGCTTTTTTCGGATGCCATGCATTGACCTCTGTTCATATCTCGAATTCTGTCACTAATATTAAATATGGTGCTTTTTGGGAATGTCGTGCATTGACTTCTGTTCATATTCCCGATTCTGTCACCAATATTGAAAATCTTGCTTTTTCTGAGTGTAATGCATTGACCTCTGTTCATATTCCGGATTCCGTCACTCGAATTGAAGAGAGTGCTTTTAGAGGATGCAGCGCACTGATCTCTATTCATATCCCTGATTCTGTTACAAATATTGGAGATAAAGCCTTTTATGGATGTGTTGTATTAACCTCTGTTTATATTTCAAATTCTATCACAAGCATTGGAAAATGTGCTTTTTTTGAATGCCAGGCATTGACCTCGGTTCATATCCCTGATTCTGTCACAAGTATTGGAGATTGTGCTTTTTTCGGATGCCATGCATTGACTTCTGTTCATATCTCTGATTCTGTCACAAGCATTGGAAAATGTGCTTTTTTTGAATGCCAGGCATTGACCTCGGTTCATATCCCTGATTCTGTCATTAGTATTGGATCAGGTGCTTTTGAGGGCTGTACCGGCCTGATTACTGTAGAATTGCCCGATCATCTGAAAAAATATGAACATGTATTTGAAAATGATGATTGCCATCCGAGATTTAAATATTATTAAATATTATCAAGAAAAGAAAGAAGGGAATCTATGAGTTTTAAAATTACAAATCATGTATTAATAAAATACATCCCTGAACCGGATGAAACAGAAATCAAAATTCCGGAGGATGTCACAAAAATTGGAGATGGTGCTTTTCAGGGATGTCGTGCATTGACTTCTGTTCATATTCCGGATTCTGTCATAAGAATTGGAAGTTCTGCTTTTCAGGGATGCAGTGCGTTGACTTCTGTTCATATCCCTGATTCTGTCACAAATATTGGATATTGGGCTTTTGCTAATTGCAATGCATTGAACTTTATTCCCATTCCGGATTCTGCCACAAATATTGGAGCGTTTGCTTTTTCCGGCACGCCATGGCTGAAAAGTATGCAGGAAAGAAATCCTCTTGTTATCTTGAATGGAATCTTAATTGATGGATCTACCTGTAAAGGTGATATAAAAATTTCTAATTCTGTCACTCGCATTGAAGATAATGCCTTTTTTAGATGCCATGCATTGACTTCTGTTCATATCCCTGATTCTGTCACAAGCATTGGATGGGGGGCTTTTGATGGATGCCGTGCATTGACTTCTGTTCATGTTCCGGATTCTGTCACAAATATTGGAGCAAGTGCTTTTTCCGGCACGCCATGGCTGAAAAGCATGCAAGAAAGAAACCCACTTGTTATTTTAAATGGAATCTTAATTGATGGATCTGCATGTAAAGGTGATATAAAAATTCCTGATTCTGTCACAAAAATTGGAAATCATGCTTTTAATGATTGCTATGCATTGACAACTATCAAAATTCCGGAAAGTGTACAGGAAATTTCAGGCGATGCTTTTGATGGCTGTACCGGCCTGATTACTGTAGAATTACCGGAACATCTGAGAAAATATGAACATGTATTTGAAAATGATGACGGCTATCCGACATTTAAATATTATCAATCAGCTACAATCTTTGAAATTACAAATCATGTATTAACAGAATACATTCCTCAACCAGATGAAACAGAAATCATCATTCCGGAAGGTATCACTAGCATTGGAGGAGGTGCTTTTTCTGGATGCTGTGCATTAATTTCTGTTCATATTCCAGATTCTGTCACTCGCATTGGATGGGGGGCTTTTTCTGGATGCCGTGCATTGACTTCTGTTTATATCCCTGATTCTGTCACTCGCATTGAAGAGGATACTTTTCAAGGATGCTATGCATTAACTTCTGTTCATATCCCTGATTCTGTCACAAGCATTGGATGGGAGGCTTTTGATGGATGCCGTGCATTGACTTCTGTTCATATTCCGGATTCTGTCATCAATATTGGAGATAGTGCTTTTTCTGGATGCAGTACATTAACCTCTATTCATATCCCGGATTCTGTCACAAGCATTGGAGAATATGCTTTTTATGAATGCCATGCATTGACCTCTATTCATATCCCTGATTCTCTCACAAATATTGGAGCGCATGCTTTTTCCGGCACGCCATGGCTGAAAAGCATGCAGGAAAGAAACCCTCTTGTCATTGTTAAAAAAATCTTAATTGATGGCTCTACATGTACAGGTGATATAAAAATTCCTAATTCTGTCACAAGCATTGGAGAGTGTGCTTTTCAGGGATGCCATGCATTGACCTCTGTTCATATTCCGGATTCTGTCACTCGCATTGGATGGGGGGCTTTTAAAGAATGCAGTGGATTGATCTCTATTGATATCCCGGATTCTGTCACTAATATTGGATGGGGTGCTTTTAGCGGAACTCTCTGGCTGAAAAGCATGCAGGAAAGAAATCCTCTTGTTATCTTGAATGGAATCTTAATTGATGGATCTGCATGTACAGGTGATATAAAAATTCCTGATTCTGTCACCAGCATTGGAAATTTTGCTTTTCATGATTGCAGTGCATTAACCTCGGTTCATATCCCTGATTCTGTCACCAGCATTGGAGAATCTGCTTTTAGGA
>DJXD01000110.1 GCA_002449585.1 Ruminococcus sp. UBA7013
TGGAACAGAATTTTATCAAACCGCCTGTAGAAGTGCGTTATGCCGAACAGCTGGCTTTCCTCAAAGCCGCTGATTCACAAAATAAAAAGCCCCAAAATTGGAAGCTTTCCCCGAAATCTGTTAGATTATTCATTCTGGGTGGAATAGTGACCCATCCCATCACAAATGAAAAAATGCAGATCAATCGAAAATTTTACGGAAATGATGCCCTTGTCGAAAGATGTATTATCACATTGGCCGGAAACAGAGGGCTGATGCTCGTCGGTGAACCCGGTACGGCCAAAACAATGCTATCAGAATTATTATCTGCGGCGATCTGTGGAAAAAGTACCAATACTGTACAGGGTACTGCCGGCACAACAGAAGATATGATTAAATATAGCTGGAATTATGCATTATTATTATCTAAAGGCCCTTGCCGGGAGGCTCTTGTTCCTGCTCCCCTCCTGATCGGCATGGAAGAAGGTATTTTTGCCAGATTTGAAGAAATTACAAGAACACCTGCTGAAATTCAAGATAGCCTGATTTCTGTCATGAGTGATCAAATTCTGAATATTCCTGAATTAGGTGATAATGGCCTGATTCTTGCAAAATCTGGCTTTAATATCATCGGAACAGCCAATACCCGTGATAAAGGTGTCAATGAAATGTCCGGCGCATTGAAAAGAAGATTTAATTTTGAAACGGTCTCTCCCGTTCGAGATGTTAAGCTTGAAAAAGAAATCATCATCCGGGAAGCCAATGATCTTGCAAAATCCGGACATATTGATTGTACCGTGGATACCGATGCAGCAGAATTATTAGCTGTGACCTATCATGAACTCCGGGAAGGCATCACCGCAGAGGGTACAATGATCGAAAAGCCTGCCGCTGTTATGAGTACTGCCGAAGCCGTTTCTGTTTATTATCAGACGCTTTGCCATGCATGGTATTATGGCGATGGCAGAATAGAATTGCCTGTCTTAACTGAAAATCTGCTCGGTGCAGTGTGCAAGGAAAACCGGGATGATCTTCAAAAATTAAAAAGCTATTTTCATACAGCCGTCAAGGAAAAAAGTAAGCATCAAGGCGGCATCTGGAAAGCTTATTATGATACAGCAGGATTTTTAAAATAATGGGTATTAATCATGATATTCAAGAAAGGAATGTGATCCCATGGGATTTGACATCAGAAACGGCATTCTGTTTCGATATATAGAAGAACCTTTCCAGACAGATATTATCATTCCAGATGGCGTGACAGAAATCGGCGGTGATTCCTTCCGATTCAAAAAACATCTGAAAAGCATTGTCATTCCGGATAGTGTAAAAACAATCGGCAATCATGCATTCCGGGCTTGTATGAGTTTGGAAAGCATCACTTTCACGGATAGCATCAATGCTATTTCAAAAAATGCCTTTGATGAATGCTTTGAGGTACAAAAAATTACTTACTGTGGAAAGACAATTGATTATCCATATAACGTGAATGATATTATGATGATACTCGTCAAAAGATGTATTATCACTATGAAATTATCACAATCACTCAGTACGGCAGTCTTCATTTTATGGCTGACGCATCCCCAGGAAAAGCCGATTGTGAATTATATCCGGAGAAATTTCACAAAACTGTTTGAATATATCATAACATATCCTCATGCAGAATTGATTCAGAATATTCTTGATCAGGGTGATTTCGTAACAGATCAAAATATTGATATATTTATTAGATATGCCATTGATCAGAAACAGCATGAAAATTATATAACGCTTCTGGAATATAAAAATCAAAAAATCGGCTATACAGATACAGAAGCGATCATTAACAAAAAATTCAGTCTATAACAGGAGGTTTATCATGACTGCTATTTTTGAAAATGAAACATTATCTGAAAAAATTCCGCTTGATTTTTCCGGTCAAGTATTATTTTTTCCGGTGCGTCATCATAGTCCAGTGTGTTCCTATCAGCTGGAAAAGACTATTATAAAATATCAGCCCGAAATCATTCTGATTGAAGGGCCTGAAAATGCAAATGATCTGATCTCTGTCCTGACAGATGAGAAAACCAGACTCCCAGCCGCAATTTATTATTTCTATAAAGATAAGAAAAAATATATCAGTGAAGATGCAGAAGATTATCATTGTTATTATCCATTTCTGTATGCATCACCGGAATATCATGCCATGATGACAGCTAAAAAATTAAATATCCCAGCTAAATTTATTGATCTTCCTTATGCGGAAATCATGATTCAAACAAAAAAGCATACTGCAAATCAGAATTATACAGATGATTCCTATCTTATTCAGAGTAAATTCTATCAGAAGCTATGCGAAAAAACAGGACTGCGGAATTTTAATGAATTTTGGGAAAAATATTTTGAGATCGCTGGCCTGCGCATGACACCGGAAAATTTTATTCATCAGATGTATACTTATTGCATTCTCACCCGTCAGGATACCCCTCAGGAAGAACTTATTTCAGAAACTGCCCGTGAACAATATATGACTTTCCAGATTCAGGAAGCCATGAAAGAATATCAGAAAATTCTTGTCGTGACAGGCGGATTTCATTCTTGGGGATTATCAGAATTATTAAAAACAAAAATCAAACCGATCCGGATACATAAATTTTCTGAAGATATCCAAAATTGTTATCCCATCGCTTATTCTTATCAAGCCGCAGATGCCCTCCAGGGCTATGCATCCGGAATGATGCATCCGGGCTTTTATGACGGCATTTCTCAGGCACTTAGCATTTCCGAAACACCCGAAGGCGTTTATCATCAGCAATGTCTAGATCTCCTGACACAGACAGCCAAAGCTAGCACTAAAAAAGAAATTATGCTTTCTATCTCAGATATCACATCTGCTTATTCTCTCTCAGAAGGATTAGCCGCTCTTAGAAATTCTCCTGAACCCGGATTTTTTGAAGTATATGACGGCATCACAGGGGCATTTATCAAAGGCGAGAAAACGGCGGCATCTTCATTGCCATTAGATTTATTAAATCAGCTTGCCACTGGTGAAACCGTCGGACATATTGGTGATCAAAATCATATTCCGCCCCTGATCGCTGATTTTGAAAATCAATGCAAAAAATTCCGACTCAAAGCCAATACTGTGATTTTACAGGAAACAGAAATTTCCCTGTTCACCAGTGAAAAAGAATTGCAGAAAAGCCGCTTTTTTCATCAGATGGAATTCCTCCGGACAGATTTCTGCTCAATGCATAAAGGCCCTGACCTTCATGCAAATAAAGATCGAAGCCGTGTCCGGGAAGAATGGCGTTATTGTCGTAATCCCCAGACAGATGCTGTTCTTGTGGATCATACCCCCGATGGCTCAACCATTCAGGAAGCTTGTCGAACAATGGCATCAAAATATATGCATAAAGAAAGCCGCTGTGAAATTGCCGCTCAGATCAGCGTGGATTGCTTCCTGATGGGAATTATACTCCCTGCAAAAGATCTCAAATTCATGGAAGAAATTCTAGCTAATGATGGTGATTTCTTTTCCCTTGGCAATGGCCTGCATTATTTTGACATGCTTCATGAATTACGAAATCTCTATGAATTTCATGATCCAGCAAATTTGAAATATATGGAACAATGCTATTCAAAACTGATTGCTTTGCTGCCAATGATGGCTAGCATACAGCCTGAACAAGCCAATGATTGCATTAAAATCTATCGTTTATTATACAACGTAACAGGACGCATCTTTCCGCACAGGCAGGAAGAATTTCAAGATGCATTGCAGACCTTTACAGAACAGGATCAAAAAGAGCCTTCTGTTTATGGTGCAGTCATGGGCTTGCTCTATGCTATGAACAGATCTTATCTGACACAGGCTGAAAATGCTATGAAAAGCTATTTAAAAGGCTCTTCTGATATTAAAAAACAAGGGGCATTATATCTGCGTGGCTTATTTGAAACAGCCCGTGATATTGCCCTGACAGATCAGAAATTCTTAGCTATGACAGATGTTTTACTTGCCAATATGGAATATGCAGATTTCATGGAAATTCTGCCGTCTTTGCGTCTGGCATTCAGCTATTTCACGCCCTTTGAAATTCAGAAAATCGGCAAAGAAGCGGCTTCTCTGCATGGACATGATGCAGATCTTTCAGAACAATCCGGCCATGATGAAGCTTTATATGCATTCGGTGCGGAACTGGATGCCGGCATTTTCAGAAGATTAAGAGAGCGAGGAACGATTTTATGATACATGATTTTGTTTCAATCCACATCAAAGCACAATTCTGTCATTCATGTGCTTCACTCTTATCAAGATGCGAACGATCTATAATATATCATCACAATGGAAAAATGTCAAGTGGATTGCCTTCATTTCAGTGAGAGATACCAATTCTTTCCGCTCTCACTGCCGTTTGATCATGTCCACCTCTTAAAGAAACGGAGGATTCAAAGTTTGGTTGAAATCAAAAATGGTATCGTAAAAAAATATATTGGAAATGATACATCTGTTATCATTCCGGAAGGTGTGCTTAAAATCGGAGATCGGGCATTTTTGAATTGCACCAGCCTGAAAAATATGATCCTTCCGAAAAGCCTTAAAATCATCGAAGATGGCGCATTTAAAAATTGTAGCCATCTGACAAGCATCAACATTCCGGAAGGGGTAACGGGGATCGCAAGAGAGACATTTGAAGGCTGTACGAATCTGACCAATATCATCATTCCGGAAGGTGTGCTTAAAATCGGAGATCGGGCATTTTTGAATTGCACCAGCCTGACAAACATCATTCTTCCGGAGGGCGTGAAAAAAATCGGAGATTATGCATTTTTTGGCTGTGCCAATCTGAAAAATATTATTCTTCCGAAAAGTCTTAAAATCATCGAAGGTAATGCATTTACCAACTGTATCAATCTGACAAGCATCACCATTCCGGATGATGTGGGATATATCGCATTAGGTGCATTTTATCACTGCATCAAGCTGAAAATCACTTTTCAGGGATTTACATTTTTAGCAGATACAGAAAGAAGCATCAATATATTTGATATTGTCGACTTGATCAGAAAAAAAGAATTCGAAAAAATGCCCTCCCGGATAGCATATAGTGTGATCTGGAATCTATTCTATCATGATCCGCAGGATGAAACCGCACTTGCTTATATCAAAAAAAGATTGACCAAAATGTGCAAATTTCTGATTGATCAAAATGAGCTCCCAATCATTCAGAAAATATTAGATTCTTCCCATCTGCTCACGAAGAAAAATATTGATCCGCTGATTCAGTATGCTATTGATCAGAAACAAATAGAAATTCAAATCCTGCTGACAGATTATAAAATGCAAAAAAATTGGTATGATGATACAGAATCACAGATCCAAAAAAAATTTAATCTTTGAAAAGAGGCTATCTATATGATCACAGAAGAACAGGTATTAAATCGCTGGCGGTTGATTCTTGGCAAACAATCCGAACAGGATCTTGATTTCAACGGCAGTCAAAGAGAAATCACTATGATGACAGATATGGAAAATCTGCTTGAATATCTATATAATCAGGCCGCCGGTGAAGATGTAAGGCAGGATGATGAAGGAAACAGCCGTCAGGGAGGATCAGGAAAATCAAAACTGAATGCTGCCAAATGGATCACAAAAGTCAGAGAACTTTTCCCAAAACAAACCGCTGATATTCTGGAAAGACAGGCTCTCGAAGAATTTCACATGACAGAACTCCTCACAGATAAAAAAATATTGGAACAGATTCAGCCAGATATGAATTTATTAAAAACTGTCCTACAGCTAAAACATCTGATGAAAGGCGAAGTGCTCGAAACGGCTAAAAAAATAGCCCAGAAAGTCGCTGATGATCTGAGAGAAAAATTAGAAAATGATATCCGGCGTTCTATTCTCGGCCGTATTGATAGAAATTCTTCCAGCCCTGTGCATTCCGCAAGAAATCTGGATATGAAAAAAACCATCCGGAAAAATCTCAAGCATTATGATCCGGATTCTGGTCAGCTCATGCTACAGGAAATTTATTTTAATAACCGGGTCAAAAAATATAGTACTTGGCGTGTTATCATTGCGATTGATGAAAGTGGGTCTATGCTTGGCTCTGTTATCTATAGTGCCGTCATGGCGCAAATTCTTGCAAAGCTTCCCTTTGCAGATGTAAAATTGATTATTTTTGATACCAGTATTGTAGATCTATCCGGTCAGGCAGAAGATCCGGCGGAAATCTTGATGAGTGTTCAGCTTGGCGGGGGTACGGATATCGGGAAAGCAATGGCCTATTGTGAGCAGTTGATAGAAACCCCTGCTAAAACCTGTATCATTTGTGTAACGGATCTATATGAAGGCGCATCGGAACGCTATTTACTCAATACTAGTAAAAATATTATCGAATCTGGTGCAAAATTAAACTATCTGACAGCATTGGATGAAACCGCAAATCCTTCTTTTGATCGCCAGATTGGGCAAAAACTGGCGAATATGGGCGCATTTGTGGGGGCACTCACGCCGGAACAATTGGGCGATTATATAGGCCGTATTTTCTCGTAAATTAAAAAGCGGATGCCGTAGCATCCGTTTTTTTGATTAATCCACTGTTGTAAGGCCTTCTGCTTGGAATGCCTGCCGAAGATCTGCAATCAGATCATTTTTATCTTCAATGCCGATTGCCACACGATAAAAACCGCCATGAAATTCTTCCGGATACAGATACATTCTTTCATCATCTTCACCCAAAAAGACAATCAAGCTTGCGGTATTGCCGAGGGAAACCGCAGAAGTGAAAATTTCCAGATGTGTCACAACTCTGTTATAGAGATCATGATCCCCTTTTAATCCAAAAGAAAGCACGCCACCAAAACCATGCTCCATTTGCTTCACAGCAAGATCATGATTTTTAAAACTCTTCAGTCCCGGATATGCTACAAAGCTAACACAAGGCTGTTTTTCAAGCCATTCTGCTACAGCAAGCGCATTATCATTATGCACCTGCATTCTGAGCGGAAATGTCTGTGAGCCACGCATGATTAACCAGGCATTGAAAGGACTGATGCATCCGCCAATATTAACTTGCGCTTGATAACGAATTTTTTCCATATCTTCATGATTACCGATCACAGCACCGCCCATGGAATCGCCATGCCCATTGATATATTTTGTCAGACTTTCCACAACGAAATCTACACCGTATTCAAGCGGACGAGTATTATAAGGAGAAGAAAATGTATTATCTGCGGAAACAAGAATATGATGCTCATGTGCTAATTTCACAATTGCCTCAATATCACAGATACACAATGTCGGATTGCCAGGGGTTTCAAAATGAATCAGCTTCGTATTGGGACGGATAGCCGCCTTGATTGCATTGATATCTGTACAATCTATAATAGAAGTTTCAATACCCCATTTTTCTGTCCAGAGTTCATGAAAAATGCGATAAGTAGCGATATAAGTGACAGTTGAGAAAATCACATGATCGCCCTTTTTCAATTTTGTGAAGAACAGGGCAGACAATGCGGCCACACCGCTGGCAAGGATAACACAATCTTCTCCGTTTTCGAGATTTGCAATTTTCTTTTCCAGCATGCCCTGATTGACACCGCCGTTTCTGGTGTAAATATTGGCATCAGAAGCAGACCAGTTCATAGTAGAAGGGTCATAAGGGAGCTGAAAGCTGTTAGCCATATAAATTGCCGGTTCAATTGCGCCGGTAGCCGAATCAGGCTGATTTCCTGCATGAATGGCACGAGTTGTAAAACTTGCATTCGGATTCATAGATCCAAGTCCTTTCTGATTGATAATTTATTATGATCCGTCAGAGACGTGATTCATCATGAATTTTTGCCGGTCTGATTTTTGAGTTGTCTGACCTCTTCGGCGACATCTTTTTTATGCACGGTCAAGGCTCTGAAAGGGCGGACAATAAACCATAAGACCGGAAGAAGAATTTTATGTTGATAAAAAAACGGATACCAAGCCTTGACAAATTCCATAGAGGGGAAAATTCTTTGAAAAATATATTGTCCTGGTGAAGTACTACCGGACTGCTGTGCAAAAT
This sequence comes from Ruminococcus sp. UBA7013, assembly GCA_002449585.1. Taxonomy (GTDB): domain Bacteria; phylum Bacillota; class Clostridia; order Oscillospirales; family Ruminococcaceae; genus UBA3855. The sequence continues at coordinate 8,031 of DJXD01000110.1, forward strand.
TCTGAAATCGATTTGCAGCACGATTGGCTGGATTTCCATAAGTTTCGGAAAAAATATAATAATCCAGCATATTCTGTTCTTGTGCCGTCAGGGGCTGTTCTGTAAAAATCTTTTCTGCCAGATGGCGGCTCTGTTTTTCATACGCAAAAATGCCGAGCTTTTTGAGTTCTTCATGCAGATAATGCCAATCTATGACATCATGAAATTTTTTCATAAAAACATAAGTATCCAAAAGCGTGCGGACACCTGTCCCACTGGAAGCATAATGTTTATATTCATGCGCTGTGACATACAGATAAAAATCTTCATTTGAAAAATGCCAGCCATATTGATTATCTTCATCTTTCAGAAGCCGTTCTTTCACATTGCTATAATAATGACAAAAATTTTCAAGCCCCTGCACTTCTTCGATGGCAAATAATGCACTATGCATTTCAAAATTAGAAACAGGCTTTTTAAAATAAGCATCATCACAGCTGATGCCAAAATGCTCACTGGTAAAGCCCAGAGAAAGCATAATATCATGAATTTTTTCACGACAGGTACTATCACAAAGAATATCATTATCACTCATCTGTCGCATAGCACTTTTGGGATAATACTCTTTGAGAATTGCCCCTTTCAAAGGCATGTACCAAATTTCAGCTTCTTCCAGCTTTTGCAGAATGCGCTTTCTTTCTGCATCAAGAAGAATATTTTTGCGGAGTGCTTTCTCTTTTGCGGCTGTGAAATGCGGATCACGAATTCCCGCGGCTTCCAGTCCGATCGCTGTGACTGCTGTCATAGAATGTTTTTTTGCTGCTTCATACAGCTGTTCCAGATTCAGGGCATCTATTCGGGTTTTATCAGGTGTTTTCTGATTGACGGCACATTGTGCCAGATATAGCATATCCAGCACATTGACACGGAATTCTTCTTTTGTCATGATAATTTTTTCAACTCCGTTCCCTCTTCTGTAAAATGCAGAATTTTATTGCAAATTTCCAGAGCTTTTGGCCTGTGTGTGACAATGATAATGGTTTTATCTGTCATATTTTTCAGATTTTCAAGAACCTGTTTTTCTGATAATTCATCAAGAGAACTGGTTGCTTCATCCAAAAGCAAAATCGGATTATCTGAAAATATCGCTCTGGCAATGGCAATTCTTTGCATTTGTCCCTCAGAAAGTCCCTGTCCTCGCTCGCCAAGAATCGTATCTAATCCATTCGGAAGCTTGCTGATAAATTCATCTGCACAAGCAATGGCAAGTGCTTTTTGCATGTTTTCCTCTTCCTGCATTTTATCAGGATCAGAAAAAGCAATAATTTCCCGAATCGAACCACTGATTAACTGATTTCCCTGTGGAACATAGGCAAATAATCTATGCCATTCACTCGTAAGCGGTGTTTTTTGCTGATTTTTCTGGATCAGAGACATATTGCCGCTTTCTGGCCGATATAAGCACATTATTAATTTTAAAATAGTAGATTTTCCGCATCCGGAATGGCCTGTAAAAGCAATATAATCGCCTTTCTGAATATGCAGATTCAAATTCTGCAATACTTGTTCCCTATCATGATTTTGATAACGGAATGTAATATTTTCAAGCTCCAGTTCGGAAAATTCTGTATGATAAAAATCACGGATTTCTGATTCTGAAAGCAATCTTTCCTGACAGTCTTCTTCAAAATATTCTGCTTCTCTGAGCCGTTCTGCGCTGGCCGTCATGGAGTAATATTTTGGAATATAGCCTGTAATATTCGCAAATGGTGATTGAATCTGTGAGATCAGCTGAAGCATAGCCGTCATTGTGCCATAAGTCACAGAGCCATTTAAAATGCCATATCCACAATAAGCGAGTCCTATTACATACATACCATCCATGATGCTACTAAAGCCCGTACTGCAAATATTAGAAATTTTATTTCTTTTCATCCGGGCATCTTTATGCATAGACATGCGCCGTTCTGCTTCCTGTCTCGTCTGTTCCTCAGCCGAAAATGTCCGCACAATGACAAGACTGCTAAGTCGTTCTTGCATGAAAACCCGAAGAAAACCGTTTTTTTCCTGAATATTTCTATGCAAAATTTTCATATGCTTCCGGAATGCGGTTGCCAATATCATCAAAAATATACCGCCCGGAATTAAAATATAAGAAAATTTTGGCTCTATCGTCAAAAGCATCGCCAATGCGCCCACCAGCTTGACACTCATTCCCAATACACTGGGAATAATTTCAACCATATAGGCCGATGTGATTCTTGCGTCAGAAGTCAGCCGATTCATCCATTCTCCGGAATGAATTCCTGTCACCTGTGCATAATTTTTCTGTAGCAAAATAGAAAATAATCTTGCTTTCAGCTGATTTTCAATACAGGAAACTGTCAATTCATTCAGCCATCTGCTGACGGCTTTCAGACAGATCTGAAACAGCATCAGCCCCAAAACGCTTAATAAACGGATCAGAAATGCATGATGCTCTTTTCCAGAAGCATAATCAATAGCATCTTTCAGCAAAGCCGCATATACTACACTGCTGATCCCCTGTAATATTTCAATCAATGCCAGTATGCTAATATTAATTTTCTGTTTTCCGGCTACTTGAGAAAGCCATTTGATAATAGAATTCTCTTTCATTTTAAATGCCTTTTTAGAAAATGCATTCCCCGGAGGAGCAATGCACGAATCGGGAAGAAATCGCACCACAGATGCACATAGCATAAATATTTTTTATCTGTTACCGGAATTTCTTTTCCATCACGGATAACGGCTGTCAATACCCCTATGATATGTTTATCTGTAATGCCGTACTCTCTACTCCAGCGATTATCCCCACAGATTACATAATCTTGATCCCGGACTTTCAAAATTCTATGCAGCACATATTTTCCGGAATCACGTCTATATAACGGCACATCATATTTTTTCAGCCGTGCATGAACAGGGCGAATCACTAAGAGATCACGATCTTGCCGGATCAGCGGCATCATACTGTCACCAACATTCGTATAAATCAATTTTCCGTTTTTCTGGAGCTGTTCCTCAAAGCTTGATTTATTCATCCAGAGCTCCAATTTTCCGCAGTTCAGAAATCACTTTATGAACATCCTTTTCAATTAATTCTCTAGAAGCATCAAATCTTTCAAGCATTTTATTAACAAGTTCCTGTTCTGTCAAATCTTGATTCAGATATTCAATAATCACGCCTGCGGTTTTATTGGTATGCACAAGCCCTGAAAAATCAGAAGCACCAGTAGAAACTAAAACGACTTCATCGCCGTCATTATGGGAAATAAAATTTTGACTGATTCTCATGATAATGATCCTTTCATTGCATTGTAAGATACTATAACAGCATCTGAATTCTGATTGCATTTTAATTCATAAAGCGGAATCTGTTCTGCCATTCGATCCAGAAGCCCAAGAGATACCGCAAGAATTTCCGGTTTCGCAGATTTATGCATCTGCTGTAAAAGCATAGCATAGGCCTGTTGCCTAGAGATCTGATGAATCTCATTGACAGCTCCCCTCCGCAGAATACAGATTGCTTTCAAGGGCACAGCAATAGTTTCCCCAAGATGATGTTTTCCATTCCAAGGCGTTCCAAATGCAATGACCTGTGAATCTGTGATTTTCAGCAAAGGCTTGTCATCATTTACCATAACAGCACGATCTTTGAAATACTCTCTCCATAATCTCGTATGTGTGGATTTTCCTGTACCCGATTTTGCAGTAAACAGATAAGCCTGTTGATCTACAGCGATCACAGAACCATGAAACAGGATTGTATTTCTTTCCGCCATAAAATCGGCAATTTTTCGATAAACGGCCAATGTTTCAAGATAGCTTTCCCGCCATATCCGAGATGTTTTCCCTTCCCGAAGCATTTCCCTGTCAGAACGTTCCTGCTCATAGGCAATATCTTGTTTCTGAATATGAATATAAAAATCAGGTGTTTCATCCTCAGCAATATAATCCCGGCATAATACATGAATTTCTTCATATAAAGATTCGATCTCAATACAGCAGTCTGCAATTTTATAGCAACGCTTCATAATAAAAACCCTTTCTTCTGCAATCATTCCGATTTTCATTTTATCATATTCCCTGAAAAAAGTCAAGCCTGAAATTCGTTTTTAGCAAAAAGCACAGTAAAATCTTGACTTTTGCTTTTGAATATGCTATAATAGTAAAAATATCAGAAAGAAGTGTTTCGCTATGAATAAAATTGCAAGTTTTCAGATCAATCATGATATTCTCAACAAAGGCATGTATACCTCCCGGATGGATGGCGATGTCATCACCTATGATATTCGCATGAAAAAGCCGAATAATCCGGAACGGGATTATATCACCCCTGCCGGCGGTCATACGATTGAGCATTTAATGGCTACCTGGATGAGAAACAGTGCATATACAGACAGTATTATTTATATAGGGCCTATGGGATGTCAGACAGGTTTCTATTTTCTGGTAAGAGATACGATCTCCCCAGAAACAGCAATTCGATTAGTACAGGAATGCTTTGCCTATATTCATCATTTTACAGGTGAAATCCCCGGAAGTAAGCGCATAGAATGCGGTCAATATGATCTGCATGATCTGGAAGAAGCAAAAGCCATTGCTGCGGATATGTGTGCCGTTCTCAAAAACTGGACACCTGAAAATCTGGTTTATCCGTCATAATGCAAAATCATGTCAGTTATCGGGTGGCACTGGGAGGAATTGTGTCCGCCTTCTGCCTGATGAGCATGTTTCTGACAGGGGTCTTTCCGTTATTATATTTAGTTTTGCCCATGATTTCAGGCGTTTTATTAATCATCATTGTCACAGAAGTAGGGATTAGCTGGGCATGGGTCACTTATATCGCCATCAGTCTCCTGTCATTATTTGTGACTTATGATAAAGAAGCGGCACTTATTTTTATTCTGTTTTTTGGTTCTTATCCCATTTTTCGTAATTATCTCACCAATCTGAAAGCAAAGCCATTATGCATTTTGATCAAATTATTATTATTTAATATCAGCATGATCATTTATTTTTATCTGACAGTCTATCTCTTAGGTGCGCAGGAATTGCTGGAAGAATTTCAGCAATATGGAAAACATGCCGGGAAAATTATTTTACTTATTCTCAATCCGTTTTTCCTGATGTATGATACCTCGCTGGATGGCCTGACAGATGTCTATACTAAAATCTTAAAACCACGCATGATGGGGAAAATATAAAACCGCCTGTTGTTACAGACGGTTTTTTTCTGGTTCTGCCTGTAGATTCAGGCTGAATAATTCTTTCTGAATGGCCAGATAAACAGGACAGCTCAGTAATATAAAAATACCCATACTGATGAAATTCTGATCTGCTTCTGCATGAAAGATATGAAAAATCAGCAAAGTCAGCTGTGCAGATAATACCGCCGAAAAAATCGGGATGCCTAGAAGATTGACAGCAGAAAATTGCATCCCTGTTTTCTTGATCACATGGATAAGACGGCTTACATTTCCGAAAATATTGCTTGCATAGTAAGATAATACAATCCCATAAAAGCCCATCACCGGAATAAAAATTAATACACAGGAAATCCGGACAATATATTCCGCAAGATAATTCAAAGAAGAAAATGCCTGTGATCCAATGCCCTTGATAATGCTTTCCAGTATGATCTCTAAATAAATAAATGGCACAACCGGCGCAATCAATGCAATGGTTTTTCCTGCGGTTTCTCCGCCGCCTAGCAATTCTCCGATCTCATTTCCAAATAGCAATAAAATCATCGTCACAAAGATAGAAAATACTGCTGTCTGCCGTATGGTTTTTTCTGTCATATTAGTAATTCTTGTTTTATTGCAGGCCGCATTTTCTCTTGCGGTCTCCGTGACAAGAATGCCTGATAATGATACTAATACTGTAGAAGGGAAAAATAAAACAGGAATCACAATTGCCTCAAAAATCCCGAATTGGCTGAATGCTTCTGCTCCGGAATTCCCGGATTGCTTCAATGTAAATGGGACAAGCGCATCATTTGCCGCACTCAGAAAAGATGTCAGTGCCGATCCTGCCATAACCGGAATTGCAAGTTTCAGATATGTCCTGATAGAAATCGAAGCCGCTCCTGTTGCCATGGCTTCCTTCCGGCATGACCCAAGACAGCATAATAAATATAGCAGTGTTGCGGCAGTGCTTCCGATCGTACAAAATGCCGTCATATTACATAATCCTGCACCCGTTACCGGCTTAATGATCCATACAATCATTGCAGTTAATATAGCATTGATCAGAAACTGCAATGCATCTGATATAGCACAGATTGTGGTTTTGCAGAAAGCATTATAATATCCTTTCAAGCAAGCGGTTACTGTTACTAATGGCAATGATACCGCCATCAGGCGGACAGGTCTTGTCAATGCATCGCTATTCAGAAATCTGATACTGCACCATGGCGCAAAAATCAGAATCAGACCGCTGATCATAATACTTAATCCAAGGCTGACCCCTAGACAATCATATAATATAGCTTTGGGGCTTCTTGTTTTTTTGCCCAGTTCTTCTGAAATAAATCGGCTGGCGCATAGAAATACATTTCCGCTTGCAAGCATAGAAACCAGTCTGAAAAATGATCCCATCAGTGTTAATATTCCCATTGCTTCTGATCCAAGCTGTTTCGTCATGAAAGCATTTAATAACAGCCCTATGCCATCCAGTAACATTTGAATGATCGTTAATAAAATAGTATCTCTGAAAATATTTCTTTTCATGTTACCCCTCCGGACATCTTCTAATGCTATTCTATGCTTGTTCCGGAGAGAACATGTCAAAAAATCCGCTGACCCGAAGATCAGCGAATGGAATGATTATACATTGATTTCTGCTTTGTCATCAGATACGCCATTTGCATCCAGTACAGGCTGTACGCAGTTCTGAATAAATTCCTCTACCTGCTGCGGACATCTGCCAATGAAATTAGACGGCTTCATGATCGTTTCTAATTCTTCTCTTGTGATCATGAACATGGGTTCAGCAAGAATCAGCTCACAGAGATTATTATCAAGCCCCTCTTTTTTCACACGCTTTCCGGCTTCCATAGATAATTTACGGATTTTTTCATGCAGTTCCTGACGATTGCCGCCTTTCTGGACAGCATCCATCATGATATTTTCCGTTGCCATGAAAGGTAATTCTGCCATGACACGCTTTTCAATCATCTTTTCATAGACAACAAGGCCATTTTCCGGATCTGTCACATTCAGCATAATATTTAAAATAGCATCCACACCAAGAAAGGCTTCTGCAACAGAGATTCTTTTATTTGCAGAATCATCTAGAGTTCTTTCAAACCATTGTGTTCCAGCCGTAAAAGCAGGATTCAGCACATCGCACATCACATATCTTGCAAGTGAAGTAATTCTCTCATCACGCATGGGATTTCTTTTATAAGCCATTGCAGATGAGCCGATCTGCGTTTTTTCAAAAGGCTCTTCTATTTCTTTAAAGCTCTGCATGATTCTAATATCATTCGAAAATTTGCTTGCGGATTGTGCAATTCCTGCCAGTACAGAGCATACTTGATAATCTATTTTTCTGGAATATGTCTGTCCTGATACGGGTACAACGGCATCAAAGCCCATTTCTTCCGCAATCATCTGCTCTAACTGTTTGATTTTATCCGTATCCCCTTGGAATAATTCCATAAAAGAGGCCTGTGTTCCTGTTGTGCCTTTTGAGCCTAATAATTTCAGTGAATGCATTCTGAAATCCAGATCATCAAGATCCATCAGCAATTCATTGCACCAGAGTGTCGCTCTCTTGCCGATGGTGGTCAGCTGCGCCGGCTGTAAATGGGTATATGCCAGACATGGCAAAGCTTTATACTGATCCGCAAATTTTGCCAGCTGAGAAATGACTTTTACTAATTTTCTCTTGACTACCTGCAAAGCATCACGCATAATAATAATATCTGTATTATCCCCCACATAGCAGGAAGTTGCCCCAAGATGAATAATTCCGGCAGCATTCGGGCAGGCCTTGCCATAAGTATAGACATGCGCCATCACATCATGGCGGACGATTTTTTCACGTTCTGCGGCTACTTCATAATCAATATTTTCAATATTCGCTTCCAGTTCATTCACTTGTTCTTGTGTGATATGCAATCCCAGCTTCATTTCTGCACGTGCGAGGGCTACCCACAATCTGCGCCATGTGGTGAACTTCTTGTCAGCAGAGAATAAATACTGCATTTCTTTGCTAGCGTATCTAGTACAGAACGGGCTTTCATAGCTTTGATTTGACATGTTTTTTCCTCCAATAGACTAAAATTTCAGCGGTTTCCATAACAGCACCGGATATAAATCATCATACGGATGAATCACAGCAGGATGCTGTTCCGCATAGGCAAACATCTGATCCCCTGCGCCTGCTCTGAGAAATGCAAGAAGCGTTTGCAAAGAATGCGCCGCCATCGCTTCACAGTAAGATGCCATTGTGATCGCCTGACGGCCTTCCAATTCTGTCAGACGGAATGGCCAGATCTGACAATCAAAGGGCTTTTCTTCCCCCAGCAGACAGCCTTTGTCAGGATCTAACAGCGGACATTGAAATTCTTCCTGCTGCTCTTTCAGATCAATTCTGAATTTCCATGCTTCCGTACTTATTGAAATAAATTCTGCATCCGGCAGGAAAATGCTTGCCTTTTTACGATCTTCCGGCAAAAGAACAGGCGTATTCCAAATATCATAGCTTTCAAAAATACAACATTTCTGACATGTCGCACATGTTGCAGCACTTAACAGCTTTGTCAGCATGATACCGCCCCTTTCCGGTTTCCGTAATATTTTTATTATATCATATCTGACAGAAAATTGCAATAGCTTGTAAGATTTTTATTTATATGAATAAAATATGAATTTTCTCTTGCATTTCTAAGAACAATGTGTTATAATAAATAAAAAGCGTTAGGAGGTCTGCCTATGCAGACACATGTATATGAATGCATCCGGATTATGCTGCATTTTATTCTCATGATGGTATTATCCAGATATGTTTTTCTGATTCCGCCAATCTCAAAATCAGATTCTGATAGCATCAAACCACAGTTTTTATTTACAGCTGGCGCACTTGTGGGAAATGGATTGATTTCCGCTTTTTTCGGATTGATCCCTGCACTTGTTACGCTTTCCCTGACAATGGGAATTTATTGCTTCCTCACCGGTTCACCCGGAAAAAAACGATGGTTTCGCTGTCTGCTTCTGTTTCCCCTCATAGGGTTGAGCTATGGCTTGCTCATGCCATTGGAAACGCTTCCCGTTATGGTATTGCATCTAAGCGAAAATGCAGAAGAAATCTATGCCATTGGCTTATATCTCTTACTTGGTCTGGGTTTATTGATATTTATCATCATTGGAAGAGCCGGAAAGAAAAATTTCCGCCCTGAAATGTATTATAGAAAGCTCGAACATTGGGAACAAGTCATGCTATATGCGATAGGTATTCTGATGCTGATTTTTATCGGTGCGGTCTATGCCTATTATGATATTGATGAACAGAATTTCCGGGGAATCGCCATGTTTGAAAGCATTATGATGACGATCATCGGCTTTGCTGTGACATTAACCGTGATTATTCTGATTCTGGTGGGAAATAAAAATGCCTATATGCATAAAGAAATGCTTGAAATGCAGCATAATATCATTGTCATGATGGCCGATATTATTGAAAATCGGGATGAAAGCACCGGCGGACATATTAAACGAACCGCAAAATATGTGCAGATCATTTCTGAAACATTACTGGAAAATGGTTGGTATCAGAGCGTATTAAATCAGAAATATATCAATGATATGGTAATTGCCGCCCCTTTACATGATATTGGAAAAATTCATGTTCCGGATGCCATTCTCAAAAAAGAAGGCCGCCTTACAGAAGAAGAATATGCTATTATGAAAAGCCATACCACAGAAGGCAGAAAATTATTATTACATGCAGAGGAAGCACTGGGGCATTTTGATTATCTGGATATTGCAGTAGAAATGGCCTATGGTCATCATGAATGGTGGAACGGAAAAGGGTATCCGCAAGGGGTTTCAGAGCATAATATTCCGCTATGCGCCCGGATTATGGCCGTCGCTGATGTTTTTGATGCGATCGTCTCGCAAAGATGCTATAAAGGATCTATGACTATTGATGAAGCCTATGAAATTATCCGGAGCGAACGGGGAACACATTTTGATCCTGTCATTGTAGATGCTTTTCTGGATTCCAGAGAAAAGATCAGTGAAGCACTTCGAGGATTCGAAAAACCGCTCAAAAATAAATAAAAATAAATCAGGAACGCCGGATCATTCAGCGTTCCTGATTTTTCTGTGTTTTTTCTGCATATAATCCTGTAAATCATCATCAAATACATCCGTTTCAAAATCAGCATAAGGACGGATTGTAAAACCATGTTCTCGTGCATATCTGATTCCATAAGTGCCCGGATGGCAGTGAACTCTCCCCCACCTATAGAGGCGAGGGCTTCGCAAGAAGTTTGGTATTT
>DJXD01000098.1:0-8182 GCA_002449585.1 Ruminococcus sp. UBA7013
TCCTTGCTAACTTTTGTTGAAAAAGATTTTACTTCTGTTCTGGATATAAAAAAGCCCTTTTCGGATTCTGCATCTGAAAGGGGCTTTTATTACTTTCTGTAAATCTTTTTTCTGATTTTTTGTATTTTGCGTGTCAAAGTTTTGTATTTTGCATGTCAATTCACACCGATATGAATGTTGGTCGCTCCGAAAATTTTCAGGTGTTGCAAGCGTAACACGAAAAAAGTCATCCGAACCTATAACTTGTTATAGGACGACCTGCATCACAGATGTAACAAGGGGTTCGGGGAAATTTTCCCTGATGAAAAATTGTACTTTGTGGCGGTTTGTTACCACAAAGTACTTGCTTGCTGGTAAAGTTTTTGGAGTGAAAAAATCAGACGAAACAAAACCAGCAAGCACGGCGGTCATGCACCACAAAAATGGATTTTTGTGTTTTTGACCGCATAGCCTGTCAGGGAAATTTCCCTGAAACCCTTATCAGATTTTTTTCAGAAGTGAGTAAAAAATTTCTCTGAAAAAAATATTTTTTCTCACAAGGGTCTTAGGGAAAATTTTCCCTAACAAGTTTCGTTATAGGTGTGAACATTCTGTGAAAGGGTACACCTATACCCTTGCTTGCTGGGTTTGATTTCTCAAAATTTTACACGGTTACTTCTATCAATTCTTTGTCACCGAACTGCACATGTTTTATTCCAATTTCTTTCTCCTGATTAAAGTTGAAAGTCAGGAGATACCCTTTTTTCAGATGGTGATAATCCAGATAGTCAGAGAGCTGCTGTTCACCTTCGGCATGATATTTTTCACCATGCCATACTTTCATTTCAATGATATGCTGTTCACCCAAGTAATCTACAACAACATCTGTTCTTCTGCGATTTCTTGTTTCAGCTTCAATGTAAAAATTTCCCGTACCGTTGATAATTGGTCTGAGAAAAAGTAGAAATAATTTCCGTCCTTCATGTTCCTGAAAATCTTCTGGATGTTCTCCGTACAGATTGATATACACCTGACTGAAACGCTCCAGAACCAATTCCATGTTCAGATGACCATTGCTGATAAATTCAGGCTTGTCTGTTTCTCCCGCTTTATAGATTGGTGCTTTCTGCATCTTTCTGGAAGTCAAAAAAGCATTATAGATTCTTGTTTCAAACATACGATTCGCAATCTGTACATTGCCATCAACCACTTTGAAAAAACCATACATCAGAGCAAGGTCAACAGAAGAATCATCTGGATTATATGCCAGTCTGTCCCCATTCATCAGTACAGAATATACACTCTCTTTCAATTCCTTATCATCTTCGAGCTTGTTCATCAGCGACTCGAACAGCATTGTCTTACTGGAAACAATCATGCCAACTGCTTTCACAATATTTTCCCTGTTCCAGACAGACAATTCTTCATCTATAATTTTACAGATATGCGACACCAGAACCGGATAGCCTGAAGTATATTCATAGATAAGTGCTGATAGTTCCGGAATGTTCATGCCCGTCTGATGGTCAGCTTCATATTCTTCCAGCATTCCAGCAATGTCTTCTTGTGAGAAACTCATATCCACATCAAATTTAGCAGCAATGTTCCACGGACTGTTATGTTTATGTTCTGAATCTGGTCTGATTTTCAATTTCAAGTTACGAATGTCATGTACTCCGGCAAGAATCACTGACTGAAATGTAAAAATTTCATCACGATTAAGATAATCCTTTCTGAGCTGTGCGAGAAAATCAAGAAATACTTGATTATTAGATGCCTGGTCTACCTCATCAATCATCAAAACAATAGGATTTTCTGATTCTTCGCACCATTTTCCAAAAACATGAAACAAATCAGCAAGCAGATAAGAATTATCATAAGATTTTATTTTTTTGATTTCCTTCTGCACTTCATGGCTCATATGCAACTTTACGCTTTTCAGCCGATACAATTCTCTTGCCATTGCCCTTGCAAATGTGCGTTCATTTTCAAATTCAAAGCTTCCAATTCCTTGAAAGTCAAGACGAATCACAATATATTCAGCATTCAGATACTTTGATAAGGCTCTCAGAGTCGTTGTCTTGCCGTATTGCCTGCCTTTATTGATAGAAAAATATTTTCCTGCATCAACCATCTGCTTTATTTGAGCAAGTCTGTTGTCAAGATTCACCATGTAATGGCTTTCCGGGTAGCAAGTCCCTGTAATATTGAATTCTTTCATAAAATCACCTCATAATTTCAGTTTATCCAGCGGATTCACATACAAATCATGTTCGTTTTTCCAGTTAAGCAATATTGTGTAGCACTCATGATATCCAGTTTCAATCGTTTTGCTGATAAGCTTGTCAATGGATTTCCCGATAAGAGAGACACTTCTACCAGATTCAAGCAATATATTCAGCAAATCTGGATGATTGTATCTGACAAACGAAGAGACAGATTTCCGGAATTCCGAATCTGTTAGACTTTCAAACGGCTTCATGCTATATATCGGAACATATCCATACATAACACGATACCAGCCACAAACTTTTGCAGTATCAATCGCAACAGATTCCTTTTCGGCTCTGGAACGAGTGTATAAGTATCTGCTTTCCATGTCCGGAAAATTCTTCTTAGAAAACATTGGCAATCCTGTAGAACGGCAATAATCTGTTGCATATGTATGTTTATACTTATTATAGCCTTTCGCATGTGCCTTATGCCATCCATGTTCTGCTTCAACAAAATTTTCGCTCACTTTTTACTCCTCCATCATAAACCAAACTCTTTGACTTTCCGATAGAAGCGGTTTGGCTTCATGTCGAGCCGCTTCATCGTATAGACTGCGGTCTGCTCTCCGGCTCTCCAACGCTTGACTTCCGTCCGGAACACGTCCATATCAATTGGGATTGGCTGACGGCCTTTGTACTTTCCGGCGGCTTTTGCGATAGCAATCCCCTCTTTCTGACGTTCCCGTGCAAGTTCCCTCTCGAACTCGGCAAGCCCGGCGAAGACAGTCAGCATGAACCGCCCCTCTGGTGTGGTGGTATCCAGACGTTCCCGAAGGCTGACAATCTCCACGCCCTTGTCCTGTAACTCCTTGACCGTCCGCAGAAGGTCGGCACTGCTCCGGGCAAGTCTGGAATACTCTGTTACGATAACAACGTCCCCGTCCCGGACATACTCCAGCATCTTCTGAAACTCTGGTCTCTTGGTGTCCTTTCCGCTGCATTTGTCCAGAAAGATTTTATGTATCGGCTGTCCGAAGTCTTCCAGAGCTTTGAGTTGCCGGGCTTCGTTCTGGTCAACACTCGACACTCTGACATAGCCGATGTAGGTCTTTCTCTTGTCTTCCATGGGTCAATCTCCTTTCAAAACCTGTTCTCTTTAAGTTTAACATGTTTCAAAATATATGTCAATACCCATTTATCAATCATTCGACATGGTTTTGAGAAAGTTCCCTCCGACACCTCCGGGGTAGGCTTCTGTGATAAACCACAAAATGACCGTTAAGAGATACAAATTGACAATGACAAAGCTAAAATTCAAGAAGCATGTTCGGCACGTTCGGCACGTTCGGCACAAATCCCGAAATCACGTCACATTTGTATTTTATGTTCGGCACGTTCGGCACAAATTCCGAAATTAAGCCATTCTGTAACGTATAACTAATATATCTAAAAATAATGAAATATTAAAAATCGCTATATATAGGCATTGTGCCGAAACTTTATATTTTGTGCCGAACTTTTTAGGAAACAAATGTTCGGCACAAAATGACCCTTAGTCATTTTTAACAAATAGTATAAAAAAGGCTAAAAATAGATAAAAAAATTTGTTCGGCACTATTAGCACTAAATATTACCATTTGTAAATGCTTATGGAAACAGGTATATGGACGTAAATGTATAAGTGGCGTAATTTCGGAATTTGTGCCGAAATTAAAATTTAAAGTAACGCAATTTCGGGATTTGTGCCGAACGTGCCGAACGTGCCGAACTTACTTCCTGAATTTTATTTTGGCACAAAAAATAAGCCACTGGAAATGTCCAGCGGCTTTTTAAATATTTTATGGCATTGCGGCGGCCATTAAATGTTCGTCTGTCATACAGCTAATTGTGAATCCAGCTAAAGGCTTATCTCCTTTTGTTCCATCAGGAAAATCGTCTCTGATTTTTGTTCCTACATTCTCTAATGCAATTCCTTTTGAACGCAATTCAGAAAGCAAGGAGTTCATAAATCTTGTTGGTCTGTTTGGAAGAAAGTTATCGTCACAGGTGTCAATAATGAGCTTTCGGAATCGTACATAAGTAACATTTACTCTTTTTCCAAAAACTGCAAGCTGAGTAATAATGTCAATAGCAGTTTTCTTATTTTCTACTTCATCATGCTTATCGTCTGCAATGTCTTTCAGTTTTTTCCCGTTACGGGCGGCATCTTCGAGGTCTTCCTTGGTAAGTTCGCAAAAGCCGTTCCACTCAAATTTTCCAACTTTCCCTTTTCCCTGATTGACAATCTGATAGCATACGGATTTTCCCAATGCTTCATAGTTGCACTTGGTGTGAACCATGACACGTCCATCTGTATCGCCGAATGTTCTGACGGCGAGCGCAGAACGTGCGCCATTAACAAGGTCTGCACTTCCTGCAACAGCATCATTAGCGTTGTCTGCCTGTGCTTTTTTGTTGACATGTGCAACAATCACAAATGCGCATTCCATTTCCTTGGCGATAACAGTCAGTTCAGCGGTGATTGCACGGACACTGTTTGCGCGGTTCATGTCCGTATCTTTGCCGACATATGCTGCCCATGGGTCAATAATCACTAATTTTGCATTATGGTCTCTGATTGCTTTTTTCAACGCGTTAATATGTTTAGTATCGTGTGCATCACAGGGAAGTTCAAATGGCTGATAGGTTTCAAGTTCTTTCTGTGTGTCAGGTGGTGCAATAATGAAACATCTGTCAAGGTCAGCTCCGGCGGCGGCCAGACGCTGTTGCAAAATGTTTTCACTGTCTTCGGCCGAAATAATCAGTACATTTTGCTTTGAAACTGCTATTGGAGGTTCATACGGATTTGGAAGACTCTGTCCGGCTGTCATATCAGCGGCGATTCCGCATGTCAGAAAGCTTTTTCCTGTTCCGCCAGCGGCAAACATGATAGTGATTTCTCCCAGCGGAATATAAGGATACCAGATAAATTTAAGCGGTTTAGGCTGGACATCTGAAAGACGTTTCACAGTATATTCGATTTCTTGCTCCCCTGTTGATGCCTGTTCCGACTTATCCAGTTCCGGAGTGTAAATTTCTGCTTTCTGGATAGCATCACCCAGACGCTGTGCGGCTTCATCAGCTCCCAAAGCTTCCACAGCATCGGAAATATCAGCTTTCAGAGGACAATCAGGCCAGATGGCTTTAGTGGGAATTATCTTAATTGATTTTGCGATTTGATAGAGATTCTTTGCAACTGTTTGGCCGTATTTTTCCCCAGCTTCATCGTTATCAGTAATGATAATGATTTCACGCCCAGACAAATCCGAATTATACAGATCAAGCCATGTGGTTTGACTTGCGCCGTTGGGAGTGCTGGTCGCCAGAATGTCCGCCCCTTCTGCGATAGCTTCGAGCGTTTCAACGTCCTTTTCACCTTCTACAAATATGACGGTCTCTGTTTCAGCATCCTGATGCAGTCTATCAGCATGATAAAGTGGGGCTTTTTGGCCTTTTAAGCCATTAATATCAAAAAGGCCTGTTTTGGGGTTATATAAGTTCCAGAACGGTGTCTTTGAGCCGTCCGAATACTTTTTGATGGTCTTTTTCCCGAAGACACTGCCATCAGCATTATAATAGATGTGTTCACGCTGGCCAATGCACTTTCTCGGAACTGTTTTCGGCGGACGTTTTACACTGAAATTGCTTTTCTGTCCCGGAATTTTGGAGACATGATATTTTTCACCAAGTTCTTTGATAGCCAGATGAACATTTTCAGTGGTATCAGACATATGATTGAAATTCAGGTAAAGTGTTACAATATTTCCGTATTTGCCGCATTTATGGCAATAAAAATGCGAGTCATCTTCATACAGTTTCAATGCGCCTGTGCCGTGAATGCCTTCACCGCTTCCACAAAACGGGCAGTTCCAGAAATGATTTTTGCTTTTGGGAATAGTTTCGGCCATATATTCTGACAGATGGCTATACAGTTCATCTAAATTATAGGATTCATAATCCATAATTTTTCTCCTTTCACCTCTTGAAATTTCGGAGAGAATATGTTATAATAAACTTGAAACTTTTTTTACATATTCTCTTTGTCCGTCCGGTGCTGGTTACACCGGGCGGATTTTTCTTATTGTTCATCAGTGGCAGTTGTAAGCTTCTTTACAGCGTCAAAAAGACTTGCTCTATCGGATTCGTCCATATACAAATATGCGGCAAGCAAAGCTTTAGAAGCGTTACTTAATTTGAACATGCTTGCAATAGCTTCAATCGGGTCTTTCTTTTCTTCAAGTCCCAGAAGATAGTCCGTAGTAACTCCGAAGAAAATTGAAAGTTTTGTCAGTGTTTCATAATTTGCTTCACGTCTGCCGTTCTCGTAATTCTGATATGCTCCAACTGTTAATCCGATATAATTGGCAACTTCAAGCTGACTGACATTTTTTTGTTTTCTGAGAAGTTGCAGTTTTTCGGCAAGCTGTTCTTGAATGGCTGTGTCTTTAGGTTTATTTATTTTTGGCATGTTATTCCCTCCTTTCTATAATATTATACACTACTCTTTGTAGTTTGTCAATATGTAGTTTGAAAAAATATAGAGGTTTTAAGAATATTATTTATTTTGCACAAATTCAGACTATAATTTTTGTATAAAGCTACAAAGAGTAGCTTTTACTATTGACTTATGATACAAAATGTGCTATTATAGAATTGTAAAAAAGAAAAAAATACAAAAAACGATACAAAAGGTGGTGAATAAGATGGAAAATGAAAAAGCATTAGCAATTGAACAGGCTTGCAGAGAATTTGGAGTTTCTCCTTCTGATTTAGTTTGTTTTATTCAGGCACTTGGTAAAATTTCCGAAGAAGAAGCGAAAAAAGTGATTTGGATGGCAACAGGTATCGCTCTCGCAACCAGCGTTGAATCAAAAAACAGTGACCAGTAAAGCAGACAAAAAGACAGCTCCGGGTCGTCCGGAGCTGGAAGGCAGCAGAAAAGCAAAACCCCTATCACAGGGGGTAACTGTGGTAGGGGACTGCGTGACAAATTGTCAATGGATTTATCTTATTTTATCACAAAAAGGAGGAATTGTCAACATGAATTATTATGACGTAAGCTTTGAAAGCGATACGGTATTTTGTTCAAATATTGTGAAAGCCGCAAAAGAAAGCGACATCAGAGCGTACTATGAAGCTGATGGGTATAGATGTAACAGCATCAGGCCAGTCAGCGAAGAAAGAGCTATGGAAAGCATAAAGTATCATCCCGGTAAACCAATAATCGAAATTCCGGAAATCAAGGAAGAAACTCATTCTGGCACAGATCTGAAAATTTTGGCTCTGCGGAAAAACATTGTGAAAGAGCTGAAACAGATCGGAATTCAGACAGTCGAAGAATTGGAAGAACGGATTCTGGAAGTAGAAAAAAAGTTTCCGCCTGATTGGTTCAAAAAAATCAAACAGGCTTTGGAAATCCAGCACAACATTGAAAGCAAAAAGGAAGCTGATGTGGATCTTGTTCCTGACTTCCCTGAACCGCTGGAAGCTGTTGTAATGCCGAATGAGTACGACTTAGCTCGTCAGGCGGATGAGCTTGTCAACAACGGCATGAAACTCGCACAGATTGGAGTTTCTCAGATGTGCAGGGGCGTAAAGATGATGCATGACGGCAAACTGTATAAGCAGTTCGGATTCCAGAATTTTGCGGAATACTGCAAAAGTAAAGGATTTTCAAGGGAACACGGCACACGGCTTGTTAAAATTTCTGAAATGCTGGAGCAGGAAAATGTGACCCCGGGGTCACATTTTGAGAAACTCGGCTTGACAGTCCTGAAACTCCTCGCACCTCTCGAACCGGAACAGCGCGAACAGCTCGCCCAGACAGTTGACCTCGAAACCATCAGTAAGCGTGATTTGGAAAAGGAAATCAAAGAGATGAAAGCCCGGCACAAAGCAGAAATAGCCGCCCTGAATGAATCCGTAGACAAGCAGTATCAGGAAGCGGAAGC
>DJXD01000098.1:8339-9640 GCA_002449585.1 Ruminococcus sp. UBA7013
CCTGTGATCCATGAATATGAGAAATCTCAGGAAGAACTGAAACGCATTGAAGAGCTGGAAGCCGAAAAGGAAGAACTGAAAGACTCCAACGAATTGATGGCTAGCGAAAATGATGCCTTATCATCAGAAAACAGTGAACTGACGGAAAGAAACCGCCAATTAGAGGCGGAATTGCTGAAAGCAAGACAGGGCAACGGATCACAGGAAACATATCTTTTTTTAGTACGCACGGCAAAAGAAGCTATCGGAAAAGTGAAGGCTTATAAAAAGCAGAATCCTACACTTCCGGGCAGTTCCTATGGTCAACTACCCCCGCCTAAAGAGGCAGGGGCTTGTCACTATCCGGTAGTGCAGACGATTTCAAATCTCCTACCTCTTTAGAATGCCATAAGGCAAACTGACGTAACATCGTGGGGCGGTTGACAACGCCCCTTACAGCAAAGATTTACTCTGCTGTAACTGTATCAGGTACTAAATAATCAATTCCCATACGATACAGATTCATTGCACCTATACGGTCATCATTGGACTGATAGCTACAGTTCCGGCAACAGAAAAGATGTATTTTTTTGTTTCGATTCGCTCTTTCGGTATGTCCACAAACCGGACAAGCCTGACTTGTATAAGCCGGGTTGACTTTGATAACAGAACACTGATGTTTCTTTGCTTTGTATATCAGTTTCTGTTCCAAATCGTAAAAAGCCCAGCTTACAGAAACATATCTGTCTTTTAATCTGATTTTTTCGGTTGCCTGACGGATTCCGGTTAAATCTTCCAGAACAAAGAGTGTATGTTTCGGGTTCTGTTCAGTGAGTGCCTTAGTGATACAGTGATTGATGTCCTGCATCCAACGGTTTTCTCTCTGACCGATTTTCTTTAATCTTTTTCTGGCAGATTTTGTTTTTCTCTGCTGTAACTGCTGTCTGACTTTCTTATAGTTTGCACGTTTCTGTTTGATTGCTTTTCCGCTGACAAATCCTGATTTGTGTTTACTGTCATAAGTAGCAATCACAAAATTGATACCTCTGTCAATACCGACTACATTGCAAATATCAGACAATTCGCTTTCCGGTACTTCCGTAGTGACAGGAATATGCAGAAAATACTTTCCTTTCTGAGATACCAGCTTTGCAGTTCCGAATTTGTAATCATCACTGAAATATTGCTCCATGCCTTTGCTGAAATAAGAAACTCTGATTCTTCCATTCAGTGTGTTGACGGAAAACAGATTTTCATTCAGGGAATAATCTCTGTTCCAGACTAAATCAAACTGAGGTCTTGTGACGTCCTCCCCCGCCTAA
>DJXD01000032.1 GCA_002449585.1 Ruminococcus sp. UBA7013
CTATAGGCGGGGGAGGATGTCACTTGTTATGCTATACTATAGACAGTTTGCATCTTGATAAGAGTAAAAATAGTAGGTTGTGCTGACGAATCATTCAGCACATAAAATTTTTAGTGTTGTTAAATGAGAACTTTGACAGAAGTCGTCTAAGCTTGTAAATGACAAAATTTTGCTTTGGCGTGGATTGAAACGAGAAAGCTGTTTTTGCTTCCTTTGATAATTACATTCAGCATTATGATTCGAAGTGTGACAGGAAATTTAAAAAAATTTTTATTGCTGCGCAAGCATGATGGATTCCGCTATTTTGATTGCATCAGAAAAAGAAATGGTGTAAGTTTCCAATGAAAAAACATAGCCGTCCTGTTTCCAGAAAATGCCGCATAAAAGCCCTCCTGCATAAATAGTTTGATAATAAAAACCGGGATTTTCATTGATGGTAATCGGAAAGGCTGATTCTGGTTCAAGGGTTATGAAAAATTCACTTTGTAAATATTCACAAAGTGTAAACTGAATTTCTTGATTTTTATAAATTTGCGAGAATGCATATTCTTTTTTCGAAGCAGTATCTAATACATATCCTTCTGGAATCCAGGAAAGGCGATAATCTTCATTTAGTATTTCCGATGGATTTTCATCAAGATCAGCAGTAATATAATCAAATTTTTCTTCCAGCCCATCATAATGATAAGTCTGAATAATAAAGCCGGGAATAGCATATTCTTCTGATTCAGTTGTATTTTCCGTAGAGGTTTCTATGGGTTCTGTGGGTTCTGTATTTTCAATTATAGGCTCGATGCTGGTCTCTGTTGGAATAATCAATTCAATATCAGCTTCTGTTTCTGGTGCTTCTGTGTCAGTCATTTCCTCCTCTGTGGAAGAAATTAATGTTTCTGTGATCTGCATGGTGCTAGTTTGAGATGTCTCCGTATTTTCTGTTATGATTTCTGCTGTAGTTTGCATTGTTTCAAAGATCGTTTCTGTAACGGTTTCATGAATGCTTTCTGTTTCTGGAATGAAAGAAGTCTGAATAATCTGTGATTCTGTAGAAGTGGATTCTTCAACAACTGGGAATACTATTTCTGTGTGAGGAGGGGTACTGCTGGTTTCTGTAATAACGGGATTTTCAATAAAATTGGTTTGTTGCTCAGGGAAATGTTGCATATTCATGATGCCTTTGACTGCGCCCACAGTAATGATCAAACAAGCGGCGGCGGCCATCAAGATATGATGCCAGATAATATTTTGTTTTATCTGACCTGTTTCAGCAGATTTTTGTTCTGGATCTTGCTGATCCATTTCATATTTTTTTTCGCTGAGTGTAAAAATGCGTTCCATATCAGACGGATCAGCAGAAAGATAATGCTCTGACAAATAAAAAATATCTTCGTCGTCAGCATTCTCCAGAAGATGAAATATTTCCTCTGGATTCGGCTTTTTTTTCATAAAATTCCTCCTTTGAAAGTATTGTTTTCAAGCGTTTAACGGCTCGCTGGCAACGTTTCCGCACTGTAACAGGATTTAAAGAAAGCATTTTTCCGATCTGACTCGCATTTCTTTGATAATAAAATTTTTGAATGATAATGCTGGAATCTGGCTCACTAAGCTCTTCAATTTTTTGCAGGAGATATTTCCGCATGGCTTTTGCTTCATAATCTTGTTCAATATTTTCTGATGATTGAAATTCTGGTGTATTTTCATCATCCAGTGAAAAAGACGGAAATGATTTTCTGGAAAGCCGATAAAATGCATTGATTGCGGTTCTTTTTGCAATAATGCCAATATATCCTTGTAAACTGCCTTCCATATCTGTATCACAGTGCCGGAAACATTGTGCAAATACATCACTTACACATTCCTCAATATCTTCACGTGAAGCACATCCATGAAGCTTGCTGTATACGATAGTATATACATAATTGCTGTACTGATCAAATACAGCACGATGCCCTTCTTTTTTTGATTTTTTTATCAATGTGCGGAGTTCTTGATCAGTCATATTGTTCCCTCCTTTCGATATCGCACTAGTAAGTACATTCAAAAAAAAAGAGCTGACTGTGACAGGAATGATCTTCTATCATAAAATCTGTATTCTGTACAAAAATTCATTTTTGATTTTGTATATTATGCCTGAAAAAAATAATCCCTGCTCAGAAAGCAGGGATATTCATCATTTTTGTTTCAAAAATTCCTGTAAATCATCAGCTTGTCCTGTGCCAAGCTGTGCAATATATTCCAAAAGCAGGGAAGCATCAGTTGCATCTGATTTTCCATCAAGATTAATATCCGCATAAGCCGCTTGTATCTCATTCAGGCTTTCAATGCCTGTTCCGGATTCTGCGACAGCGGTCAGAAGCAAAGCGGCATCACCAGCAGAAATTTTATCATCACCATCCAGATCTCCGACATGTTCCCAGACATTCACAACCTGAAGAGATTCGATATAAGAATTTTTTCCCCAGTCAGAGAAAATCATTTTTGGCTGAATGACTTCATAAATATCCGGGTGATTCTGAATAATTCTGTCTGCTGTTTCATAGGCTTTTCTAGTGATATCATAATCAGAAAGCAACCGAGCGGCTTTCCGGGAGGCTTCTATTTCTGCGTGGGTCATGGTTTCCAGATTGACAGATGCTTTCCAGCTGTCATATTTAGTTTTCCAATCGTCATAAATTACAGCAAGATCAGAAAGAGAAATTTTCTCTTCTTCTGTAAGATCTGCTTCTGAAAGTAAGAATTTATCATACAACAGCTGATAATCATATGTTTCAGCGGCTTCTGTCGTGATTATTAAACTAAATTTTCCATCCCATACAGAAGAACCATATGTATTATCCCAGATTTCAAAGCAATCCATAATATGATCATACTGTGTCAATTTTTTAGTGAGAGCTGTCCATTTTTTCTTTGAAATAGAAGAAATATTATATTCAATCTGGAATACTCTTTCTGTTGCTTTCAGATCTGGAAAAGGATTATCATAATAACTATTTTCAAGATTATGTTTTTCAATCTCATTCGGATTGATTTCTTTCCATCGAATCCAATCATCTTCGGGATCACGATAGGAAGGGTGCAGAAAATCATCCGGCAGATCTGCACCATCTGTAATGACATAATAAACACCATACCATTGATGATAAAAAGAATAGAATAATTCCCCATGTTCACCCTTATGATATTCAAGCCAAGATGTAGAGTAATTAAAAGGATATTTAATAAATTCCTCTTCTTCAATAAGCTCCATGGCATTGGTTGTTTCATCTCTTACAAGAAAAAGCTGACTGGCATCCGCCTGAATCGGAATATTTCCGGTATTGAGCAGAACGGCGCAAGCCGCCAGAAAAGCAAATTTCTGTTTTAATTTTTTCATCATCATGCACCAGCTTTCTGCTTGATAAATTCTTTTAAATTATCAGCCTGACCGCTGCCGACCTGTGCAATATATTCCAGAAGCAGGGCGGCATCTATGGCATTAATTTTCTGATCAGCATTCAGATCATAGATTGCTTCTTTATATTCACGATCTGTATTATCCTGATATTTTGCACCGGTGCTTGTAGCGGTAATATAGCGAAGAATTTCGGCAGCGTCACACACATTGATGATTCCGTCTTTATCTGTATCCCCGACAATATTCCATATAGATACTGGTCTGAAACTGAAAACATCCCAAGCAGAATGAGATCCTTCCGGGTCATAGCTGCTGTGATATTCAAACCCTGGATAAACAGATTCAAAATCATCGCCATAATATGTAACAAGATCCTGAGAAAGATCATAAACTTTCTGGATCATATCATATTCACCTTCTATTCCGGCGGATTTCCGGGAGGCTTCCAGTTCAGCAGGAGACATTGTTTCAGGTGCTTCCAAAGAAGCATACCAATCTGTGTATTTTGTATACCATTCTTTTCCGATCTGATAAATATTATCCAGTGCTGTAAAGCCTTCTTTAGAAATATGATTTTCAAAAATCGGCTGTTTATATCCGGGACGTGAAAGCAGATATTCTTTTAATCTTTCATAGCTTTCATTTCCCAGATCTTTAGGCGGATTTGTTTTTTCGCCATCTTTATTGATATAAATTAATTCATCATCTTCTATCATATACCATCCAAGAAGATCCTCCTCTGTTGTGGGATTTGTCGGACTGAAAGAAACCGTGCCATCCCAATAGGCATTGCAAGAGTATTCTTTCCAAAAATAAACCGCATCAATCACAGTATCATAATCAAAACAGAGTTTTTTCGCTTTATCGGCTTTATTCTTGCCGATCCTAAATAGCCGAGAGCCTTCCGGATATTGACTAAACCAATCTTCAAAGCCTTCTGCAAAAGAAAGGGCATTCAAATTCATTTCTGTTCCTGTACAACCGCAATCTGTCGGCATACCGTCAGCGGTTGTGATAATATAAGTCTCTTGTCTGGTTGTCTGATGATAAATTGCTTCTCCATGTTCTCCTCTGGTGATGGTTTCAAGGCCATCTTTCCACTCGGTTTTCACAATCGTTTCGTCTGCATCTTCCATAACGAGCATCATTTCTCCGCCATCCGTACGAATAAGCAGAAGCCGATCCTCAGCGGAAATATTTGCAGATGTCATAGATCCGGCCAGCATCATGCAGGCGGTCAGCAATGCAAATTTTTGTTTTAATTTTTTCATCATTACCACTCCTCTTGATATTTTAAGTGATTTCATAAATTTGGATATGTTTCAGATCATCAAGAAACTGTTCCCGGCTCATGTCAGAACGTACGACAAATACAGTAGATGACGCACTCCACAATGCATAATGAATCTGATTTAAATCTGTAAAATACAGCAGTTCTTTGTCATCCAGAATTATCTGCTCTGTTTCCTGCTGTTCCAGATGATACCGGAAAAATATTTTTGGATAGCTGGAAAATTCAAAAAAATTTCCTGTTTCCGGATCTGTAAAAAAACGGGTATATTGTTCTCCATTGACAATTTCTACACCGGCATCATATTTATCAACCAAAAAATCCAGATCATAAGTCAGTTCTGCTGTGGCAGGTGCATCTTCTGCCATAGTTTCCAATGGCTGATATTCTTCAAAGCGATCTGCGAAGAAATGAATCTGATTTGTCTTTGATCCATAAGCTGTAAGAGAACAAGCCATCAGTGTCAGCAGAACCGCCGCCAGTACAAACCACCATTTCCAGAATTGGACAGCTCTGCGAGGCTTGGAAGCCGGAAGTATGCTATTCATACGGGATACAAACTGTTCTGAAAAAACATGTCTTTGTTCAGGTTCTTCCGGGATCTCCGGAAAGATATTTTCCTGTTCTTTCAGGCTTTCAGAAATCAGCCGATCGAACTCTTTCTCATTCATGGTGATACACCTCCCGGATTCTGCGCTTTAATCTGTTTCTTGCACGATGCAGGCGAACACGGGCATTTGCCAGTGTGATGCTGAGCGTTTCTGCTATTTCGCTGTCTTCCATGTCATAATAAAATTTCAGAAGCAGGATATCTCTGTATATGGGATCAAGTGAACAGATCAGCTTATAAATTTTATATTTTGTCTCTTTGGATTCTGTTTCAAGTTCTATGTCTTGGAGATCGGGGATAGTTTCGTCAAATTCTTCTGCTGGTATCATTTTTTGATTTTGGTGATAAATCCGGATGGCTTCATTCCGGGCAATAATCAGAACATAATTTCTTGTCCGTTTTTCTTCTGGCATGCCAATATTTTCCGGATGAGCAGAAATTTTTAAAAATGCATTATGCACAGCATCCTCGGCGGCATAGCTTTCATGTAATATCTGATATGCGGCAGTATACATTGCCTGAGCATATAATTCATAAAGCTGATGAAGCAGCTGCTTCATGTTTTTTCCTCACTTTCCGGCCGTTGTTCCAGATGCTGTGCAATATACAGCAGGCTTTCCATATCCAGTGAAGAATATAAATAAAACATATAGCCGTTTTCTGCTTCCCAGGCAACTTCTGAGCCAAGTGCTTCTTCAATACAGCTGTACCGGATGCCATTCCGTTCCTGTTCCTGATAATGAATTGCATCGGTATCCTTGCCCAGCATCATCCGGAAACCGCCGGCCATCTGTTCAAAATAAAGCCAGTTATTTTCATCTGCAAAATACTGGATACTGCCGTGCAGTGTCAGCACTTCCATGACAGATTCCATGTTTCCTAATCCATCTGTAATTTCATATAATTGCTGAATGGTATGGGAATGATCTGGCTTTTCTGTTTTTGGGACAGGCCGCATCAGAAGCCAGCCCACAAGTATCAGATTCAGAAGAATCAAGACCAGTATCACCACCAGCGGCCAGATTGTTTTATCCTGCATATGCATCCCCTCTCTGTTATATATAACAAAGAACGCCATAGCATAATTACAGATATTTTATGAATTTTTTATGAAATTTCTATGAATCATACAGAATAAAAAATTCCGCCTTTTCAGGCGGAAAAAATCAAGTTTCAGGTTTAGTAATAACATCAGAATAAGCTGTTTTTGCAGAAACCCCTTTCAATCTGCCGATTTTTCCGGAAAGCGCATTGATCACATTTTGAGGGGCATCAATTGCTACACTGATAATATGTATTTTTTTCTGTCGATAAGGAATCCCCATTCTTCCAATAATATACTCTCCATATTCATGTAGGATACTGTTAAGTGAGCCGACCTGCTCCGGATTTGTCACAATAATGCCAATAATAGCAACTCTAGTTTCTGGCATTTCCTCATCCCCTTTTTTAGAATAACAAAAAAGACCGGTGAAACCGGTCTTTTCAGCGTGCCTGGAGGGACTCGAACCCCCGACCTACTGGTTCGTAGCCAGTCACTCTATCCAGCTGAGCTACAGGCACATTTCAGATCTATTCTTGAGCTTTCCGCTCAACAAGTATTATTATAGCACAAACTTGATCATTTGTCAAGTGTTTTTTTAAAAAATTTTTAAAATTTTTACAGCTTGACAGAAACAGAAAAACATGCTATAATAAATCCGTTCATAATGGAAAACTTTCGTGAATTATGCTAAAATAACAGCCTTATCTTTGTGCATGTCTACGAAAATAATAACAATTTTAAAAAAGCTGTCAATTTTTTCTGGTTTAAACTGTCTTATTAATAGAAGCACTTGCTTTTTTTAAATCAGAAAGGAAAATGCCATTATGAAAGAATATCAGAATATTAGAAATACGCTTTATCTGCATATCCGGAAACTTCGCAGAGATGAACACATCACACAGGAACAAATGGCACAGATGCTCGGCATCAGCCGCCGCACTTATGCTAATTATGAACGAGGTGTTCATGCAATGCCTGTTGATGTACTTGTCAATATCGCAGATCTTTTCAATATCAGTCTTGATGATCTGGCCGGACGGAAGATAGAAAAAAGCAGTTAATTCAGAAAGTGAGGCGGTCTATGCGTATTGGCATTATCATGGGGAAAATTTATAAAACCATCAATCGGCAGCAGCTCTCCGGGATTCTGGAAGAAGCTTTTTCCAGAAACATCAGCGCTTGTGTTTTTACCGTCACAGAAGAATATAATCACCCCATGACGGCAGAAGGACAGAAAAATTTATTCCGCTTGATCCAGTTTCCTATGCTGGATGGCGTGATTTATGTACCTTATTCATTTTCTTCGCCAGATTATCAGAATGATATTGAAAGATTTTTACAGGAAAATTGTCCAAAACCTGTGGTCAGAATCGGATTAGAGCAGAAATGTTTTGTTCCTGTATGGTATCATGACAGAGGAGAAATGCGAGAAATTACAAGACATCTGATTAGAGTACATCAATGCAGAAAGCTGTTATGCCTGACAGGCTCGGCATTGAATCCCGTCGCCAGAGAACGTCTTGCCGGTTTTCGAGATGCACTGGAAGAGGCACATATTCCTTATCAGGAATCACAGAATGTAGTTTATGGTGATTTTTATATAATATCAGCCCAGAATCTGGCACAGGAATTTGCAGAAGGCTCTCGCCCTCTTCCGGATGCCGTAGTATGCGCCAATGATAGCATGGCAGTTGCGCTTTGTGATGCCCTGAAAAAAAATCATATTTCTGTTCCTGAAGATATTTTTGTAACTGGTTACGATGGATCATTAGAATCACAGCTACATTCCCCTGCTGTTACAACATATAGTACCTCTTGGAAACAGCTGGGCAGGGATGCATTATGTCAGCTGTATGCCCTCATGACAGGGAAAATGATCATCAGCACCAGAAAAGAACCCGGTATGCTGTTGTGCCGTGAAAGCTGTGGTTGCCGAAATAAAAGCCATCCTTATAAAATCCCTTTTGATTATTCTAAATTAGAAGCCAATTATCTGGACAGCCGTTTTTCATCTGCCTTATTTTCCTGCACCAGTCTGGAGCAATTCATGATGACGATCAGTCAATTTCTATATCTTTTCATGGATACAAGCTATTATATGCAGGAGCATTATTGCCTGTGTCTATGTGAGGATTGGTGCAGCAGTCATGCTTTCCGTACAAATGGTTATTCAGATAAAATCATGCAAATGCATCAGAACGGAAGCTATACATTATTTCCATCATCTGAAATGATCCCTCCGGAATATCAGCTTTTGGATACTCCAAATGTTATTTTTTTCACAGCAATGCATTTTCAAAACAGATGTTTTGGCTATTCTCTGTTACAGCTTGATGGCATTCCAGATGGAATTAATATGCATTATCTGAAATTTTGCCGTGATGTCAGCAATGGTCTGGAAGTGCTCCGTGTCAGGAATGTGCTTCAAAGTCTGGCCTATCATGATTATCTTTCACAGGTACGAGATACGCTGACAGGCCTGTATAATCTAACAAGATTACCGCACATCTGGGATGAATATCGTTCTAATACAATACTTCGGAAAGAATCCTGTTTCTGGGCAGCAATTACCATTCATGGGTTGTATCGGCTGGCTGAAATGGGGGGAGCAGTATTCAAAGATAAATTACTTGTTTCTTTTGCCGAGCTGATCCAAAATGAATGCAGTCATGGTGAAAAATGTTTCCGTGCCGGAGAAAGTGATTTTCTGATCATGGGAAGTGAGCCAATGAATTCACATTATCATCATTTACTGATCCAGAATATTAAAGATAAATTTGAAGATTATCAGCGTCAGCATGAACAGGTGATTTTATCTTTGCGCTATGCGATCATGGAGGATCAAAAAATACAGTTTCTATCAGAAGAAAATGTTATTAATGCGGCCTCTGTGCTGGTATCAGAAGCAAAATCAAGCAAGCCTTCTTATTCAGAGCAGATTCATTATATAGATCTTTGTCATCTGCGGCATGAAATCTATCAGAATCCGGAAGAGAACTGGTCAACACTGATATGCAGTCAGAAATTAAATCTAAGCAATTCCTATTTTCATAGAATTTATCTTAATGCCTTTGGCGTGAGCTGTGCCCATGACATCCGGCAGAGCAAGCTGGAACATGCAAAATTTCTGTTGCTTCATACAACAGATACTTTGCAGGAAATCGCCCGGAAATGTGGATATGATTATTCGCATTTCATGCGTGCTTTTCGAAAACAATATCATATGACCCCCACAGAATACCGCCGGGGAAGATAATTCGTCAGGATTACCAGATCAGAGCTCTTGCTTTTGTGCATATATACAAAAATGGGGGGCACTTGACAAAAATTTTTGTATGATATATAATAAAATCAAGAACTGAAAATTTTTCTGAAAAATATGGTATACTAACATTGTATCTTGACAATAGTAAAAATATGGGGTTGTGCTGACCAATCATTCAGCACGTAAAATTTTTAGTGTCAGTTAGACTTTCTGAAAAAAAGTAGTCAGGATAACTAACAAAA
>DJXD01000072.1 GCA_002449585.1 Ruminococcus sp. UBA7013
TATGATGAACTTTCAGAAGAAGATAAACGCCGATATGAAGAAGATTTTGCTTTTGCAGAAGATGGCCATATTCCTGATTTTATTCCTTCTGAAAAATTAAATAAATTCATATTTAATGAAACAACGGTTGATATGGTTTTGCAGGATGTAATGGAGCGAGGTATTAAAGTAAAGGGTGGTGACAGGCTCGGAAAGACGATTATTTTCGCTCAAAGTGCAAAACATGCAGAATATATTATTGAGCGATTCAATGCTCTTTATCCGAATATTGGAAATGGCCGTTTTATTGAAAAGGTACTTTGCACTGACAGCTATGCACAGACAACGATAGATGATTTTAAGATACCTGATAAAATGCCGATTATCGCCGTTTCTGTGGATATGATGGACACGGGGATTGATGTGCCTGAATGTGTAAATCTAGTATTTTTCAAGAAAGTACGCTCAAAAACGAAATTTTGGCAGATGATTGGCAGAGGTACACGGCTTTGCAAAGATCTCACCTGTATGGATGGCATTGACGGCGAATATGATGGAAAATGTCGTTTTCTGATATTTGACTACTGCGGTAATTTTGAATATTTCAGAGAACATCAAAACGGCTATGAAACGCAGGGGACAAAGTCTTTGACTGAAAATATCTATTGTAAACAGATACGGCTGATACATGGATTACAGGAAAGTGCTTTCAACAGTGAAGAGTATCAGGCTTTCCGTTCTGAGCTGGTAAAAATCTGTTATCAGGGAGTTTGTGACTTGTCTTATGATCTAGTATCTGTACGGCTGAAAAAAGAATATGTTGAAAAATTCAGGAAGGATGACAGTTTCAATACATTGTCGGAAATGGACAAGTATGAATTGAAAGAATACATTGCTCCGCTGATTACAATCAATGATACAGATGAATATGCAAAACGTTTCGATAATTTCATGTATGGGCTGATGATTGCCAATATGGAACAGCTCCCGACAATGAACTATCTGAAAAAACAGCTCATCAAAACGGCTGAATTGCTTCAACAAAAGGCAACAATTCCCCAAGTACAGCAGAAAATCACGCTCATCAAGGATATTCAAAATAATGATTTTTGGGAAAATATTAATATTTTGAATCTGGAGTATGTTCGGCAGGAACTTCGGGATTTGATGCAGTTTCTGGTTGATGGCATTGACAGACCCACGATATTCACCAAACTGAATGACCCTGTAACAAAACAGCAGGAAGGGAATGCTCTTGAAATCGCCTATGATTTTGAGGATTACCGCAAAAAAGTAAATCGTTATGTAGAAGAACACAAAAATGATGAAGTAATTTACAAGCTGAATCATAATTTGCCCTTATCAAAAGACGATTATACTGAATTGGAAAGAATCTTTACGCATGAACTTGGAAACAGTGATGATTATCAGCGTGAATATGGTGATACGCCTTTTGGGCTGCTCATCCGTAAAATCACAAAGCTCGATCATGATAGTGCAATGTCTGCATTTTCAAAGTTTATCAATGACAGCTCCCTGAATCAGCAACAAATAGAATTTATCCTGAAAATTATCACACATATCGAGAAAAATGGCTATATTGAAGATATTAAAATCCTGATGAATCCGCCATTTGATAAGCCTTATAATTTCACCAAAATGTTTGATGCCAAAACTAGAACAGCCCTTTTACAGACAATAGAGAACATTAAAAATAACGCTGTACAGGTTGCGGCATAATAGTTGGTTTTACTCATGAGAAAGCATATAGCAATTAACATGAAATCGCCCTGCTGTTATATTCAGCAAGGCGATTATTTTTTAATCAGTAATTGAGAATATTGCAGTGACATTTCAGCTTGTGTAATATTTTTGAGTTTGCCCAATGCAGGGTTTATCTATACCTACGCATGAAAAATCATTGCTAATATAGGGTGCACTGTACAACACTGCATTCAGAAAAAGTTATAAAAATATTGACAAAAGTAGATAAATGTGTTATAATATACTCATTATCATGTGAAAACTAAGCGGATAACAATGTGTTATCAGCAGTTAGCGGCACAGAAGTGAAAATAAGAAGCTTATAGTGATGCAAAAACCACGCACCTGTAAAGCATCTATCAGGAATTTTCTTAGCATGGGTATATTTGTTCGGATTTTGAATGAAAAAGTAAAGGAGTTTCTTTCTATATTGGAAAAATCTAACTATTTTACCGCTGAACAGTGGCGAATTTTTGAAAAAAGACTTGATTGTTACCTTGAAACACTGTCAGAAGATGACCGGAAAAAATTTACTTTAGGGGAAAGAAAGGAAATTTTTAGGCAACTAGTGCATAAAAGAGACGGAGTACCTATTGAACCTCCTGTTAAAAATTTAAAAACAAGAGAATTCATCAAAAGAATTCTTTGCACAGATGAGCATACTACGGATAAAGAATTTTTGCAACTTCGTAGGGAATTGATAGCACATCTTAGAACATTATCAAAGGAAGAATGTGACGAATTTGCACAATTAGGCTATGGCGAAATGTTAGAAATGTGTTGTCCGCCTGAATAGCAGAAAAAGGATTGAGTAAATATGATATTAGATACATCAAAATTTCCCATATCTGATGAGCAGATTGCATTTTATAAATCTATCTTATTGGAGTATGAACCATATGAATTAGATCATCCTGCTTTTCACTACTTTGACTATCCTGATGCAGATCCCAACAGAATGATAGCTACTTATGCTAAAAAATTTTTAACTGAGCATGGAATTTCATTAGATGATGAAATCACCTGACTATTAGACAATTTTTCTATATCAAAAAAATCTCGTCCAGAAGAAAGAAATGCATTATGAACCGAAAAGCTTATGAAATTATGATACCAGAGGGGGATGATAGCAATGACAAAAGAAGAGTTTAGGCAAGAAATGAAAAAATTAGGATGGAAAGATGAAGCAATTGATGGAATGCTTGAGATTTATGAAAAATGGGAGAAAAAATGCAAGGCGAATGGATGGGAGCTAGAGCCCTTAGAAGAGCATATTGGTTCACCAATTCTTGATTAAAAAATATTACACACCGTTTGATGAAAGGTGAAACTAAGGTTAGAATGCTAAGAATTGATGACAAGCAATTTACTGATTTGGTTCAAGAGCGTGTAGAAGCAGGAGGCACTTTAATATGATTAGCATAACAGAAGCTTGTAAATTAATTACTGATGGAACAGATACACCTTTTGTATTCAGCATTACTGATATTGGAGATAGTTTTATTATTGCTACTGTAACTAAAAACGGAGACCCTATTGATATTGCACGAGTCATTAACAAAGAAACAAAGGAAAATTAGATATGGAACTTTCAAAGAATTTAGCAAATATTTTAGTATTATGAAAAAAATTGAAATTCCAGAACAGTATAAGGGGACTTCTAAAAACCCTAAATTTTGTAAATTTGGCAACGTATTTTCGGGCTTTTTCGACTATAAATTCTATAAAAAGATAGGTTTTTAGAGATGCCCATAAATTAAAAAAAGAATAATACCGCCCTCTGCTGGGCGGTTTTCCATACCAGAAAGGAGTGAAAAAACATGAAAGCAAGCTATCAAAATCTGAGATGTGTTTATTGTGGGAAGCATTTTAAGCCTGACAATGCCAACGGAATTAGGCGAACCGCTTCCCGATTATATCTCTTCTGTTGTTGATGAGGTGATTAATTATGAACCAATGTGAAAATTGCAGTTATTATATTGAATTTGAAGATAAATTATTCATACTTTACGATGATACACTACAGCATTGGTTTATACCCCTGTTGCAATTTTCCAGTCAGTTTCAGGAAAAAATACAGAATATCATAAGACAGGGCTATCAGCCGTTCCATGCAGAAGTATACTTTATCGCCGCATGGAAAAGAAGATACAGAAGAATCTGCTGTTCTTCTGCCGAATTTATGTTTCAGGAGGCTATCATGAAAGAACTATCAGAAATAACAGAAATTTTGCTGAATGTTGCGGTATTCCATCAGGAAAAATTTATTCCGACACGCTTAAATTTCATCTATGGAGATAACGGAACGGGAAAATCAACCATTGCAGATGTCATAAAACATGCTGAAAATCTAAAATTCAGAGCCGGAAAATCTGCTGCTGATTATGAAATCCTTGTATATAGTCAGGAGTTTGTACAGCAGAATATTCAGCAGTATGCAAATCTGCCCGGAATTTTTACGGTCAGTCAGCAGAATACAGAATTACAAAAGAAAATACAAAATCTGGAATTTCAGAAAGTAAGAACAGAATCCGCACTCTCCGAAACCATTTCAAAGTTGGAAACTGTCCATCAAAAACAGGAATCGTTATTTCACGATTTTCAGGAAACATGCTGGTCAAAAACAAAAGATATCCGGAAAAAGTTCGATAAAACACAAAGAGGTACAAAGACAAAAATCAAGTTTTCAGATATGCTCCTGAAATATGGCACAGGCAAATCCTGTAATCTCAATGATTTCTTTGAATTTTATCAGGCTGCTTTTGATGAATCAGCACAGTGTTATCGTTTCTATCAGGATATTCCGGATATATCTGTGTTTGAAAAAATTCCGGGTCTGGAGCTTTTATCTGAATCCATTGTCAGCAGTTCAGACAGTACATTTTCGCAGTTTATGAAAGCGATTCAGGCGGTTGACTGGGTACAGCACGGACATGAAAAATTTTCAGCATCAGCAGGAGAGGTTTGCCCATACTGTCAGCAGAAACTTCCGGATGATTTTGCATCTCAGCTTACTGCCTGTTTTGATGAACAGTATCAGCAGAAAATTCAGAAATTAAAGAAAATATATGAAATTTATCGTCAGGAAGCAAATCAGTTATATATTCCTTTGCAGGAAAATCTCAAAGAACACTTTCCAAAGGCCAATAATAAAATCTATCTGAACCGGATGAATTTACTGAAACAGCAAATCAAGCAAAATCTGCAAATCATTCAAAATAAAATAGAAAATCCTTCTGTTCCGGTTGAACTGGAATCTGTACAGTCTGTTATGAAAGAAATCAATCAGGAAATTCATAGCATCAATCAGGCGATTTATCTGAATAATCAAATTGCATCACAGCAGAGCCAGAAACAAAAGGAATGTCATGAAATTATCTGGAATCATATTGCTTTTTTGTTACGACAGGATGTCAATGCTTATTATAATCAAACTGACCATCTTTGTCAGGAAATGCAGTTTCTGCAAGCACAGTTAGCAGACTATCAGAGACAAATAAAAGGCTTATCTGTGCAGATTTCTGTGTTGAATCATCAGATGACGGATACAGATCCCATGATAGACAAAATGAATCAGCTTCTGAACCGCACAGGTTTTCAAGGTTTTCATATCCGGAAACATCCACAGAATCGAAACTGCTGTCAGATTATCCGTTCCAATGGAGATATTGCCGAAAACCTCAGCGAAGGAGAGCAGAAATTTCTTGCTTTTATCTATTTCTGTCAACTGGTATGTGAGGAAAATCCTGATCAAAATTCAGATAAAATCATCGTACTGGATGACCCCGTCAGCGGACTCGACAGCAGAACTGTTTCTGCTGCCACAGAAATGATTCTGGAAATGGCTGATTTATGCCATCAGAATCAATCCATACACCAAATGTTTGTACTGACACATCAGGAAATTTTACATCAGAAATTAATGCAGAAACAGGCTGAACGTACAAAATACGCATCTTTTTATTTATTGCAGAAGAAAGAAAATATTTCTTCCATATTACCGATTGGCTAAAATATGACACAGAAAAGCCGATGCAGGATAATTCCCGCATCAGCTTTATTCTCATTTGATGAGAATTCCCATCAGCACAGCTCCGTTCTTAAAGCATTCTCGCCTTGCATATCGCTGAGCCTGTGATAAATTTCAATCTGCTCCTGCGTCACGGTCAGCAGGTTCAGCTTTTTGTTCTGACGGACTGATTTCACCATGGTAAAATACTTTTAAATCGAACAAAAAATTTATGACTTAATACTTTCTTTTTAAGAACTGCAATAGTTTCTTCTGTTAAATTTTCATATACAGACGGTGGTAAAAAGACAAGATTGATGTTTAATTCTTCTGCTTTTCTTTTCACTTTTTTGCATCTTTGATAGGCAACATTATCTAAAATAACATAAATAAATTCATCCAGATATTTCTTTCTTAATTTTTCTAATCTTTCACATACACTGTCAGAATTTAGATAGGAATCATTCATAACGCTTTCAGTTTCATAAGTAACCAGATTGAGAAATCCAAGAAGATTGACACGTCTTCTCCCATAGGTAGAAAGCACACATTTTCTTTCTTTGCGGCAGGAGAATGTTGTTCAGAAAATATAATTGTGTTTTCAGATTTGCTTTTGCCAGAATGCTTCTTAACTTTTTTTATGAATAGCCTTTACTTTCAGCCAGTATTTCACTAGCGTTGCCATGATATTGACATGGAATTGTTCTCTGATGATTCTGACTGCTTCAGAAGAACTGGAAAGAGGATTCTCATGAAAATATGCCTCCAGTTCATCAGAAATCTACTTTGCCTAAAAAGCCTTCCATTTGTCCTGTCTCTGATATGCCAAAAGGAATTTTATACCTTGTTGACTGATTTTTTCCATCGGACTCATGTTATAATAAATCAGAATTTATTCATAAAAAGCTGTTTTTCTAAGCAGTGTATATGATTTTTGCAGTCTGGTTTCGGCAGCTTCCGGAAGGCTTATCTGTGCGATTAAAAGCTCTTCGGTATCCTTTGCAGCAGCCAGTGTTTCTCCGTTATAGTCGCATACAATAGATTCTCCCGAAAAAATCATATTTTCTTCTGTACCAACACGATTGCACATGGCAATATTTACACTGTTCTGAAATGCCTGTATTTTTACTTCCCATTGAAACAGCTCAGAGGGTTCAGCAGATGTATTTGCAGTTGGTATGATAATCAGTTCTGCACCACGCAATGCTTCTGTTCTAATGCTTTCAGGATAGTGCCTGTCAAAACAGACAACAATTCCAATTTTTCCGAATTTAGTCTGAAACACCTGAAATCCCTCTTCAGACGGAGTATAATAATCCTGTTCATAAAAATGCTTGCATTGTGCTATATGAACCATTTTTTGTTTTCCAATCACCAGACCACTGTCATCAATCAGCAGACTCATGTCATAATTTTTACCGTTTTTCTCCATATAAAAATTAGGTGCTGCAAAAATCCCCTCTTCCCTGCATACTTTGCAAATTGTCCTGACATATCGGGAATTTTCATTCATGATATAAGCAGACACATCTTTTTTTTCATATTGCGGAAAAAATGGTGTAAGCTGTATTTCAGGAAAGCATATCAAATTTGCTCCTTTTAAGGCGGCTTCTTTCATTAAACGGATTGTTTTTTTCAATCTTAAATATCAGAATATGACCTTTCGATAAGTATTAAACTGAAACCACTTTGCAAAAAATGCAGAACTGGCTTCTTTTGATTGTGCATATTCTGACAGAAATGTTTTGAATTCTTTTTCTGAATGTACCAGGATCGCAAAGCCTCTGCCATTGACGACAGGAACATCCTGATAATGATAATCTTCCAGAGAAATGATATCCTGAATGATGCCGCTGCGCACACTGACAGCAATATTGTCACGAAGAATGAGAATATCAAAATCTTCCGGATACTGATAGCTTCCGCCGGAAATAGGAATTCTATCGCCGACAGTATAAGTATCTCTGACAGGCTGATATTTCAATACATTCAGACTGTTGACATCATAATAAAATTCCTCAAACAAGTCACCTCTTGCAGTCAGACCATTATATTGGAAAGATGCCTTTGCATATTTTTCCTCTTTTCCGCTCAGTTCCTCCACAACGCCACAGGCAGAAGTCATATTTGTGACTCTGTCAATCAGAATCAGTTCGCCAAGTGTTTTATGCAGAGAAAATTTATCTGCTGGAACAGCCTCTGCAAGAAGGAGTTCACAAACAGCAATTCCATTTTTTTCGAGTGTATCTGAAGGCTGATGCGCACCAGTATTGATATCAATCTGATAAGAAAGATCTGACAAAATGCCGGAAATTGTCTTTGTGCCGATTTTTACAAGATAATCTTTTCCAATCTGCAATGGTTCGTCATCCATCCACAACAAAGAAACTGTCAGTTTCTGATATGCTGCGAATTTATTATCTTTTGTCAGGATGCATCCTCTGGAAACATCAACTTCTTTATCAAGAGAGAGTGTGACAGGCTGTCCCGTGTGGGCAGTCTGTGCTGTTTTATCGCCAATCAGAATGCTTTTGATATGTGCTTTTTCATGGCTGGGAAGTGCTATAATTTCGTCTCCAACAAAAATATTTCCAGCTTCAATCTGTCCTTGAAATCCTCTGAATGTATGGTCAGGACGGCAGACCCTCTGCACAGGAAGATAGAAACCCTGTTCTTCATTCCCAGCAGAAATATCAACACTTTCCAGATATTCCAGCAAGGTAGTACCGTCATACCAAGGCATTTTTTTAGATTTGATGGTGACATTGTCTCCCTCAGTGGCAGAGACCGGAATTATCCGGATATGTTTCAGATGCAATTCTTCTTTGAGTGTAGTAATTTCCTGTACAATTTCCTGGAATCTGGATTCACTGTAATTGACCAAATCCATTTTATTGACAGCGAACACAAAATACCGGATTCCCATCAGTTTGCAGATTCTTGCATGACGGCGTGTTTGGACAAGTACACCTTGTGAAGCATCTATTAGAATCACTGCAAGTTCCGCAAAAGAAGCACCAACTGCCATATTCCGGGTATATTCTTCATGTCCGGGGGTATCTGCTACAATAAAGCTCCTGGCATCTGTTGTAAAATAGCGATAAGCAACATCAATTGTGATACCCTGTTCCCGTTCTGCCATGAGACCATCCAGCAGAAGGGAATAATCAATCTGTCCGCTTCGGCTACCAACTTTGCTGTCAAGTTCGAGAGCTTTTTCCTGATCGGCATAAATCAGCTTTGCATCATAGAGAATATGTCCGATTAGTGTAGATTTTCCATCATCCACACTGCCACATGTAATAAATTTTAATAATCCTTTCATCAGAAATACCCCTCTCTCTTGCGTCTTTCCA
Source organism: Ruminococcus sp. UBA7013 (assembly GCA_002449585.1). Classification (GTDB taxonomy): domain Bacteria; phylum Bacillota; class Clostridia; order Oscillospirales; family Ruminococcaceae; genus UBA3855. The sequence continues at coordinate 9,109 of DJXD01000072.1, forward strand.
TACTTCCGGCTGCTTCATTGTCGATGACTCTGGAAGTGCGCTCTGATTCTACAGAACTAAGTGTTTCGGTGATAATTTCATCCAGTGTATTTGCAGTTGACTCAATTCCACCTGTCAAGGGATAGCAGCCTAGTGTTCGAAATCGGACGGATTTTATCTGTGGTTTTTCTCCATCATGAAGGGGAAACCTGTCATCATCCACCATAATCAGATTACCATCACGCTCTACAACCGGACGTTCTGCCGCAAAATACAGCGGCACGATCGGGATCTGTTCACGCTGGATATATTGCCAGATATCTTTTTCTGTCCAATTGGAGATAGGAAAGACACGAATGCTTTCACCTTTATGGATTTTTGTATTATATAATTTCCACATTTCGGGACGCTGATTTTTTGGATCCCATGCCTGGGCAGCATTCCGGAAAGAGAAAATACGCTCTTTGGCACGTGATTTTTCTTCATCACGTCTGCCGCCGCCGAATGCAGCAGTAAAACCATATTTTGTAAGAGCTTGTTTCAAAGCCTGGGTTTTCATAATATCTGTATAAGCTGAACCATGATCAAAAGGATTGATATTTTTTTCCAAGCCTTCCGGATTGGTATAACTAAGCATTTGAATGCCAAGTCTTTCAGCCGTTTCGTCACGGAACTGAATCATTTCCCTGAATTTCCAGCCTGTATCAATATGCAAAAATGGGAACGGTGGCTTTTCCGGATAAAACGCTTTCATAGCAAGATGCAGCATCACGGAGCTGTCTTTTCCAATAGAATACAGTATAACAGGCTTTTCACATTCTGCGGCTACTTCACGAATAATATAAATTGCTTCTGCTTCCAGTTCATCCAGATGTGATATTTGACTCATCAGCATAACCCCCTGTAAATTTAATATTGATTGGATTCTTTTGTATTGATACGGATTTCAGAAATGCTTCCGTCTGGTTTTTCAATGATCCAGCGGAGAATATCGCCTTTTTTTTCCGTATGTAAAAAACTGCCCATGCCGCCGATATCTGCACCTAGATAAAAGCGGATCGCATAAACAGGACATTCTTTAATGCAGGATGTACAGCCCCAGCAGTCTTTTGGATATTTGATAAATGCTTTTTTATCACTGTCGAATTTAATCAATGTTCCCGGACACACTTCATGGCATTTTCCACAGCCAATGCATTTATTTTTATCAATTGTGATGCTCATAAGGCGCACCCCCATATATAACATCCCTGAGGATGATTTTAATTTCTCCGTTTTCAAGTCTGGAATTGACATATTTTTTCCAGTTGATATCATCTTTTTCAGGATAATCCAGATTTTCAGCGAAACTGTGCCATCTTGTTTCATGCCGGGCATTCAGATGTGCAATCACGCTCCGGCAGACGGTCAGGCGTTCCCTGAGTTCATAAATGTACATCAGTTCTTGAAAATCGTCTGCATGAAGTGTATCAGAGAGTTGCATCAACTGCTGAATTTTAGCATCTGCAATGGCAAGCTGTTTGGAATTAAAGCGATAATTGGTTTTGATGCCCCCGGCATAGCTGTCCATAATGGTTTGCATAGCTTCTTCAAGCTGTTCTGTGGTGAACTGACCTGCTTTCTGTGTCAGAAATTTTAATACTTCTTTCTGATGGGATGCAATTTCCTCTGTCGGGATCGGTTCTGATGCATGATTCTGTATGAATTTTCCGGCAGATTCAGCAGCAATTTCTCCTTCTGCCAATGCACCAGTTACATATTTCTGAGGGCATCCCCCGGCAACATCTCCAGCCGCAAATAGTCCCTGAATGGTTGTTGCCCGATGAGTATCTATCCAATAGCCACTTGCAGTATGACCGCCGATAATATACGGCTCTGTGCCTTCGATCTCAACATTCTGTTCAGAAGGATTTTTCCCGCTTTCCAGCCATTTGAGTGTTTGAGAAGGTGACATATTGAGGTAAGCTTTTTTTAAAGATTCATCTTGTTCAGGCGTGATGCCTTCTGTGCGAAGATAACAAGGCCCTCTGCCCTCCAGATTTTCATTGACTGTACCATAAACACGTTCGGAAGTCGTCAGTCCATATTTTTGTTCATATACTTCCCCAAAAGAGTTAATTTGTTTCGCACCAACTCCCTGCGCCAGTGTTCCGGTTGGTGAAATGGTATCTTTACAGCGAAGTGCAATAAAACGCATTTCAAAAGTCGTCATTTCTGCTCCTGCTCGGATGCCCATGGCATAGCCTGCACCGGTATTGAACGGCGGATACCACATTTTGTGTCTTGAAAATCCAGGATTATTAGGCTTATACGATCCAGCTGCGCCACCCGTTGCAATGATAACGGCATTGGCTTCTATCACATAGAATGTATCATTTTCAATGCCGATTCCATAAGCACCGATAATATGATTATCTTGCACAGCAAAATCAATAATATTAACTCGGTTCAAGATAGTAGTATTCGAGAGTGCGCTGACAGCATCCGCCAAAATGGGCTTAATGTTTTCACCATTGATTTTGAGATTGCGCCAACCTCTGGAAACATAGTTTCCATTTTCATCTTTCAGGATGACAAAACCTAAATTTTCAAGTTTTGCCGTGACAGCATTCAATCGTTCCGACATGGTAACAAGCAAATCTTCTCTTGCAATGCCATCTGCATCTTTCAGGGCATAATCAGCATAATCCTGCGGCACATGACTCTTTGTAATATAGGCATTGAGTGCATTAACACCAGCCGCCAAGCAGCCACTGCGCTTGATATTGGCTTTTTCACAGATTAAAACATGAATTTCTTCTGTTTGTTCTGCCAATGTAAGAGCCGCATAGCATCCTGCTGTTCCACCGCCAATAATCAGGACATCTGTTTTTATTTTTTCTGTTTTCATGATCTCACCTCATTCATGTTTCATGCTGTTTTATTATACACCTGTTTTTTTTAAATGTCAACGATATTTCAAAAAATTTTAGATATACCGTTTTTTGATAATAAATATTAGATTTTATCTATAAGCTGGTTTTTAAGGCACACTGCTTGACAAAATCCTGATGCTGATGTATAATAATACATAGTAAATTAATATGAAATCTAAAGAAAGAAGGCAGCAGTATGCACTGCATCAGCATCAGTTACCGGACGGCAGATATTCATATCCGTGAAAAATTAGCTTTCTCTGCATCTGTACAGCAAAAAATGCTGAAACGATTCTGCTCGGATGGCACTGTCAGCCAATGTGTAATTTTATGCACTTGCAACCGGACGGAAGTTTATTTTTCCGGTGATTCTGAATTGATTCTCTCAGTACTTGCGGAACAAAGTAATATTCCTGAAAGTCAACTGCTTCCGTATGTCCGGAGCTATCAGGGAAAAAATGCGATATGTCATTTATTTCGTGTAGCAAGTGGTATGCATTCCATGGTCATTGGTGAAGATGAAATTTTGGGACAGACAAAACAGGCTTATCAGAATGCATGTGCCTGTCAAACAGTTGGCTATGAACTGCATAGAATATTTCAGGCAGCCATTGCCTGTGCCAAAAAAATCAAGACAGAAACGGCTCTTTCAAAATCATCTGTTTCTACTGCCACGCTTGCCGCAAATGAAGCGGCCAAACTGGGAAAATCCGTTCATGTACTGATGATTGGTGCAACCGGAAAAATCGGTATTGTTACACTGAAAAATTTATTATCACATAAAAATATTTCCGTCACGGCAACCCGAAGACGGCACAGCGCAGACTTTCAAATCTTGTCTGATAAAATCAATATGATTGATTATGCAGAACGCTATCAGATGATGGCTTATGCAGATTGTATCATCAGCGCAACCACAAGCCCACATTATACAATTACATTTCATGATTTACAGAATTTATCAATTAGAAAGCCGAAATTATTTATTGATTTAGCCGTTCCGCCAGATATTGATAGCCGTATTGCGCAAATACCCGGTATACAGTACATCGGAATTGATTACTTTGAAAAACTTGCTGAAGCACATAATCTTTTAAAAATCAGCAGTGCTGAAGAGGCAAAAGAAATGATAGAGCAGGAAATGGATATTTTGATGAAAGATTTGCTATTTCATGAATTTTTACCTTATGCCGGAGCAGTCCGGAATGCATTGCAGCAGAAACCAGATGCAATGCTGTATCAGCTGAAATCAGGATTGAATGCAGAACAGTTTTCTGCTGTTCTAGATATTTTCAAAAAGGCGGGCGATATCTGATATATGAGCTATTTTCCATTTTTTATTGATATTGCTGGAAAACGCTGTATTCTGGCAGGAGGAGGGACAGTTGCACTCCGGAAAGCTGAAAAACTTCTCTCATTTGGTGCGAATATTATCATCATCGCACCTGAAATCTGTCCGGAACTGAAAGCACTGCCGCTGACTTTCTGGGAACGTGAGTTTCAGAAAGAAGATTTGCAAGGCGCATTCATGGCAATTGCCGCAACTAATGATAGCGCACTCAATCACAGAATTTATGAACTCTGTACAGAACAGCATATTTTCATCAATGCTGTAGATGATAAAGCGAACTGCGGTTTTCTCTTTCCTGCACTGATACATGAAAATGATATTACGATTGGCATCTCGACAGGTGGAACAAGTCCGGTTTTCGCAAAATTTCTCAGAATGATGATAGAAAATGAAATCACAGAGTCTTATTTACAGACTGCTGATATTCTGAAACGCTTCCGGCCTGTGATTCGGGATAAATTCTGCACAGAATCACAAAGAAAAGAAGCCGCCGAAGCGATTCTTGACTTTTGTCTGATAGATGATATCATTCCCAATGATATCGAAATCTATGATCTACTGGAAAGGATTGCACAAGCCCATGAAAATCAGAATCGGAACGAGAGCGAGTCAGCTGGCACTTGCACAGGCGGCACTTGTCCAAACAGCTTTACAGAAAACAGGTGCTGAAACAGAAATCATCTGCATTTCGACAAGAGGAGATAGAATTCAACATCAGTCTTTAGCTGAAATCAGCCAGAATCACACGGGAGTTTTTGTTTCTGAAATAGAAAGGGCATTATTGCAGAATCAAATTGATATTGCTGTTCATAGTGCGAAAGATTTGCCGGTGAAACTTGCGGACGGTTTGGAAATCGGTGCAGTGCTGAAACGTGCAAATTATCATGATGTGCTTGTGACAAATCAAAATCATGATAGTTTACATACAATCGGCACAGGTAGCTTGCGAAGAAAATTATTTTTCCATAAATTATATCCTGATACAGATTTCAGAGATATCAGAGGAAATATTGATACTCGTCTGCAAAAACTCAGAAATCATGAATATGATGGGATTATTTTAGCAATGGCAAGTCTGGAGCGTCTGCATCTGCTGGAACATCCTGATTTTCGCTTTCAGCTATTTGACATCAGTCAGATGATCCCGGCAGCATGTCAGGGTATTATCGCAGTTGAAAACCGCAAAAATGATAATCTGAATTTTCTTTTACAAGAAATCACAGATCTGGAAACAAAATATTGTTTCGAGACGGAACGGCATGTTCTAACTTTGCTCGGCGGTGATTGCAGTATTCCTATCAGTGCATTAGCACAGGTCAAAAATTATCAGATTGAACTGATAGCGGCAAAAGATTGTCAGAATATCCAGAAAAAAACAGCTATTATTGAAGAGCGTTTCCATCTGGCAGAGGAGCTGATACAGAATCTATGAATGCAGGAAAAATCTATTTAATTGGTGCAGGTTGCGGAGCATATGACCTGATTACTGTCAGGGGTATGGAAGTATTAAAGCATTGTGATGCTGTCATCTATGATGCTCTAATTGATAAAAATTTACTGGATTTTGCGCCGGAATATGCTGAAAGGATCTGTGTCGGCAAACGTTCCGGACATCATAGCGAAACACAGGCGCATATTCATGAAATTCTTGTTCAGCAGGCATCACAGGGGAAAACCGTTGTCCGGCTCAAAGGTGGAGATCCGTTTGTATTCGGGCGAGGCGGTGAAGAATGTCTTGCTTTGCAAAATGCTGGTATTGCATATTATATCATACCAGGAATTTCCTCCTGTATTGCCGCAGCGGAATTTGCCGGGATTCCTGTCACACATAGACAAATCAGTCAAGGATTTCATGTGATTACTGCACATACTGCACTCGGCCGGAAAGAAATTGAACAATATACAAAACTGAAAGAAACACTTGTCATTCTGATGGGATTTGAACATTTACGACAGATCGCAAATGATTTTATCAATGCATTCATGCCGATTGATACCCCTGTTGCTGTGATTTCTCACGCTGGAACATCAGAACAGAAAGTTGTGAGAAGCTGTTTAATCAATATTGCGGATGATGTCGAAAAAGCAAAGCTGTGCGCTCCGGCTGTGATTGTGATTGGAAAAACTGCCGGAATGCAATTGCTTTCTGCCATACAGAAGCCATTGCAGAATATCTCCATCACTGTGACCGGAACAAGAAAGTTTTCTGCAAAACTTTCCAATATGCTCAGAGAATATGGCGCACAGGTGCAGTCACTCCCTTATCTGAAAATAGTCGCATATGAAAATAATTCTGTGATACAAAATTTACAGGTATATCAATGGCTTGTGCTGACCAGTCCGAATGGTGCGGAAATTTTCATGCAATCTCTGCGCAAACAAAAAACAGATATTCGTATTCTTGCAGGTTTAAAGATTGCTGTTATTGGTTCAGGAACAGCGGAAATATTGGAAAATTACGGATTATATCCGGACTTGATGCCGGAAAGCTATACTTCTGATGCATTAGGAAAAACATTGGTGCATCATGTTAGAAATCAGGATAAAATATTGATATTACGGGCTGAAAAAGGTTCTCCGGCACTGACAGAACATCTCCGGAATGCCGGAATTGCCTATGATGACAGGAAAATTTATGATGTTGTCAGTACCGGAATGACAGCCCATGTGAAAACAGATTTTTTGATATTTGCAAGTGCATCCGGCGTAGAAGCATTTTTTGAAAACAGTACTGTCGATAACAATACAAAAATTATCTGCATTGGCGATATGACTGCAAAAGCTTTACAAAAATATGCAGTTTCCGGCTATTTCAAAGCCCGAACACAGAATGCAGAAGGCATTCTTGAAATTATTTTACAGGAGGCAAAAAAATGATGAAACGTTTCAGAAGACTCCGAGCATCCGAACAGCTCCGCCGTTTCGTGCGTGAAACACATATCCCGAAAAGCTGTTTGATTTATCCGATATTTGTGGAAGAAGGGGAAAATATCAGGCTTCCCATTGCTTCTATGCCAGATATTTTCCGTTATTCTGTTGACAGACTGGATGAAATTATGCAGAAAGTATATCATTCCGGCATTGCAGGCGTATTATTATTCGGCATTCCGAAGCATAAGGACGAAAAAGCATCTTCTGCATATGATGATAATGGCGTGACACAGCAGGCAATCCGGTATATTAAAAAAAATTATCCAGATTTATTGATCATTGCGGATGTATGTTTATGCGAATATACCAATCATGGCCATTGTGGTATTGTCTGTGAGGGAAAAATCCTTAATGATGAAACATTGCCATTATTAGCAAAGACAGCTGTTAGTTTTGCCAGAGCTGGGGCGGATATTATTGCTCCTTCTGATATGATGGATGGCAGAGTTGCTTATCTGCGTCATGCATTAGACGAACAGCATTTTGAAGATATTCCCATTATGGCTTATAGTGCAAAATTCGCATCTGGTTATTATGCACCGTTCCGGGATGCAGCGGAATCTGCTCCCAGCTTTGGGGATCGAAAAACGTATCAGATGGATTATGCTAATGGCAGAGAAGCCCTCAGGGAAATCGCTGATGATATTGCAGAAGGTTCAGACATTGTCATAGTGAAGCCAGCACTTGCATATCTAGATATTTTATCACAGGCAAGACAACGCTTTGATCTGCCACTTGCCGCTTACAATGTCAGTGGTGAATATTCTATGATAAAAGCCGCCGCTCAAAATGGATGGATTGATGAAAAACGAATTGTGCTGGAAAATCTGACTGCCATCCGCCGAGCCGGTGCAGATATTATTATTACTTATCATGCATTGGATGCCGCACAATGGCTGGAGGAGGAAATTTAAAATATGAATATTCAAAAATCAGAACAGCTTTATCAGAAAGCATTGCAATTTATGCCTGGTGGTGTCAATAGTCCGGTAAGAGCCTGCCAGAATGTCGGAAGAACGCCTTTATTTATCGACCATGCAAAAGGCTGTTATATTTATGATGCTGATGGCAATGCCTATATTGATTATATCTGTTCATGGGGCGCAGGAATATTCGGACATGCAGATCCTGATATTCTGGATGCTGTCGGAAAAGCCTGTGAAAAGGGCTTGACATTCGGCACATGTCATGCCGGAGAAATTGAATTTGCAGAACGGATTCAAAAACATTTTCCCTCTATGGAACTGTTAAGATTAGTGAATTCTGGTACAGAGGCGGTCATGAGTGCTGTTCGTGCCGCAAGAGGATTTACAAAACGTGATAAAATCATAAAATTTGAAGGCTGCTATCATGGACATTCTGATGGTTTATTAGTCCGTGCCGGTTCAGGACTCTTGACAAATGCCGTTCCGGACAGCGCAGGCATTCCGCACGGCTTCATAGAAAATACTCTTGTTGCGCAGTATAATGATAAACAATCTGTGCAGGATTTATTTGCAGCTTATCCGAATGATATCGCCTGTGTGCTAATTGAACCTTGTGCCGCAAATATGGGGGTGATACCACCGGAAAACGGCTTTCTGGAATTTCTGAGAACCATCACAGAACAATATCATGCACTTTTGATTTTTGATGAAGTCATTACAGGATTTCGGCTAAGTATGGGGGGCGCACAGAAAAAATATCAAATCAAGCCTGATTTGACGGCATTGGGAAAAATAGTAGGAGGAGGAATGCCATTAGCTGTATATGGCGGAAAAAGAGAAATTATGTCCTGTATTGCACCATTAGGATCAGTCTATCAGGCGGGAACGCTTTCCGGAAATCCTATTGCTGTTGCGGCTGGAAATGCTGCATTGAAAAAGATAGAACAGCATCCGGAAATCTATGATCTTCTGGATGAAATATCAGCACAGATTGAAACTGCAATCCGGAAAGCTGGCATTGCTGTTAATCGGGAAGGCTCTTTATTGACAGCATTTTTTACAGAGAAATATCCCCAGACTTATGCTGATGTCAAACATGCAGATACAAAAGCCTATGCTGATTTTTACGGCTATCTTCTGGAAAATGGAATTTATACTGCTCCTTCACAGTTTGAAGCAATGTTTGTATCCACTGCCCATAATGAACAAAGCATTCAAAAAACCTGTGATATTATTTCTGCTTATCATGCATAAAAATCAGTTATTTCTTTTTTTGATATTATATTATTAAAAAGATGTATAATCTAATCAGTTGACTTTTTTTCTGTATTCGTGTATAATATATTAAATCAATAGGAAATATCAGAAAAACAGGGAGGTTATTTTATTATGGCAGATTATGCGACACTAAAAAAAGGTGGTTTTCTGCCTCAAAAACAGAAAAACATGTTTTCGCTCAGATTAAGAATTATCGGCGGAAATATCACGGCGGTACAGCTTGCAAAAATTGCAGAAGTTGCTGAAAAATTCGGAGATGGGCATGTACATTTGACATCAAGGCAAAGTGTGGAAATTCCTTTCATCAAGCTTGAAGAGATTGAACAGGTCAAAGCCGCACTTGCAGAAGGCGGACTTGAGCCCGGTGCAGGAGGGGCAAGAGTCCGGACGATTACCGCATGTCAGGGGGAAGCCATCTGTGCCGGAGGATGTATTGATACTTATGCACTTGCCAAAGAAATCGAAATTCGGTATTTTGATCTCTCATTGCCGCATAAGTTTAAAATTGGCATTACTGGATGTCCTAATAACTGTCTGAAAACCGAAGAAAATGATTTGGGTATCAAGGGCGGTATTCAGGTGCATTGGCGTGAGGAGGAATGTATTCACTGCGGAAAATGCCTGAAAGTCTGTCGTCACAAGGCAATTTCAATGGAAAATAACCAGATTATTATTGATAAAGAAAAATGTGCTTCCTGTGGAAAATGTTCAAGAGCCTGTCCGGTCAAATGCTGGGATACCGTTCATGGCTATGTGGTGACATTCGGCGGCCTGTTTGGGAATTATATCAGCAGAGGTGAGCCGATTATTCCATTTATCACAGATAAGGAAAAATTGTTCAGAGTCTGTGACACAGCTGTGAAATTCTTCGAAGAAAATGCCAATCCCGGTGAAAGATTTAAGTTTACGCTTGATCGTGTGGGATGGGATGAATTCAGAAAAATTATCTTGGAAGCATATGAACAGGAGTGATTTTCTTGCAAATTCAAAAGCCGCTGATTCAGTGGCTTTTGTTTTCTTATGGTATAGAAAAAATTAACAATGCATTATCAAAATTTACTATTTGACAAATCGTCAAAAATCAGATAAAATATAGAAAAACCTATTATTTAGATATGAGATATATTATTAAGGGGTGGATTTCATGTATAGAATCATGCGAATGCATTGAGTTATTCTGAAAAAAGATGCTAGATGCAATAATGTTATTTTACAGAAAGAGGTTTTATGATGAAAAAGAGATTTATAAGTATTGTGTTCGCTGCTGCGCTCGCCTTCACAGGATGCAGCAGTCAGACCGCCGCAAATGCAAATAACACAGTCACTTTGACAAATGTTTCCTATGACCCGACCAGAGAATTGTATGAAGCGTATAACGAAATTTTCAAGACGCATTATAAAGAAACTACCGGAAATGATATTCAACGTGAGTTCGATGAAAAAAG
>DJXD01000103.1 GCA_002449585.1 Ruminococcus sp. UBA7013
TCAAAAAACATTTCATAAAAATCACCTAAGCGATAAAATAAAATGCAATCTGGATATTTTTCTTTTGTTTCAACATACTGCTGCATCATAGGAGACAGCTGTTCTTTTCTGATTTCTTTCAGTTCCAAAAAGAAACTCCTTTCTTCATCATCAACCACATCCGCCGCATGTACTGCAATCTCCGGCACAGGACAAGCTTTCGAGATCAATTTCATCCGGATTGATTCCATTGGCAGACATTGTAATAATATTATTCACCTGGCTCATGAGCTGTTCCATGGCATTTTTTGCATTATTATACACCAGCATTCTGGGATTTGCCATGATTTTCTGATAAATATCTTTAATCAGCTGATTCAGCTCCTGAATTTTATCTGCATTTTTCTCCGGATTGCTGATTTCCATCTGTAATTCTGTTCTTTTGAGATTAAATGCCTGAATCAGATTTTGCAGCTGTTCATCTTCATCATTGGCCTGTTTGGCAAGTCCATAAGCAATATATCTTTCATCCGCCTGAATGGCCTTGCCGAGTTCTTTTGCCATTTCGATAATATCCATAGCTAGCTCTCCTTTTATATAATTTAAATTAATTCTCCGCAGATCATATTATTATGACTTTCTGTGATCTGCACTTTCACAAATTGTCCGATCATATCGGGTGTTCCGGGGAATTCCACAAGAATATTTTCTGAACTTCTTCCGGTCATGCGTCCGGGGCGTTTTTTACTTTCTCCATCACACAGGACTGTCAAGATCCGGCTGATAAATCGCTGATTATTTTCTACTGCAATTTCCCTTTGCAATGTCAGCAATTTTTGCATCCGCTGACTTTTTTCAGCATCTGAAATGCTGTCTGGCATGAGTGCGGCTTTTGTTCCCGTACGCTTTGAATAAATAAAGCAATACATATTATCATATTTTACTTGCCTTACAATTGCAAGCGTTTGTTCAAAATCTTGTTCCGATTCTTCTGGAAATCCAATAATCAAATCCGTTGTTAATGAAAAATCAGGACACTTGCCACGGATATAGGCAACCTGTGACAGATATGTTTCAGCCGTATATTTTCGATTCATCCGCTTTAATATCTCATTACTTCCGGACTGTATCGGCAAATGCAAATGCTTTGCAACATGCTCACATGAAAGAATGGCATCCATCAATTCAGGAGTGGCATCTTTGGGATGTGATGACATGAATCTGATCCAATATTCTCCCGGAATCTGATCTATTTTCCTCAGAAGCTCCGGGAATGTGATTTCCTGTTTCAGATCTTTTCCATAAGAATTTACATTCTGACCTAATAACATAATTTCTTTATAGCCTTGTGCAATCAGATTTCTGATTTCTTCGAGAATATGTTCCGGCTGACGGCTTCTTTCACGTCCTCTGACATAGGGCACAATGCAATATGTACAGAAATTATTGCATCCGTACATAATCGGCACAGCCGCCTTGAATTTGCTTTCTCTCACAGGCTTGAGATCTTCCGGAATATCAATTTGCATAGAAATATCTTCTGCATATTTCAGCCCATGCATATGCATCCAAAGCATCTGCGCAAGCGTATTCATAGCAGATGAGCCAAGTACAATATCTACATGCCGGTAAGACTGTTTGATCTTATCCGCCACTTGTTTCTGTGCGGTCATGCATCCCGTGACACAGATAATCAAGCCCGGATTTTCCTGCTTTAATTTCTTGATGCTTCCCAGTGTTCCAAATACTCTGTCTTCTGCATTTTCACGTACTGCACAGGTATTATATAAAATCAATGATGCCTTTTCAATCTGATTTGTAAAACCATAGCCCATAGATTTCAGAATACCAGCCAATTTTTCTCCATCAGCAACATTGAGCTGACAGCCAAAACTATGCACATAGGCAAGCGGCTGATCTGGCCACTGTTCCAGCCAAGTCCTGATTTCCTGGATACATTCCGCCCGTGATGGCAAATTTTCAAATTCTGTTTTTTCCTGCAAATGGTTCACCCCATTCTTTTTTCTTCTTACTATTTATTATAACATAGTTCAGAACAAAATGCAAGTTTTCCGGAAAAATTTTAACTTAAAGCAACATCAAGTATCATCATGATCACAAAGCCGGAAGCAAATGCAATTGTTCCGACATTGGAATGTTTTCCTTCTGACATTTCGGGAATGAGTTCCTCCACAACAACATAAATCATAGCACCTGCTGCAAAACTTAATAAATAGGGCATGGCCGGGATGATGAGAGATGCTCCACATATTGTAAGCCATGCACCTACTGGTTCAACTGCGCCGGATAATACTCCCATACAGAAAGCTTTTCCCTGCTTCATACCGTGCGCCTTCAATGGCATGGAAATAATCGCACCTTCGGGAAAATTCTGAATTGCAATGCCAATTGCCAGAGCCATTGCGCCAGCAGAGGAAATTCTAGCATTTCTGTACAACAGCCCTGCATAAACAATTCCTACAGCCATACCTTCTGGAATATTATGCAATGTTACGGCTAATAACATCATTGTATTTCTGGATAATTTTCTTGTATGTTTATGAATACCTTCCGGCTTATCGCTATGCATATGCAAATGTGGAATCCATTCATCCAATCCCAGCAAAAAGAAAATGCCTGCCATGAATCCCACAGATGCAGGGAAAAATGCCCATTTTCCCATAGCTTCTTTTTCCTGTTCAATCGCCGGGATCAATAAACTCCAGATAGATGCCGCCGTCATAACACCAGCTGCAAATCCTGTTAAGGCTCTCTGCACTGTCAAATGAAATTCTTTTTTCATGAGAAATACACATGCTGATCCCAAAGAAGTCCCTAAAAATGGGATCAGAATCCCATAGAATACCTCTTTCATATCATAAATCCTTTCTGATCTGTATTATTTTCTTACAGCTTCTGTATACATCAGCGGAATAGTAGCTTTCAGGATCTCTTTTTTCTTTACCTGAAAATGATGTTCTTTCAGAAACTGCACATATCCCTCTGCATCCCATTTCATCTGAAAAGCAATTCCAGCCATAGTCAAAAGATCTGACATAAATTTTGCTTTTCTGTTCAGATTTTCATGTATAAAATTAGGAGCGATCAAAATTCCTCCAGATTTCAATACTCTTGCAATCTCGGCAAGTACTTTTTCTGCATGTGGTATAATATGCAGGGCATTGGCAATGATCACAACATCAAAACTATGATTTTCAAACGGCAGTGCACAGGCATCCGCTTTCATATAATGCAACTGTCCAGCCTTTTTATGTTTTTGAGCCTGTATCAGCATATTTTCAGAGAAATCAATAGCAATATATGCTTTTGAGACATTTGCCGTATGGTTTGAAATCAGTCCTGTTCCGCAGGCAATTTCAAGAACTTTTTTATTTGCAATTATTTTCCTGATTTTTTGATAGATTTCCTGATATGCCTTTTTATTGCTCATCATGAAAATATCATAGACAGGTGCATAAAGATTCCAGATTTTTGCATGATCACGTATCGGCATAGGATCACTCACTTTCTTATGAATTTTCTAAAAATTTTCTTGTCTTCTGAATATATTCCTCTGCTTTGTAAATTGTTGCAACATGTCCCCCATGAATATATTGCACAGCTGGATTAGGCATGATACGAATCAGATCAAGCTGCAATTCAGGCGTAAATGCATGATCATCATCAGGAAATATCAGCAGAACATTTCCATTCAGATATGCAAAATCAGATTTCACACACGGCCGAATAGCAATCATATTCATGATCAGTCTTGTGATATGCATATCAAATTCTCTTGTATATCCGTTATAGAGCCATGTGAATATATCTTTTACATAATCTGCATCTTTAGGGGAAGTCTCTTTATTAATCAGGGATTTTATGCTCATAGGGATCATGATTTTTTTCAATAATTCATAAGATGGGAAATTCTCGATCAGCCACATCATGGGAATGAGATGCTGATACTGCTTTTCTAATCTTTTCATGCTTTCGGCTGAAAGTCCTGATGTTGCATATAAGACAATACTATCTGTTATTTCCGGATGCTTCCGAGCAATCAGCTGCGCCATATATCCCCCGAATGATGAACCAATCCAGACAGCTTTTTGAATATTAAGTTTCTTTGTCAGCTGTGCAATGGCTTCTGCTAAGGCTTCCGGCGTTCGGATTCTGGAAGGATAATACATTGTCAGGATTCTATAATCCTGTTCCATAGCTTGGATATATTTATAATACAGCAGCGGAACACCTGCACCCCCTACTAGATATACTAATGTTTTCTGACTTTCCGGATTGCCGCACAGCAGATAATCAAATATAGTATTTCTGACTTTGATCTGCTGGAATCTGTGTGTATTGCAGAAATTCTGCATCTCTGTTTCAAAGCGCATGAGCAAGCTCCTTTCTAAATGATGTTAATTTTATTATAGCACAGTTTTCCGGATCATGCAAGCATTTGCAAACCGAACAAACAAAAAGCCAGCCCCAAAAGGCTGACTTTCTGCATTAGAACAAAGATGATAATTATTCAGGTGCGGTCAGATCTGTGAGATCCAGCACCGGCATCCCCATATTGACAGTAAATTCATTTCCCATCAGATTGATATACAGCTTTCCGATCTGATCCGCATCCACCAGATAGCACAATGTTACATCTGCGCTTTCACCCGGCGCAAGATCATAGATTCCATTTTTCTGATGTTCATGATCTGTGGCAAAGCTGAAAAACATTTCTGTATCTATCTCATCAGAATCACGGCTGATTTCAACGTTTTCCGCAAAATCATAATACCTGCTATTGATAATGCCATCATCATTGATAGTAAAACTTTCACCCTGGAAGCAAAGGCCATTATCAAAACTTTCTTCTTCATTTTCATGATCTGTTCTGGTAAGTGTCAGATCTAATTTCAAGATATACTGCTGAATTCTGGTATTTTCTATGATCTCATCCAGCGTAGTGATCCCGTTTCCCGGTTTTAATTTCACACGGTTGACATAAAATTCTCCGTTTTCATCAAGATACTGATCATAATGATAATCACGACCGATGCCATCTGTTGCCACGCCATCAAAATTTTTCTGCAATACAGCATCATTGATTGTCAGCTGAATATCCGGATATTCATGATATTCCGATGTGCCCCAGATAGCAGCTTTATTGATTGTATCGCCGACATGTACCAGATGCAATTGATCCGGATCGACATAGATCGGTTCTGATTCGGAATAATGATAAATATCAACAGCTTTATCAATTGTCCAGACAGAATCTGTAGCAAGATAGGCTGTTTCATGATCTGATTTCACAAGTTCCATATTTTCCGCCAGCTGAATAGCTTCCTCCTGTGTAAAATCATTGATCCAATAAGCCGCAACATAAGGTGTTCCCTCGAAATGCACAAACAGCTGATCATAGCCCGCATCACGGCTGATCAAAATCACATGCTTTGGCTGATCATAAGAATCAAGCTCAGTTTCAAGACGATCAACACACCACATTGCTTCATTGATATATGGCTGAGAAACATCCGCAATCCGGCAGAATTCAGGAGTTATGGCCTTTTCGCTTGTCTCATCCTGATAATTATGATATTTTCCGCCATAAGCACCATCTTCCCGACATTCCAGCCCTTCCGGAATCCAGTTGCATACAAGATGATAATAACCGCCATTTGCAGTATAATCATCTTCTTGGCATTGAAATTCAACCCTGCCGATATAAGGCATATTGACAATATCAAGCTTATTATCCGGAAGATTTCCGCTCATGGGTTCGATATACAGACCATCAGCGAATTTCTGTACAGTAGCATCATCTGTATCTTTGAAAGTATACTGTGCAATATAGGGTGTACCTGTGAAATGCACATACAGCCGGCCTGAATCCTGATTGAATACCAGATAAATTGCTTCATTGCCGGATGCTGTCATAAATTCCTGACTTCCAAGAACATCATCAACAGATTCTGTATAGGGTTCAGAAACATCATTAACACGCATTGCTTGTTTTGCAATGATAGCATTGGAATTTTCCGGAATCCATCCGGCTTTGATGTCATACTGACCGCCATTTGCAGTATAATCATCTTCCTGACACTGAAAGCGGATTTCCTGTGTATACATATTAGCCGGATCAAAATCCGGGATAGATTGTGTAACAGAAAGAATATTATCCGCTTCGACAGCCTGCGCCGGGCTTAAAGAAGATATTTCTGAATCATGTGTGATACTATGCCCCATCTGATAAATATTCATTCCGCCATAAATGGCTAGCCCTGCCATACTTGCAACACATGCAGTCAGCACAGTAAAGCCTATTCTTGATTTTTTCATGCTGATGCTCCTTTCTGCGGAATATTCCGCTTGTTTCAGGATTTCTTTTTTTCTTTTCTGATAAGATCTTGAAAATTTGGGATCAGGCGCATCAGGAGAAAATGCCCGATTAATGATTTTATCCCAATCGTCATGATTCATCTGCATAATGTTCTCCTTTCTGTGCCATGCGTTTCCGTGCACGTTCAAATCGTTTTCTGACGGCAGTTTCTTTCATGCCAAGCAGATCAGCAATTTCTGCAAATGTTCTATTTTCCTGACAATGCAGAAGAATAATATATTTATCTTTATCGCTGATTATAGAAAATAGATCTGCTAATATATCCCGTAAGGAATTTTTTTTGATTCTGCGTTCTAGTTCATTTTCAGGATCAGCAATCTGCATGACAGTTTCATCAATTTCTGTAAAATGCTGATTCTGTCTGTGATTTTTTCTATATTGATTAATCGCTGTATTTTTAATAATCTGAATCATGTAGCTTCTGGCAGATGGGCTTTCTGGATCGTCGATTTGATCAAGATGCAGCATAACTTGATAAAAGGCATCAGAAACGGCATCTTCTGCCTGCTGCTGATGATGCAATACGGCATAAGCAATATGATAAAATGGCTTTTCATAGATTTGATATAATTTTTCCAGTTTCTGTGATTTCGGCATGTTTTCACCTCCGCAGGATGGATTTTAGAAGCTTCTGTTAAATATAACATTTGTCTGCTTCTGATCGTGACAGATTTCAAAAAATTTTTCTTGCTTTTTTTCATTAGATATGCTAAAATAAAATTAAGAAATCCTAAGGAGGATATACATGATCCCACAAGAGAAAAAATGTCTGTCTGGCAGTGCCTTGAAACTGATTGCTGTCATCACCATGCTGATAGATCATACTGCACATACTATATTAATTAAACTGCCGTTTGCAATGCAGACATTCGCTGAAATTGGCTCATTTAAAATTTCTATTTATATTATTTGTCGCTGGATTGGGAGAATCGCATTTCCGATTTATGGATTCTTGCTAACAGAAGGCCTGCATTATACGCATGACAGGCGAAAATATGCCGCAAATTTGCTGTTATTTGCATTGCTGTCAGAAATCCCCTGGAATTTGATACATGAAGGGAAATTATTTTTACCCGGATCACAGAATGTCTTTTTTACATTATTTTTAGGTTTGTTATGCATGATGCTATATGAATTTTATCAGGAAGATCTGAAAAAACAATGCATCAGCCTGCTGATCTTATCACTGATTGCGCTCCTGCTTCATGCAGATTATGGATTCAAAGGCATGGGCTTTTTATTTATTTTATATCTGCTGAAAGAAAAGCCGATTCCGCTGGCAATTGTCTCCAGCAGTATGCTAAATTCTCCAGCGGCCTGCATGCTGGCTTTTATCCCGATAGGATTTTATAATCATGAACGGGGATTTATCCGGGGAAAAGTCGGAAAATATTGCTTTTATGCCTTTTATCCGATACATATGCTGATTTTATATTTCATCAAAAAAGCCATTTGGGGCTATTCATAAAGAAAGGGTGTTAAGCATGAATGAAAATTTATTGCAAATGCTGGAAGCACGGGAAGAAATGGAATATCTCATCAAAAAAAGAAAAAGACGCAAACGCATTCTTGCTTTTATTCTTGCAATTGCCATGCTGGTGACGTTTGCTGTGCCATTGAGCATGATGTTCCCGAATACACAAATTTCTGACCAGAAAAAAGATAATGCACCGCTTTATTCTGCCTGTATAGATTTTTCCACAGATAAAATATAATTTCATGAAATAGATCGAAAATCAGATCAGTGATTGCATTTGATTTTTTCGTGTGCTATAATATTAGAAAAGAATATATATACCAGAAGAAAGGATAGATTTATGATGAAAACAGCAAAACAGCTTGCATTCCTGCTTTCCGTGCTGATGCTGGGAAATGGATTGACTGCCTGCAATGCAGGAACAGCTTCCACTGCTGCGGATGATGTGGAGGAAACAGAAGAAGTCACAGAAGATGTCACAGAAGCCCCCACTCAGGCACAAACAGAAGATCCTTCATTGCTCCGGATCGCAAAACAGGGAATTTTCTCCTCTGGTGGAATTGTAGCCAGTGCTGTAGAAGGAGATTATGATCCATCACAGAGCTGGAAAGATAAAACTCATGCAGGAAATACAGCACATGTAGATCATGCCAATGTATTATATCAGATCCCGGCAGAGGATAACGGCAATCCGATTATCTATCTGCATGGCTATCGGCAGTCCCGTATGTGCTGGATGACTACCCCTGACGGCCGGGAAGGGTGGTCACAAATTTTTCTAAGAAATGGCCACAGCGCATTTCTAATAGATCAGCCCCGCCGGGGTGAAGCTGGCGCAGCTACAGAAATTTCTGCTGATACTGATCTGGATATGTGGTATGGAGAACTGGATGAGGATGAAGAACGTCCCGAAACAGCTACAAAATATCAGCCTGGTGATCAAGCTTGGTATACCTATTTCCGTATTGGAGAAACATTGGATCAGGTAAATGATGGATCTCAGTTTCCTCAGACAGATGACGCATTAAATCAATTTTTAAGACAGGCTACTCCCAATACGGGCAATTATGACAAAGTTGTTGTTTCTAAGGCAGTCGGAGAAGTTTTTAATGATGTTAAAAATATGACCGGACAGAAATCCATTTTCATGGCACATGCACAAGGTTGTTCTGTAGCATGGGATTTATCTGTTGAAAATCTATCTGCTGTAGTGGCCATTGAACCGATCACAGTTCCAAGATCTGGCTCTGTGCAATATAAAAAATTATTAGAGGCTAATATTCCAATCGTGATTTATTTCGGCGATTATATCAAGAATGGTGATGAAGATCTTGCATCTACGTATTATTGGCAGGAGATCCGTCAAAGTGCGCTTTCCTTTGCGGAACAGTATACAGAAGATGGCGGAGATTGTACTGTGGTAGATCTGCCGGATGAAGGCATCGAAGGCAATTCTCATTTCATGTTTCAGGAAAATAATAATCAAGAAATTGCAGATCTAATTGAAAAATGGCTTGCAAATCATAAGCTGAATTAATCAAAAAAAGTCCGGCGGAAACACCGGGCTTTTATTTTTTGTCATAGATATAATAATCCAGTACTAATGCCGTCAATCCGTGATAGCTTGCTGAACCCTCTGGAATACCGTTAACTTTCAATGATGTATCCATTACTTTATCTGCTACATCAGATACGATTGCTGTCGGAATGACTTCCTCATGACGATGTGTTTCATAATAATTTTCAGGGACAAAGCTGTACAGATCTGTCCGGACACCCTTTGACATCATATCTCTGATTGCATGATATTCATCCCATGCGGCCTGATCTTCGCCGAAATCAAATTTCAGCCAGCCCAGCATATTAATATATCCGCTGTAAATAAAATCCGGATTTTCACTCGTGAGACATGCCCGGAATGCAAGATAACCTGCTTCATCTTCAAAAATATTGCCTTTCAGATGCGTGTATTCATGACAGATTGTATCCGGGAGATTGATTTCATATACAACAGGATTATAATTTGCTTCCATGGAAAACGGGAAATAAATGCCAAGAAGCCCCTGCTGTGTGAAGAAATAAGAATGAGAAATGGGCTTTGCATCGGGATAATATCCTTTATATTGCGGAAATTCTTCAGACAGATGTTTCATACAGTCTTTTGCTTCAGGCATGAGCTGCGTTGTCTCAGAAAGAATAAAATGTCCGGTTTCATCTCTATTAACAAGCTCTCCTGCTTGATTGGCTTCTTCGACCATACGGGCATATATAGCCAATACAACAGTATTTTCATATCTGACATCTTCTAAGACTTCACTCATCTGTGTACCCTGATATAAAATAAAAAAATGAAATGTTCGAACAAAGAAAATCCATGTCAGTATCCAGCCATAAAAATGGCCATAGATACGGGCAATTTTCAGGCGATTTCTTCGGGCAAATATCATGAACAGCAAAAAACTCAGCAAGCCGGCAATCAACAGGATGATTCCCAGAATGATCATATTTTCCCCCACAGACCAGGATACTAATCCGGAAATACTGCACCAGAAATCAGAAATTGCAGGGAAAATATGCTGAATATAAAAATCAACAGCAGGTGTCAGCCATCTTGCAAGCAAATTGACAAGAATCAGAAAGATCCAGATCCATAACATAATTGTTATGCCGGCAGACAGATGCTGTTTTTTCATGTTTCATCACTCTCTTTTACAGTATAATCTTTAAAGCATACATTTACATCCACATTTCCGGAAACACCGGGGACAGTACCATCAGAAGCAAACTGCCACATCTGATAATTATAATAATAAGTAGCAGGTTCATTATATTCCGCAAGCCAGAAATCATAATCTGTCAGTTCCGGCAGATCAAGCTTTAATAAAGACGTTCTTTTATTCTGATACACCATAGGAATATATCCAGCCTGTTTGATGCGCTCACAGAAAGCAATACTGCAATCTGTCAGGGTTTTAACAGAGACATTATCCGTTCTTGCGGAATCTGTTGTCACGATTTCCCAGTCAAATACAACTGGATAAGTCAGTTTTGTATCTCCCAGAAATGTTAATGTAGCTTCTGCTTCTTCAATGGCTTCTTCCACTGTGATTGCCTGAGAATAGAAATACACACCAATATCAATGCCAGCGGCCTGCGCACCGGCAATATTCCGTTCAAAATAATCATCTTTCACGATCGTACCGCCGGAATATCCTCTATATCCTGCCCGGATCATGGCAAAATCCACCCCGGCAGCTTTTACCGTCTGCCAGTCAATTTCTTCCTGATGTGCAGAGACATCAATCCCAAATTTAGAAACGATCTTATCATTTTCCAGATAATAAGTCAAATGATTTCTTGTCACAAACTGATCATGCTGATATGTACAGGCAGGCACATCCGCAAGCACAGGAATCCAGATTTCTCCATAAGCCGAATCACGAAGCAGAATTTTCTCGCCAGTCGTTTCATAAATCATTTCCGGCGGCTTTGTTTCTGAATCTATCATTTCCGATTTTGGTTCGGGGGTTTCCAGAGAAGCCGGAATTGTTTCATCTGTCTCTTGTGTGCTGATCAAAAGCAGGCCGATAATAATCACCAGCAGACCCAGAATCACAACAGACTGCCATATATTAATTATTTTCAATTTAATCATAAATTACACCCTTCAAAACTTTCTAATAATATCATATCACAAAATCCGTCATCTGTAAAGAGGTTTCTTTATTTTTCAGCATTACAATATATTCCGCTGATTGTAGAAATATCCCCGTCACAGAAAATGACGGGGATTTAAAATTAATAATTAATCACACTCAAAAGCACACCAGCCGCAACCGCTGAACCGATTACACCGGCTACATTAGGTCCCATAGCGTGCATCAGAAGGAAGTTCGTGGGATCAGTTTCCGCACCCACTTTCTGTGACTGACGTGCTGCCATCGGAACGGCAGATACACCAGCTGAACCGATCAGTGGATTGATTGTTCCGCCACTCAGTTTATTCATCAGTTTGGCAAGAAGCAAACCACAGGCTGTGCCCAAACTAAACGCAATGACACCCAGGAACAGTACCTTGACAAAATCCCAGTTGACTACATTGGAAGCTGTACATGTTGCACCAACAGACACACCCAAGAAAATCGTTACAATATTCATCAGCGCATTCTGTGCAGTATCTACTAGACGACTGCACACGCCGCTTTCTTTCAGCAGATTTCCAAACATCAGCAAACCTACCAGAGAGGCCGCAGATGGTACTAATAACGCTACTACTAAAGTAACTACAATCGGGAAAATAATTTTCTCTGTCTTTGACGGTGTCCGAAGCTGAGGCATTTTAATTGCTCTTTCTTCTTTTGTTGTCAAAGCTCTCATAATCGGGGGCTGAATTACGGGCACTAATGCCATATATGTATATGCCGCTAATGCAATTGTACCTGTATTCAGATTAGAATCTGCACCATCCAACAATTTGCTGGATACATAAATAGAAGTAGGGCCATCTGCACCGCCAATAATAGCAATTGATCCACATTCTGCTGCACTCATTCCCAGATAGGAAGCGGCTAAGAATGTAAAGAAAATTCCGCCCTGTGCTGCCGCACCCAGCAGGAAGCTTTTAGGATTGGCAATCAAAGGGCCAAAATCCGTCATTGTTCCAATGCCTAAGAAAATCAGACACGGATATATCTGCAATTTTACCCCTAAATATAACTTGTCCAATAATCCCCCATCATGCAAGACCATCCAGAGCCAATCCACACTTTGCGGCTGATTCCAATATTCTGCATGAAAAATCATATCTTCCGGCAGAACGGCCGGCAGATTGGAAAGAAACATTCCGAAAGAAATCGGAAGAAGTAAAAGCGGTTCAAATCCCTTTACAATGGCCAGATACATGAATCCGAATGAAACAAACATCATCAGCAGTTTCCAGGGGTCTGCCGCCAGACCGCACAGACCGCTTGTTTCCCAGAGGCCGCCGAGAATATCCTGTAAAATTTGCAGCATTGAAAAAAACTCCTTTTCTGTAGATTTCAGAATGTATGATTTACATTCTGACGGCGGCCGTCCATCGCCCATGCGGAACGTCCGCTGAAACCGTTTCCGGCGGCGGGCTTGACGGATTTCACTTTATAGACTTTTCCGTCTGCTTCGCTCATCATAGCAACCACTGCTGAAATCACAGCAATGACTTCTTCATCTTCCGTCACAGGTGCAGCAGCCTGAACAGGTGCAGGCGCAGGCTTGGGCGGAGCAGGGGCTTTTTTCACAGGTGCAGGCGCAGGCTTTTTCTGTTCAGAAGCTGGAGCTTCTTTTGCTTTCTGCTTTGCATTGATAGAATCAAACAGTGTCCCGAACAGCTGAATGATCAGAACCAGCAGAGCCAGAGCCACAATGACAACGCCTAAACCAACCAGCGTGACACCCCATCTTTCTGTACCGCTGAGAGGACGCTTATCCCCGTCAATGCCTCCCGCCAGCATGATAAGATGATTTGCCAGCATGAAAACTTTCATAGTTTCACTCTCCTATCGTAAAAATTTCAGCATACATTTTTATTATACTATATTGTTACAACTTTTGCAAGAGTTTTTTGAAAAAATTTCTCTATTGACAAAAAGTCCCTTGATATGTTAAAATAAAGAAAGAAAGGATGTGTCTGCATGAATTCGACTGAAACCAATGCCGTGAATGAATTAAGTGAAGTTTTTTCAGAAGAAACAGAACGAGTCACTTCTGTATTTTCCACTCTATGGGATTTTATAAAAGGAAAATTGCCCTCACTTGGATTTGCAATTTTTATATTTGTTTTAGGAATGGCACTTTCCAAACTCCTGCTGAAACTGATTCAACAGGCTCTGAACCGCAGTAAGCTCGATCCTACCGCAGCCGGATTCCTGCATTCTCTGATCCGGGTGATGCTGTATGTTCTTGTAACTGTGATCGTATTATCTGTTCTGAATGTGCCTATGACTTCTATTATTACAGTAATTGGCACAGTAAGCCTGACTGTCGGCCTTGCATTGCAGGACAGCCTTTCTAATGTCGCTGGGGGATTTCTGATTTTATTTTCAAAGCCCCTGAAAGTCGGCGATTTTGTCGAATTTGCCGGGATTACTGGGACTGTGGAAACAATCGGGATTTTGCAAACCAAAATCAAAAAGCCGGATGGGACAACTGTTTTTATTCCCAACAGCAAAATCTCTGATGGTGTGATTCTGAATTATTCAGAAGATCCCAAACGGCGGCTTGATCTGAATTTTGGCATTGCTTATGATGCAGATCCGGAACTTGCCAAGCAAATTATCAATGAAATTCTTCAAAAACATCCCTCTGTATTACATGACAACAAAGCAACCGTCCGCATCGGTGAACTTGCGGATAGTGCCGTGATGATTCATGTTCGTGTCTGGACAACTCACGCTGAATACTGGAATTTATACTATGATCTGCATGAGCAGGTCAAACAGAATTTTGATGCACAGGGAATTTCTATTCCTTATCCACAAGCAGATATTCATATTAAATCTAAAATCTGAAAGGAGCACTGTCATGAGTAAATTCGAAGAAATGTCTGATGAATATCTTAAAAATACTTATGTTCCGGATGTCTATCAGAAAAATATTTTTGCTGTGAATTATCAGCTTCTGAAAAAAAAGGCATAAAAGTCATTTCATTTGATATTGATGGAACAATTGCCAAACTGCATGATTATCACCCACCAAAAGAAACGATTTCTTTATTTGTCACCCTGAAAAATATGGGGTTTGAATTATTTCTGCTGTCCAATACTCATGTAGAACATCGTGCGGAAATATATAGCCAACGTCTCGGCACAGACTGCATCTATTATGCACAAAAACCCTGCATTGATGGACTTGAAACCATTCAGGAAACCTATTTCCGGAAACATGGCACAAGATTATTAAAATCACAGATGGCTCATGTTGGAAACAGCATTGTCAGTGATGTTGCCGGGGGGAATACTTTCGGTATTATGACCGTGCTGGTTCGTCATGAGGGTGTTGGCAGCAAAATCCTTGCCAACAAAGGGAAAAGAATCCGACATGAACTCAAAAAGCGTGGTATCTGGCGGAAACATCACAAAGATGAACATGATGATCAATATTATCAGCTAGGTGAACAGCCCCTTTATCTTAGATAAAAACCGCCCATCAGGGCGGTTTTCTTTTTTGCATTATGCCATACCAGCAGTAATGATTGCCATTTTATATACTTCGTCAGCGTCACAGCCTCTGGAAAGATCATTGATCGGCGCATTCAATCCCTGAAGGATAGGCCCATATGCGGCAAAGCCGCCCAATCTCTGAGCAATTTTATAACCAATATTTCCAGCTTCGATCAATGGGAAAATAAATGTGTTTGCCTGTCCAGCAACTTGAGAATCCGGACACTTCACAGCGGCAACTTCTTTGGAAACGGCGGCATCAAACTGGAATTCGCCGTCAATCGTCAATTCAGGATCAATCTTTCTGGCTTCGATAACAGCATCATGGCTTAACTGTACTGTACCGCCCTTGCCTGATCCATATGTAGAAAAACTTAATACGGCAACTTTCGGATCAATGCCGAAATAAGCGGCGGTTCTGGCAGTTTCAACGGCAACTTCTGCCAGTTGCTGAGCGGCAGTCAGAACAACATTGCCTTCTTTATCAAGTCTATCTGTATAGCCGAGATTGATTGCACAGTCACCCATTGCAATTTTTTCTTCTTCGCCATTGACTTCACGGAACAGAATAAAAGAAGAGCTTACCAGATTAGAACCTTTTTTCGTTTTGATGATCTGGAGTGCAGGCCTTACTGTATCTGCTGTAGAATAAGTTGCACCGCCAAGGAGTGCATCTGCCTTTCCCATCTTGACCAGCATTGTTCCAAAATAATTAGACTTCTGCAAAGCGGCTCTGCATTCTTCTTCTGTCATTTTTCCTTTGCGCAGTTCAGCCATTTTTGTTGTCATTGCATCCATATCAGCATAAGTCAGCGGATCGAGAATTTCAGCCTTATCAATATTAAAATCATGATCAGCGGCGGCTTTTTTTACATCATCCACATTGCCGCAGAGAATAACATCCATGAGATCCTCTTCAAGAAGTCTGGAAGCAGCAGACAGAATTCTTGCGTCTGTGCCTTCTGTGAATACAATTTTTTTTCTGCTTGCTTTGAGATTTGCAAGCAATTTGTCAAACATGCCCATTAGAATTACTTCCTTTCTAGCGTTGTTATTTAGATTATAGCATATTTTTCTGAATCTGTCAAGCAATCTCTGTTAATATTTGTACAAAATCTCTTGTTTTTTTATTTCCCGGAAAAAAATTATTGTTTTTCAATAAAAAGCTATTGACAAAACATAAAATCTGTGGTATACTAGAAGAAACAGGAAAGGAGCTTTTAAATTTATGTGGACGCAGGATAAATCCCTGAATTTGTCAATCCTATTAGTCAGAATCTTATTTATCTTAATCATTATACTTGCCTGCTGTGTGCCGATCATGGTACACTGGTATGACATCACCTATCCTAATGGGATTGGCATGATAGATGGATCTATTTTCCTGCCTTTGAGCATCTGCTTATATCTGACAGCAATCTGTGGAGAAATTTGCCTGTATCATCTTGGAAAACTACTCGAAAATATCAAAAACAGCATTGTTTTCAAGAAAACAAACTGCCAGCATTTAAGAGTGATTTCATGGTGCTGTATTCTGACGGCAATTCCTTTCTTCGTGTTTGGCTTCTGGCGATCACTGAGCTTTATCGTAGCGTTAGCCGCTGGCTTCTTTGGGCTGATTCTGAGAGTCCTGAAAAATGTCTTTGTTGGAGCGGTAGAGCTTCAGGAAGAAAATGATTATACAATCTGATTGAGGGGAAATTTTATGCCGATTATTGTCAATTTGGATGTGATGATGGCAAAGCGGAAAATCTCCTCTGGAGAACTGGCCAGACGAATCGACATCACACAGGCTAATCTATCTATTCTGAAAACCGGCAAGGCCAAAGCCGTCCGCTTCTCCACATTGGAAAAATTATGTGAAGTACTCGACTGCCAGCCCGGTGATATTCTTGAATTCCGGAAGGATGATTCCCATGCAGACTAAAGCAAATATTCCTTGTTTCACCTGTTTTCTATATGTCTATTAAAAATCAAAAAAGGAGTTTTTTATCATGAGCATGAACATCAACATGAATCAGAAAGTTGCTTCCGCCTTAATGTGTGCACTTCTGTGCACTGGAGATCTTTCCGCTGCTGTTCTGAATCAGGCCAGCGCACCACAGCCGCATAACAGCTCTGTTGCACATTATCAGCTGATGCAGAGTGTTCTTTCTTCTGATGATGTCTATGATGATTTTGATGATGATGATCCTGAGGAAGATACTTTCTAATTTTCTAATACTATTGCTCTCTCATCTTTGATTGTCCTGCCTGCGGTTTTCTTCTAGCGTATGATTTCCGCAGGCAGAACGTGTATCAGCAGCCCCTATTATACCTATCTGAAAGAGGTGCTTTGATGAATCCGTTTCTCTTCTCGGATGATAATAAACGCTATCATACATTGTATTATCATAATCAACATAAATTTCATCACAGAATTTTCAAGGCTGTTTTGAATGGCGGCTTTACCTGTCCCAATCTGGATGGCTCTAAAGGGATCGGGGGCTGTGCCTTCTGTGATGGCGGAAGCGGTGCATTCACGAAAGCCCTTCCTTTGGATCAGCAATTAACGCTTGAATTATCCAGAATCAGAAAACAAGATCCTCATGCAGAGGGGATTGCATATTTTCAAGTACATACCAATACTTATGCACCAGTATCGAAATTAAAAGAACGTTTTGAAACAGCCATTCAATTTCCTGGAATCATTGGCATCTCTATCGGCACACGGCCTGATTGTCTCCCTGATGATGTTCTTGCCTATCTGGATGATCTAAATCAAAGAACTTATCTGACTGTAGAATTAGGCATACAGACCGTTCATGATCCTACTGCACAAGCATTCAACAGGGGCTATGATTTTTCCGTCTTTCTTGCAAGTTATGCTGAACTGCAAAAACGGAATATCCGGACATGTTTGCATATCATCAACGGCCTGTATCGAGAAAATTTCACTGATATGCTGCATACAGCTGAAATTCTGGGGCAATTAAGGCCGCAGGCTGTAAAAATTCAGCTTCTGCATATTTTGCAAGATACACATTATGCAGAATTATATCAATCCGGGAAGCTCATCCCCATGACACAGGAAGATTATATTTTCACTGTTGTGAAGCAATTAGAACTGTTTGCGCCTGAAACCGTGATTGAACGTGTCACAGGTGACGGCGAAAAAACAAAATTATTAGCTCCTTTGTGGAGCATGGATAAAATCCGGACATTAGGCGGTATTGATAAACTGCAATCAACGCTTGATACCTGGCAGGGGAAACATTTCTCATGAGATCAAAATTATTTCTGATTCTTTTCCTGTCTCTGATCTTCACAGCCTGTGAAGATATGCAATCTTCTATCGAAACAGAGATTATCAAAGAAATAAACAGCTGTTTGTCAGATGATACAGAATATGCATCTGGAAGCTTTACTTTTGAAAATCATCTGCATGAACAGTATCAGATTGAATATCAGGAAGAACCTGGTTTTCCTGATACTGGTGTATATTTTGTGATCTACGCCGGAAAAACCAGAATTACAGGCTATCCGGGAGGAGATTTTAAATATCTTGCCCATGTCAGCCCGAAAGAAATCCTGTTTCTTTGTGATGGTCTGTATTATATGCGGGATGATTATCAAAGCTATCTTCTCACAGAGAATGGAAAAATAAACATCAATGCTGATCAGGAGCATTTCTCTGAACTGTTAAAAGAACATTGGAATATCAATGATCTTGTGAATGCATTTCAGATCTGTGACTATGACTATGAATCTATCGTCAGTTTATACAACCTGACATAATAAGAAAGGAACTTTTCATGTATATCAAACTGATTCAGCCCCGGATGCTCCGCCGTCCCATGGATACGGATATTAAATTGCATATGTCTCCTCCTCTTGGATTGCTGACAATTATGAATTTATTAAGATCTGATCACAGAGTAGAATTAGAAAATGAAAACATTCAGGAAATTCATTATGATACCCCCGATCTTGTGGGGATCTCCGTCACAGTGGATACTCTTCCCAGAGCCATCAAGATTGCACAGAGATTCCGTGAAAAAGGCTGTAAAGTGATCGCCGGAGGGATTCATATTACAACCGCTCCGCAGACAATCCCCAAAAATGCCTTTGATGCCTTATGCATCGGCGCAGCAGAAGGCACTTGGCCGCAGATTGTCAATGATTTCCTGCATGATTCACTGAAATCTGTCTATTATTGTCAAAAGCCTTTGACCAGTCAGCAAATTATTTCCCCTGCTTATGATGCTCTCAAAAAAGGCGAATATCTATATTGCAATATTATTCATACAAGCCGGGGCTGTCCGTTCCGATGTGATTTCTGTTATAACAGTGCATCAGCACATCATTATGTAAATCGAGAAATTTCTGACGTAATCCGGGATATGAAAGCTGTAAAATCCAGACATATCATGTTTATTGATGATAATTTTGCTGGAAATCCCAAATGGACAAAACAATTTCTAAAAACAATCACCCCCATGCATATTAAATGGAGTGCAGCTGTTTCGATCAATGCCGCTTATGATCCGGAATTGCTTGATTTGATGAAACAATCCGGCTGTCAAAGTCTGTTCATCGGCTTTGAAAGTGTCAATCCGGATTCTGTCAATGGTGTTCATAAAATTCAGAATCATACACAGGAATATGAAAAAGCTGTAAAAGCGATTCATGACAGAGGAATCATGATCAATGCAAGCTTTGTGTTTGGTCTTGATGGAGATACTCCAGAAACGTTCAGGACAACACTTGACTGGATTGTCAAAAATAAGATCGAAACAGTTACCTCCCATATTTTAACACCCTATCCGGGAACAGCACTCTATGATCGCATGAAGGCAGAAGGCCGGATTTTGACAAATAATTTATCTCTGTATAATACAGCTCATGTTGTATATCGTCCCAAAGGCATGACACGCAAAGAATTATATCAAGGCTATTTGCAGATCTATAAAGATATTTACAGTCTGAAAAATATCTTTCGGCGGTGTCCAGATCATAAAGAACCTAGAGCCGCCTATTTTCTTTTTAATTTTCTATATCGCAAATATGGAAAATTCACAGATATGCTTTGTCGGCTTGTGACTTATGAAAAAATCGGTTTGCTGGCTGAAAAATGGTCAGGGTGCATCTGAAATGATTCAAATCTAAGTGCTTGACAAATCCGTTTAAATATGCTAAGATAATAAGGTCACAAAATTCACACGAAAGAAAGGGATTATCTTGGCAAGAAAAAAATCAGCTCCTGTTGCCCGTCCCAAACCTATGCTTGATGCTTGGTTTGAAAATGCCGGGATCACACAGGAAGAAGAAATTACAGATACGCTTGAAAAAAATTATCTGCCTTATGCCATGAGCGTGATTATTTCAAGAGCATTGCCCGAAATTGATGGCTTTAAACCTGCTCACAGAAAATTGCTTTACACAATGTATAAAATGGGTTTGCTGAATGGCCAAAGAACGAAATCAGCCAATGTTGTCGGCCAGACAATGCGCCTGAATCCTCACGGTGATCAGGCAATCTATGAAACCATGGTCAGGCTCACACGTGCTAATGAATGTCTTCTGCATCCTTATGTAGATTCAAAAGGCAATTTTGGAAAGCATTATTCCCGTGATATGGCCTTTGCTGCTTCCAGATATACAGAAGTAAAGCTTGCTCCTATCTGTGAAGCCTTATTCAATGAGATTGACAAGGAAACTGTTGATTTCATGCCTAATTATGACAATACAATGACAGAGCCGTGTTTACTTCCGGCAACATTCCCTTCTATTCTGGTCAATGCGAATATGGGAATTGCAGTATCCATGGCGAGCAATATCTGCCCATTCAATCTGGCAGAGCTTTGTGAAACCTGCATTGCTTTGATCAAGAACCCTGAGCATGATATTTTATCTACGCTCAAAGCACCTGATTTCCCTGGAGGCGGTCTGCTGATCTATGATGAAACAGAACTCCGCAAAGTCTATGATACTGGCCGGGGCAGTCTGAAACTTCGTGCCAAATGGAATTATGATGCATCTGCTGGCTGCATCGAAGTCACGGAAATTCCCTATACTACTACACTGGAAGCGATTAAAGACAAGATCACAGAGCTGAGCAAGGCCGGAAAACTCAAAGAAGTCACCTATGCCCGTGATGAAATTGATGTGAATGGATTTAGATTAGCTATTGATATTAAGCGCAATACAGACCCGGAAAAGCTCATGCAGAAATTATTCAAAATGACTCCATTACAGGATAGTTTCGGATGTAATTTTAATATTCTGATCGGCAATACTCCTAAAGTCATGGGAATCAGAGAAATTCTGACAGAATGGACAGCTTTCCGGCATGAATGCGTGAAACGCCGTGTTGCTTTTGATCTTCGAAAGAAAAAAGATCGATTGCATTTATTATCCGGACTGAAAAAGATTCTGTTGGATCTTGATAAAGCCATTGCTATTATCCGTGATGCTTCCACAGAAGCCCATGTAATTGAAAATTTGATCCAGTCATTTGCACTTGATGCGATTCAGGCGGAATATGTTGCAGAAATTAAGCTACGGCATCTGAACCGGGAATATATCTCCAGCAGGCTTGCGGATGTGGATAAGCTCAAAGAAGAAATCTCTGATATGGAAGATATTCTTGCAAATCCTGCTCGCATTCAGAAAATCATCATTAAAGAATTAAGAGACACGGCCAGAAAATATGGCCAGCCACGGAAAACCATGTTCTGCTATATCTCTGAATCTGATGAGCTTCCTGCTGAAGAAGAAACGCCTGACTATCCTGTGCATTTCTTCTTATCCAAAGAAGGCTATTTCAAGAAAATCACGCCTTTGTCACTGCGCATGAGCGGAGAACAGAAGCTCAAGGAAGGTGACTGCATCATACAGCAATCAGAAGGCACAAATCGGACAGAATTATTATTCTTCACAAACAAAGCTCAAGTTTATAAAATCCGTGCCAGTGCCTTTGATGATGGCAAAGCCAGTTTATTAGGCGAATATATTCCTGTCAAACTTGGCTTTGATGAAGATGAGAAAATCATAGGCCTGATCCCGACTCTGGATTATGCCGGAAAATTATTATTTATCTTTGAAAACGGCAAAATTTCTAAAATTCCGCTTTCGGCCTATATGACGAAAACCAATCGGAAAAAACTCACAGCGGCATTTTCTGACAAATCCCCTGTGATGGGTATGCTGTATCTATCAGATGAAACAGATATTTTCCTCCGTTCTGATGGAAATAAAGCTGTTCTGATTAATACAGAATTAATTGCAGAAAAATCTACCAGAAGCTCACAAGGCATTCAGGTAATGACAATCCGCCTGAAACAGCAGATCATTTCCGCTGAAATTCCTGATCCGGAGCGTCTCTCTCAGCTTGAAAAATATCGTGTGCAGAATATTCCTGCAATTGGGAAATCCGCTCGTAATCTGGAAGAAGCCAATCAGATGCCATTAGTATAAAAAAAACCGCCTGTTGCAATAACAGGCGGTAAATTTTTGATGTTTTGCCTATCGGAAATAATCAGATTATTCCTTAACGCCGCCCAGTGCTACACCACCAACGATGTATTTGGACAGAGCAAAATATACGATAACAATCGGCAGAATGGACAGTGAAATACAAAGATAGTTAACACCATAGTCCACATTCTTATCAAATGCCAGAACGTTAGATACCATGATCGGGACAGTTTTCATATTGTCATTTTTCAGGATCATGTTCTGTGTGTAGTAGTTGTTCCAGTTAGCTACAAATGCAAAGATTGCCTGTACAGCCATAGCCGGCTTCATCATCGGAATGGAAATTTCCATAAATGTCTTAAATTCGCCACAGCCGTCGATTCTGGCAGCTTCTACAATGGCAAGCGGGAAATTGGATTTCATGTAAGAATGCATATAGAAAATAACAGCAGGTGCTGCAATTGCCGGAACAATCAGCGGAATAAAATTATTAATCAGGTGCAGAGAATACATAAATCTTACAAAACCAGCAGAAGATACCTGTACCGGAATCATCATAACACCAATAATAAACGTATAAGCTGCGCCTTTCAGTTTGAAATCATATACTACAATGCCGTAAGCTGTCATTGCAGAAAAGAAAACGGTCAGAACAGTCGTACAGCCTGCAATAATCAGACTGTTTAAATAGCCTCTTCCAAGATTAAACGTACCTGCATACTGTCTTGCAGTACGAACTAATGCTTTACGAGCATCAGCTGGAAGATGATTCGTCAGTGTATTCATGTTTTCACCCAATGCACTGCCAAAGAAGAAACGGGACGGATTCTCACGGAGTGCAGTATCCGTATGGGTAGAATTGACAATCAGAATGTAAATCGGCACAAGGCAAATCAAAGTTAGCAGCACACATACAACCGTAACCAGAATAGACTTGATCATTGCATTTCTTCTATATGTGCTGTCATTTGCGCCGGCCTGTCCGGGATTGCTCATATGGTGAAACCTCCTCCTTGCTTCTGTCTTTCTTTCAGCTGCTTTTCAGCCTTCTTGCGCTGTTTCTTCTTAGCTTCCTCATCTTTATCACGGTTTGTATAGAATGTGATAGATCCGAGAATTGCCGTAATCGCAAAGATAATAATCGAGGCTGCACCGGCATAACCATAGTTCGCCTGATCCACAGTACCCTTGTTGAAATTATAATAAATAAATACTGCAACGGTTTCCAGTTCTCTGGAGAACTGTGCGCCCTGATGATACAGATAAGGCAGGTCAAACATCTGAAGACCACCGATCATGGAAGTAACCAGAGTATAAACCATGATAGGCTGAAGCAGAGGAAGTGTAATATTCCAGAACTGCTGCCAGGAATTTGCACCGTCAATATCAGCGGCTTCATACAGGTCAGGAGCAATACCTAAAATACCAGACATTAACATGATCATAGTATTACCAAACCACAGCCATGTCTGAATAAACATAACCATGCCTTTTGAAATGGACGGATCTGTTACGAATCTGATCGGATTAGATTCTGAAACTAATCCCATATTCATGAGCAGGGAGTTTACAAAATAATATTTAGAATCGCCGAACAGGTTAACATACAGAGCCGCAACAGATGCAGCAGTGATAATATTCGGCATGTACATTACAACTTTGAAAAATCCTTTACTATCAATTGTTTTTGTACCCATCTCTACAGTTTCTTTTCCTGTATGAGCATCTGTCTTTTTTACTTTTGCAGGAACTTCCCAGCTGGGAAATTTAATCTTGGCATCGGTAAACCATACAGCCAGCAGAAGAGAAAGAAGAATCTGCGGAATGAAGTTACCAAACCAAAGAATAAACGTGTTGCCCAGTGCTTTTGCAAATTCATCATGCGTACCGGAAGCACCCTGTGCCATACCTTGCCCAAACAAAATCGTGGAGTAGTTGTCCATTCCTACCCATGCGGCATTGTTGGACTGGTTGCCTTTGAATGACAAAATAAACGTATAGATTAACGGCCAAATCTGGAAAAAGCAATACACAAGGAAAAAAGGTGCAATAAACATATATCCGTATTTGGCATAGCTAATGGACTTGATGCGGTTTTGTGCAGCAGACGCCATTATTTTCACCTCTCGAATAAATTAATATACAACATATTGCCTATGGGGGCACACTGATCCCCCACAGGCTTGATATGCGTTTTTTGATATGCTATTCTGAATTATGCGTTCAGGTCGGTATTGTCTGCCAGAGCCTGAGTAGAGAACTTTTCAATAATTGTGTCAGTATCATCGCCGATATTATCCAGCAGAGTATTCAGGAAAGTATCTTTCAGATTCTGGTCATACTTAGAAATAGAATCACTCATTGTGATACCAGCAGCTACATCAGCCAGTACAGCGAACTGATCCTGACCACCAAGCAGTTCATTCTGATTTTCACCAGAAGCAATGATTTCTTCCATAGCCTTCTTGTTGTTTGCGAAGTCGCCGGACTCGATAGCATAAGCCTTCATTGTTTCAGCATCGCAAGTGAATGCTCTTACAAAGTTAGCAGCTTCTGTTGCAGTGTTGCAGTTCGGGGATACGCAGAGCCATGAACCGCCCCAGAAATATTCCTGAGGACCATTGACCAGTCTCCAGTTGCCAGCTGCACCGCAGTTGCCTTCCAGCTGAGCACCTTCACCGAGACACCATGTAGAGAAGAAGTAGCCGAGAGCCTTACCATCTTTACCATAGTTCTCCCATTCTGTACCCCACTGTTTAACAGTCGGATCTACATAACCATTATCGGCATATTCTTTTGCCATTTCGGTGAATTCTTTTGCAACATCAGTATTCAGTGTTGTGCCATTTACCCATGCTGCATTCTTTGCAGTAGAGAAGGCCTGCCACATACCACCGAGGGAAGCAGTCATATATACTTCGCCATTGGATGCAGTTTTCAGTTCTTCAGCTGTAGCCTTAAAGTTGTCCCAGCTATCTACTTTTGCTTGCATAGCAGTTTCATCTTCTACGCCAAGGAGTTCCTTAGCAAGATCTGCATTGTAAGCCCAGCCGCCGGCAGCTGCCTGCCAGGAAGCACCCTTCAGCACGCCATTATTATCAGTACCAATGCTTACAGTATACTGATAAGCATCTGCATAATCAGCAGTGGAAATTCCGAGCTGTTCCAGAG
The DNA here is from genome assembly GCA_002449585.1 of Ruminococcus sp. UBA7013. GTDB lineage: Bacteria > Bacillota > Clostridia > Oscillospirales > Ruminococcaceae > UBA3855. The sequence goes on from DJXD01000103.1 coordinate 25,682, forward strand.
GAGCAGAGAAACTATCATCATTAATGTAGTTCAGAATCCAGCCAGCTTCTGCAACGAACAGGTCAACGTCATCACCGCTGTTCAGATAGTTAGCATATTCTGTAGAAGCTTCGGAACCATTACCGCCGCACTTCTGGAAAGTAGGTGTGCCACCATTTACAGGTGTATAAACCTCAAACATGTTGAGCAGGTCAGTATCTGTCCAGCAGACGATTGTCAGAGTATCATCTGTGTCAGGCAGAGAAATTTCGCCGCCAGCGGAAGGCGTTTCGTCACCGCCATCAGCAGGTGTTTCTGCATCGGGTGCACCTTCATCCGGAGTGCTGCTATCATCACCAGCAGCATCGCTGCCGTCATCTGCTGCGCTGCTATCTTCTGCTGCGGGTGCTGCAGAGCTGCTGTCTGCGGGTGCTGCAGAGCTGCTGTCTGCGGGTGCTGCGTTGGATGTGGGTTCAGAACCGCCACCGCAGGCTACGAATGCTGTAGAAGCGACTGCCATAGTTGCCAGCAGTGCAAGTGTTCTCTTTAATTTGCTCATTGGTATTTCCTCCTTAAGATATAAGTATTATATTTCTGTTAGAAATATAATAATCCTGATGATTCTCAGCTCTTTAAAGCTGTGCTACGGTTTCCCCTTCCAGCAGAGTACCTTTGCAGTAAACAACCTGTTGTTCGGGGGGAATTTGCTCCTTTCGGAGCAGTCTCAGCATCAGTTCTGCCGCTTTCGAACCCATCATATCCGTATCCTGCTGAATGGTTGTCAGATTTGGTCTTAACATTCTCAATGTTGGATTACCATCGTAACCGATTACGGAAACATCTTTTCCAACCTCCAGACGAATATCTGTAATTGCCGCAATTCCTGCGACAGCACAAATATCATCAGGATACAAAATACAGCTTGGTTTCTCTTCGGAATCCGTCAATAGTTCCTGTGTAAGTCTATATGACAATTCAGGATTCAGATACCTCCCTTGACGGATAAACTGATTTCTGATTTTACAGTGCTGACTTTCCAGAGTACTGAGAAAAGCATTTCTGCGAATTTCTGTCACCTGTGCATCTTCACCGTAAATATAAGCAATTCTTTCATGTCCTCGCCGAACAGCATATTCGACGGCATTCCGGATTCCATCTGCATTATCAGAAGCAACAGAGAACTTATTTTCTGACACATAATCTACAGAAACAACGGGAAGACTGCTCTCCAGAAGAGCCTGCATATCCGCTGCTCGGAAATCTACACAGGCTGCCAGAACACCATCCACATTTCTATAAATACAGTGTTCATAATAAGAATACATCCGTTCGCCGATCTGATTGCTGATAAAAGTCAAGTCATAACCGTTATGCTCCATGATAACTTTGAAACTATCCAGAATAGATGCAAAATAATGATGCTTCAAACCATTCTGTGCCTTGTCCACCATCAGGACACCAATGTTATAAGACTTTTTGGTTTTCAATGCCCTTGCCATTGCGTTGGGCAGATAACCGAGCCGCTTTGCAGTTTCCTGTACACGTTCTCTTGTGACCGGATTGACATCAGTCCGATTATTGAGAGCCTTGCTGACGGTAGCAGTAGAAACGCCGCATGCTTCTGCAATGTCTTTAATTGAAATCACATTTACACCTTCATTTGTTTCATTTACACTTATCAGAGAGAATTCCGGTCAGTCGATTGAACCGGGAGTAATTGCTTTCTGAATATAAATATACACCAAATAATGCAGAATGTCAATGCAAAAAACCATCTTTTCACTTTTTTTGAATGATTTACACAAATTTAAACTGCATTTTTTATGCATATTGACAGTAAAAATGTCTGAATTCTTGAATTGTTACAAAACGGTAACTTTTTGTTGTTGCCCCTCTGGCACAGGAAAAAATTTTCAATTTCCTCTTGATTTTTCAAGGGAACTGTGCTATAATAAGAAAGTCGACAAGTTTCCGTAGCTCAGCTGGATAGAGCGGCC
>DJXD01000138.1 GCA_002449585.1 Ruminococcus sp. UBA7013
TCTCTCGCTGATTTATCGTGTAAAAACGGATAACCGATCTCAACGAGTTTTTTCTTTCTATCCTCGGAAAGAGTGCCGCTTTTATCAAATTTACGCTGGTCGGTCACCCACGAATACAGATCATATCCGCTTTCTCCGATAGTCCCAATTGGGATATATGTGATTCCGTTTGCTTCGAGATAAGCCTTGACTTCCTGATAGCGTTCCTCCCACGGATCACTTTTTTCAAGCTGTATGCCGAGTTTTTCAAAATGCTCAACGTGTTTTTTTGCAAGTTTTCCTGTGCGATATTTTGACTTGCAATTTGAGATCCAACCGCCAAGTTTATAGCCGTCCTCGCATACAGTATCTAAACTCGGTGTTTTAACACCATTCTCGGCAATAAATGCTTCAAGGTGCTGAAAACCTGTTTCATAGGACTCTCTTACACGCTTTTTAACGCCATTCTCCCATTCCATACCGATTGCAGTCAGCCGTCTGATATGTTCATCTGAAAGATTTCCGCTTAAATACTGCCTTTTCTGCTGTCTTATCCAGATGCCGAGCTGAAAATCGCTGATTGAATAGTCTTTCGGAATATTCAGATCACCATGTTCTTCAAAATATGCTTTTGCCATTTCATAGCGCTCATTCCACAATTCCTCATACAGAGTAGTGCCATACCTAAAACCGATCGATTCGAGCCTTGCAAGCTGTTCAGCGGAAAGTGTTTTCTTCCGTTTGCCCTCTGCCATCAGCTTTTGTTCATTGAGCCATTTACTCAGCCAGACACCGTTTACAACATATTGCGCTGGAGGGTTCAGATTTCCATGCTCCTCAAAATATGCCTTTGCAAGCTGATATTTTTCCTCCCAAGGATCAGATTTTTCAAGCACAAAACCAATATCACGCAGCATTTTTGTATGCTCATCGGATAGTTTTCCCTCTGCATACACATCACGCTGATACCGTATCCATGCACCTAAGTTTATACCCGATTCCGTCTTATATGCAACAGGTATATCGAATGTATTATTCTTTTTGTAATACTCACACAGAGCCTGAAAAGCTTCATTCCAACGCTTTTCAACCTTATTTCCCCAAATCATGCCGAGTGCATCAAGACGGGCGATTTGCTCATCTGTCAGCGGTGCAGCTTTTCTCGCAGTGCCTCTCCGACAGCTCCGCAGTCCGTTCAGCCATTGACCGAGCTTGATACCCTCACTGTCAACATAATTATACGGCACATCAAGATTTCCATACTCACGATGATAGCGAACAGCCGCAGAATAATTTTCTTCCCAAATATAATCAAATACGTCCCACACCATGCCGATCTCGTCAAGCAGTTTTATGCGTTTTTCGGTGATAAATTTCGCTTTAATGTTATTTTTTCGATATGTCCGCACCACAGCTATCCATCGTCCGAGGTCAATGCCGCTATCATCAACATAAGTGATTTTCGGCTTTAAATTCCCGTACTTTTCATAGTATTTTTTAGCTGCATTATAGTATTTTTCCCAAGTAACATCGCTGACAGACTCCCACCGCATACCGAGAGTATTTAGCTTGTCGATCTGTACTTGCGTAAGATTGCCTTTGACCTCACCTTTATAAACACGGCGCTGTATCATCAGCCAAGAGCCGAGTGAGTACCCCTCCGGTGTGAAATATTTTGTCGGTACATCAAGATTGCCGTATTCATCATGATATTTTTTCGCCTGCTCAAACATTATGTCCCAGCTTGCAGAAAGTGTACCCTCTAATTCGTCAAACAGTGATTTGCAGTCGGCTACCTTATCAATCAACTCAAATGTTTCATTGATAACAAATCCCTCACCACCGTGAGAACGATAATATTGTATAGCAATCTGCATTTCTTCCTCAATTGCATCAATGCTGTACAGGTTTTCAATATTGTTGACAATATCAAAAATGACAGGATTTTTTGATTTTGAAGCAGACAGCGCACGACCGATCTGCTGTTTGTAGATTATGGGAGAAACTGTCGGACGGAGCAAAATAACACCCGAAACATCAGGCACATGAACACCTTCATTCAAAGCATCAATGCAGTACAGCAGTTTCAAATGCTTTTTATCGTTATCAGCCTTGAAGTCTGCAAAACTCTTGCTTGCCGCAGGATCATCTGAGTAAACAGAATAGATATGTGGCTTTTTATCGACCTTTCTGAACCACTCTTTAGCCTTATTCATCATATCAAGCATATGGTCTAAATTAGCACAGAAAACGATATATTTTCCTGTTCTGTCCTCAATATGCTTATCAAACAGCACATCGAGTTTTTCAGCCTTGTCAAGCGCACGGCGGAGGGCTTCCAGTATCTTTTCAGCAGCATCTCTTGTTGCCTTGCTTTTTGCTGTGCGGACTCGCTTTTCATATTTTTCTAAATCCTGCTGATATGAAAAAATTGATAAAATATATTTCGGGGGAGTGAGAATATTTCTGACAAGAGCCTCACCCAAAGTCATTTCACTCGCAACATTGCCGTCAAATAATTCATCTGTCATGTCACGCTGATTGTCGAGATAGCGGATTGCAGTTGCAGACAGTCCGAGAACAGGCACATTAGGATAGGCTTTCAATACAGCATCAACACCTGCACCCCAAAACTCTGCACCACACCTATGGAATTCATCAAGGATTATGTAGTCGGGCTTTATTTCGTCTATCTCCGATTCGCTGACATTCATCAGTTTTGCGTATGTATAGAACTTTACGTTTTCAGGTTGATAGCCGTCAGAAGTTTCAGCAAGGTTTTCAAGCTGTGTCTGGTAGATGTATTTTGAGGGGGACAGCCAGAGAATCGTTTTTTCTGGATTATCCTCACAAAGTTTGAAACCAATAAATGACTTTCCTGTACCAGTTGGATGAACCACGGCAGCCTTGCCACGTTCTGCAAGCATACGGACAACGGCTTTATAGGCTGTTTCATTATGCTCAAATAAGTGCATTGCCATGTGATTCACCTCCCTGTGAAAAATCAGTCTCTTCTGAAAATATCTCTTGTATACACTTTATTGGAAACATCATCCAGACATATATCATAGCGATTAGCAATAATAGCATCAGATTTTGACTTGAATTTTTCCAAATCGTTCACAACCAAACTGCCAAAGAATGTCTCTCCATCCTTCAATGTCGGTTCATAGATGATAACAGTTGCGCCTTTGGCTTTGATACGTTTCATAACTCCTTGAATACTGCTCTGCCGGAAATTATCAGAGTTTGATTTCATCGTCAGACGATACACACCAATCACGACAGATTTTTCTTTTCCGGCATCATACTCATTATTGGAATCATAGTCATAATAACCAGCCATTTCAAGCACTCTGTCGGCGATGAAGTCCTTTCTGGTACGGTTGGATTCTACAATGGCACTCATCATATTCTGCGGAACATCGGCATAATTCGCAAGCAACTGTTTTGTATCTTTTGGCAGACAGTAACCTCCATAACCGAAACTGGGATTATTATAACGTGTGCCAATTCTTGGGTCAAGGCACACGCCCTGAATAATCTGCTGTGTGTCCAGTCCTTTCAGTTCTGCATAAGTGTCCAGTTCATTAAAATAGCTGACTCTCAACGCAAGATAAGTGTTCGCAAACAGTTTCACTGCTTCAGCTTCTGTAAAACCCATGAAAAGGGTATTAATATCCTGCTTGATTGCTCCCTGTTGCAGAAGTTCTGCAAATTCATGGGCTTTCTTGACGAGATATTCATCACTCATATCTGTGCCGACAATAATTCTACTTGGATAGAGATTGTCATACAATGCCTTTGATTCTCTCAAAAATTCTGGACTGAATATGATATTTTTTGTCTGGAATTTTTCTCTGATAGACTGCGTATATCCGACCGGAATCGTGGACTTGATAACCATAATCGCATTGAAATTATATTTCAGAACAAGTTCAATCACAGATTCCACTGCTGAGGTATCAAAAAAGTTCTTCTTGCTATCATAGTTGGTCGGTGCGGCTATGATAACAAAATCAGCATCTTTGTAAGCTGATTCCGCATCAAGAGTTGCTGTCAGGTTTAATTCTTTCTCAGCAAAATACTTTTTGACATATTCGTCTTGAATTGGAGAACTTCGATTGTTAATTTGTTTCACTTTTTCAGAAACAATATCGATAGCTGTCACTTCATTGTGTTGTGCCAACAAAACAGCGAGTGATAAGCCAACATAGCCTGTCCCTGCTACTGCAATTTTCATGAATGCCTCCTTGGTTTTATTTTAGCTAATATTTTTTTAGCATATTTTATTGTAAGATTTTTCCATTCACAAATATTTCCCCAATATACAATAAACATCACAATAGACAGAATGATAGATAAAATAATTGTAATAAGATTCCCAAGCACATATAATATACTTATTATAATAATCA
>DJXD01000026.1 GCA_002449585.1 Ruminococcus sp. UBA7013
TCTCCACAAACCGTGATTTGACGAGTAAATCCAGCTTTTCAAGGATAGCGTTACAGAGGTCAATCAAGTGGGTGACTTTGTCGAGATTTTCGGCTATTTGTTGCTGTATTTCAAGCGGTGGGAGGGGAATAAAAAATTCAGCTAAAGTAGAAAATTTAAGATTATCCCTAACTGAACCTGTTGAAAGTTCCTTAATGTAGTATAAACCCACAGGACTTTTAAGATAATAATACAAATATTGCTGACACAGGTTGTTATTCACTGAAAAAACATTGTATAACGGACTAATAATTATTAGTTCTTTTTCTCTTAACCAATCAATTGAACCTACATTAATTCTTGATGGGTTATAAGCAAAATCCCCTTTTTTCACCTTTTTATAAGTTGTTTTATCCTTGCTTGCAACCTCTTTAGAAAAATACTCAGTGCAGAAGCCATTAGAATTGGTAACACTAAACACAGGAATTTCAGCATTTTCTTTATTTCGTTCTGAATGCTCCTGAATATAGTTTCCAAGTCTTACTTTTTTCCATTTACTCACTTAGCAATTCCCCTAACTCCGACAGCACACCGCCCAATTCCTGATATAAGCCGTTCAGATCTGACATGATTTCACTTGTCGGCGGATATTCTACAGCAACATACTCCGTTTTTTTATACTTATTAATCGACAAATCATAATCATTGTCTATAATTTCCTGCTTCGGAACAAAGAAACTTTGATGTGTGCGTGTTCTGTTTTTCTCGCCTTCCAGATTATGGAAACGTGCGATAATATCCGGAATATCATTTTCAGCGATTTCAGAACGTTTATCATCAAGGCTCAAACCGTCCGCCTTCATGTCATAGAACCAGACATCTTCTGTCCCACCTGCATCCGTCTTGATGAACACCAGAACCGCCGTCGAAACACCTGCATAAGGCTTGAAAACACCGCTCGGCATGGAAATGACAGCTTTCAACTGATGATTTTCAATCAATTCTTTTCTGATTGCTTTGTGAGCCTTCGACGAGCCGAACAGCACCCCATCCGGCACGATACATGCACAACGGCCGCCCTTTTGCAGAAGTCGCAGGAACAAGGCAAGGAATAACAACTCAGTCTTTTTTGTATTGGTGACAGATCTCAAATTTCCGTTAATACTATTTTCATCAATTGTACCCTTAAATGGTGGATTGGCAAGGCAGAGCGTATATTTTCCGCTGACATTATTCTGCTTAGAAAGGCTGTCTTTATAATCAATATCAGGATTTGTAATAGAATGCAGCATCAAATTCATGGCCGAAATACGGAGCATGGTTTGATCCGTGTCGTAGCCTGTGAAGGCTTTTGTTCCGAAATGTTGCCACTGTTCGGTAGTCATAGCGGATTCATAATGATCTCTGATATATTTGGCAGAAGATACCAGAAAGCCAGCTGTACCACAGGCAGGATCACAAATGCAATCATCAGGGGTGGGCTGAATCAATTCCACCATCATCTCACGGATATGTTTCGGGGTGCGGAACTGACCGTTTTTACCTGCTGTAGAGAGTTTACCGAGCATATACTCGTACAAATCTCCCTGCATATCGAGGTCAGCAATATCATGCTCATACAAATCGTCAAGTCCTGTGACAATTTTTTGCAAGATATTTGCATTTGGAATCATAAATACAGCACTATCCATATAACGAGTGAAAGCGGTCTGCATCTGTTCGTCATCCTCACGGTCAGGGATTTCGATCAATTCGCCATTTTCGTCAAAATCGGGGAGTTTTCCATACTTCATTTTCTTGACAGCAGGGAAAGCATATTTTGAGATAATATTAAAAATTTCCCCTGGATCGCTATCCTTGAATTTGCTCCAGCGCATAGACTGACCTATTTTCGACTGTGGGAAAATCCGTTCAGAAGTTCCGCCTGTCATATTATCAAATTCTTCCATTCCGAGCTCTTTTTCATCGAGTGAACGAATGAACATCAGATATGTAAGCTGTTCAATGACAGTCAGAGGATTGGTGATACCCCCAGCCCAGACATCTGTCCAAATCTTATCAATTTTATTTTTAATCACACCAGTTATCATTTTTTGACCTCCAAAAAATATGTTTCAATATTAGTATACCATTTGATTTTGTCAATACTTTTTAGCACTTTTGCACAAAAATCCCCCATCTCTATAGGTGAGGGATGATTGCATCTAATGAATAATAAGTCCGTCAATCCTCAATCGGATAGTTTGTAATTAAATACTCGCCAACACCTGGCGCATCAGGATCATGTTTTGTTTTGCCTGTGTCAAGTGAACGCATAATGTTCATTTCATCCTCGGTCAGTGTGAAATCGAAGATATTGAGATTGCTCTTAATGCGCTCCGGATTTGTAGATTTTGGCAGTACAATCATGCCTTCCTGCACCTCAAAGCGAAGGATTACCTGCCCTGCATTCTTGCCATATTTTTCACCGATCGCAGTAATTTGTGCATTTGTGAGCAATTCTTTGCTTCCCTGGCCGAGAGGCCCCCAGCACTCCACTTTGACATCAGATGTTGACATTATCTCACGGATTACTTTCTGCTGTGCATACGGATTGCATTCGATCTGATTCACACTTGGTATCACTGAAAATTGAGGTACATAAGTATTCCAGATTTTCGGGGTCATATTGCTCACACCAATAGAACGAATCTTGCCGGCTTGTTTTGCTTCTTCCAGAGCCTTCCATGCACCGGCTACATCTCCATAGGGCTGATGCAACAGATATAAATCCATATAATCCATACCCAATTTTTTCAGAGAACGATCAATGCCGATTTTGGCTCTTTCATAACCAAAGTGTGATACCCACAGTTTTGATGTAATAAAAATTTCCTCACGAGGAATATCACTATCACGAACCGCTTTTCCAACTTCTTCTTCATTGTAGTAGGCGGTAGCAGTATCAATATGGCGATAGCCTGCCTGCAATGCTTCCAAAACGGCCGTATAAGTGCTACCATCCGGCGGAATCAGGAATGTTCCGAACCCGACTGCCGGAATTTGCACACCATCATTCAATGTGATTGCATGATTCATAATAAATTTTCACTCCTTGTATCGTGTCTATCTATGATCATAGCGAAGCGGTGAATATCTCCGCAATATCCTTTTCAAGCAGAGGAGACCAAGCATTTTCAAGTCCCTCATTCTCAGCAACATGATGTGCCATTTCATCAATACGACTTTCATCAATACCGACTTCTCTCAGATGCATCGGGATGCCAATTGACAGGAAAAAATCATAGGTTGCCTGAATGGCTTTTTCAGCGATTTCATATTTATCAAGACTGCTGTCAATTCCAAATACATTGATACCATACTTGACAAAACGATCAACAGTCTTTTCACTCAGGATATGTTTCATCCAGCGTGGTGTGATAATGGCAAGCCCTTCGCCGTGCGTAATGTCATAATAGGCGGAAAGTGCATGTTCCATGCCATGACAAGGCCATCCGGAAGGACTATTACCGAGCGCATAAATTCGATTACAGCCATAAGTGCAGGTAAGCATCATTTCTGCTCTTGCAGTATAATCTTCTGGATTTTCAAGGCATTTCTTTGCATTTATCATCAAGCTTTTCAAGCCTGCCTCCATGAATCCATCATTCAGGATAGTAGAATCCTCACAGAAATACTGTTCTATAATATGATTCATAGCATCTGCACAGCCGGCGGCTGTTTGCTTTTTCGATACAGTGAAAGTATAAGTTGGATCAAGGAACGAAACAGCAGGGAATAGAAGGGGATCAACATAGCCAATTTTATCATTTGTTTCTGTTCTGGAAATCACTCCGCCGGGATCGTATTCACTTCCTGTTGCCGCAAGTGTAATGATATCTACAATTGGAAGTGCGGCCTGTGCCTTGACCTTATAAGAAATCAAATCCCATGGGTCGCCGTCATACTTCGCCCCTGCCGCAATTGCCTTGGAACAGTCCAGAACACTGCCACCACCAACAGCAAGAATCACATCAATATCATGCTCTTTACAGAGCTTTACGCCATCAAGCACACTCGGATCATATTTCGGATTCGGCTGAATGCCGGAAAGTTCAACAATCTCGAAACTGGAAAGCAGATTTTTCACTTTGTCATAGAGACCGATCTTTTTGATGCTGCCGCCGCCATAGGTGAGCAGTACTTTCTTGCCGAATTGTTCCATAACCTTCGGAAGCTGTGTGATGCAGTCTTTACCGAAAATCAGTCTTGTGGGTGTCATGTAATCAAAATTTTGCATGAATTTTCCTCCTCAAATATAATATAGTGACATCCTCCCCCGCCTAAAGAGGCGGGGGCTTCCTCCCGCAAAAACGGGC
>DJXD01000036.1 GCA_002449585.1 Ruminococcus sp. UBA7013
ATTTCTTGCTAACTTCTGTTAAAAAAATTTTTCAGCATAGTAATTACTCTCCTTATGCCATGAAAAACATTAGAAATATGAAAATAATATACTCCTGAAAGCCAGTGTTGACAAAAATATTAGAAATAAGGAGATTCACCTGGACAAATGCAGGAGTGAATACTATTTTCAATTAAATTTTTAATTAAAATGCAGTTTAACAGCATCATTTTCCGTAGTCACGAGAACTTTTTTCAGAATTGTACCGTTATCAATCATTTCAGCAGCAATGGCATCTTCCACATGATCACGAAGCACCCGGCGGATTTCACGAGCACCATAACGCTTTCCGAAAGCTTCTGCGGCGATCTTGTCAAGTGCAGATTGATCATATTCCAAAGTAATGCCTTTTTCATCCAGTGGGGTGCGCATTTCATCCAGCATCAATCCGGCAATAGATGCATAATCTTTCTGATTCAATGCACGGAAGACAATAATTTCATCAATACGGCTGATAAATTCAGGACGGAGGAAATCTCTGAGTGCTTTCATAGCTTTTTCTTTGGTAATATCCTCCTGTGTTTTATTAAATCCAACTCCGCTGGTTTTATCCGTAGAACCGGCATTTGATGTCATGCAGATAACAGTATGTGCAAAGCTAACGGTTCTGCCCTGTGCATCTTCAATCTGTCCTTCATCCAAAATCTGCATCAAAATATTCATAACATCCGGGTGTGCTTTTTCGATTTCATCGAATAAGATAACAGAATAAGGATTTCGACGGACTTTTTCTGTGAGCTGACCGGCTTCATCATAGCCAACATAGCCAGGAGGTGAACCGATCAGACGGGAAACGGCGAATTTTTCCATAAATTCAGTCATATCAAGACGAATCAGCGGATCAGCGGCATCAAAAAGCTCAGAAGCCAGAACTTTGACAAGCTCTGTCTTTCCCACGCCGGTAGGCCCTACGAAAATGAAAGAAGCAGGGCGAATGCGCTCACTGAACTGGATACGGCTTCTTTTAATGGCTTTGGCAAGGGCTTCTACCGCTTCTTCCTGACCAATGACTTTGGTTTTTAATCTATCAGAGAGGCCTTTCATGCGAGCCATTTCTGTTTCTGCGATTTTATTAGCAGGGATACCCGTCCAGAGTTCAATAACAGCGGCTAGATCTGTTTCTTCTACGAAGATATTTTTTGTTTTCTCTTCCAGTTCTTTTTTCTGGATTTCAAGACGGGAACATGCTGTTTTGAGATCTGCCAGTTTTTCATAATCCGGATATTCTTCTTCCTGAATACTTTTGCGCTCTTCTGTTTTCGCATCAAGTTCTGCACGTACTTCATCAAGCAGTGTTAATTCTTTAGCCCGGATACTTCTATAAGCACAACTTTCATCAAGCAGGTCAATTGCTTTATCCGGGAGGAATCTGTTTGTAATATATCTTTCAGACAACACAGCGCACTGTCTCAAAATTCTGTCTTCAATTTTTACTCTGTGATATTGCTCATAATATTCCCGGATTCCCATGAGTACGTCTGCGGTTTCTTCCACAGTAGGCTCATTGATGGTAACGGGTTGGAAACGGCGTTCAAGTGCGCTGTCTTTTTCGATATATTTTCGATATTCTTTAAAAGTTGTCGCACCAATCACTTGAATTTCTCCTCTTGAGAGAGCAGGTTTCAAGATATTGGCTGCATTCATAGAGCCCTCAGAATCACCTGCGCCAACCAGATTATGCACTTCATCAATAAACAGAATGACATTACCAGCTTTCAGCACATCCGCAATCAAGCCTTTGACACGGCTTTCAAACTGACCTCTGAACTGTGTACCAGCAACGAGGGCGGTCAGATCCATCAGATAGATTTTTTTATCCAGCAGATGGAACGGTGCTTCTCCGGCGGCGATTCTTTGCGCCAGTCCTTCGGCGATTGCTGTTTTTCCAACACCGGGCTCACCGATGAGACAGGGATTATTTTTAGTTCTTCTGGAAAGAATCTGCATTGCACGGGAAATTTCCCGATCTCTGCCAATAATTCTGTCAAGTTTACCTTCTTCAGCTCGTTTGCTCAGATTTGTGCAATAATTAGAAAGAAATTTATATTCTTTCTCTGGGAGGGGGCTTTTTTTCTGATTACGGTCATTTTTACGTTTTTCACGACTTTCACGAAAATCGCCATTATTTGCCTGAGCACGGGGCTGACCTGCGCCGCCCATTCCAGAAAAGAACCGACGCATGAAGCCCGGCATTGCATCAATTGTTCCGCTGGCAGGTTCATTCATGTCAAATTCTTCTTCTGCATCGGGCATTCCTTCCTGCATGATTTCCGTCATGCGGTCGGCGAACTCTTCCAGATCATCCTCGTTGATATAATGACTTTTCAGATAATCTGAAACTTGAGGAATATTTAAATCCCGTGCGCATACAAGACAATAGCCTTTATTTTCGCTTTCTTTACCCTGATATGCAGAAATAAATACTACTGCGGGTCTTTTTTTGCACTTGCTGCATAACACTAAACTCATAACTTTCTCTTCCCTTTCTGAATGCAAATAACCTTTTCTATTTAGTATAGCACATATTTTTTAACTTGTCAATCAGGCATCTGCCTGTTCTATTTAGTATAACACATATTTGCCAACTTGTCAACTAGCATTGACTCTTTGAATTCTGTCATATCCAAGAAGATAAAAATATTTGCCATTTTTCAAAATTCTGTCAAACACATCTTTGACTTCCATAGTGAAAATTTCCGTACCACTGAAAGAAAAGCCCCGAATTGTACCAGTATCCAGCAAATAGACTGCATTTTCCTGTATTTTTACAGTTTTACAGATGCTGTCAAATGGGATACTGACAGGGGTGATCATATCGGGAGAAAATAATAATAGCACTGACTGCCGGCGTTCTTCATTCCGGAGCAAAACAGCAGCTTCATTTCCGGCAAAATCAAAATCAGTCAGAAGGCCGTTATATTCATAAATACTGATCAATCCGCCTGTGCTGTTATAATATGCGGCATGGGTATCACCGATGACAAAAACGCTGTTATCTTCCAGAGTATAAATATGCAGACAAAGTGCAGCAAAGGTTTCAGAAGTCCACTGTACTTCACTGCCATCGAATCGCACGCTTTGAAGCGTGGTGACAGGTTCACCATTTTCTGCACCGATGGTTGCAAAAATACAGCCGCTATTCCCCTGAAATGCCACATCAATCAGCCTTTCCACGCAATCCCGTGTATAGATCAGTTTTCCCACGGAATCAAAAATACTGAGTCGGCAGGCATATGTTTCTGATTCTGTGACAATAGCGGCATAGCCTTCTTCACTGAGTACAGCGAACCAGATAGGCTGTTCTGTCTGTGCTTCATAGATCATTTTCTTTTTATCATCCACACGGAAAGAAGTGCCATTCCAGGAATATGTAAGAGCTTTATTGCGGCTAATTTTCATGACAGCATTACTATAAGCATGTTGACGGCTGTCCTGCAATTGGCCGTCTGTGCCATAGATATATAAATATTTATCACAGAGAACAAATAATTCATTGCTGACAAAGTCGGCATGATAATCCACTCCGCCGGAAACCGTCAGCATAAACTCGCCGTTTGATTCATCTTTGAGATTTGTTGCATGTTGAATGCTGATCTCCTGAATACTGGAAAAAATTTTATCACGGCTGGCATAAATCAGCGCACCCATAAGCGTAACAGCGGCCACAATCAAGAGTCTGATCAGGCGTTTTCTGCGTCTGCGGCGTTCCCGGAGGTGGACAACATCAACAGTTTTTGCCATAGCTGTCCTCCTGTATTAATAAAATACCTGATTTAGATAAAGACCACATGCAGGAGCTGTTCTGCCTGCGGCGGCTCTGTTCCCGGCACGGATGATTTCCGGAAGCTGAGAAATGGCAATCTTATTTTCATTAATATCAATCAAAGTGCCGGTCATAATTCTGACCATGTGATAAAGAAAGCCATCGCCTTTGACAAATAATTTGATTTTATCCCCTTCCCGGCAGACATGGAAATATTGAATCGTTCTGACAGTATTTATATTTTCCATTCCAGCGGTACAGAAAGAGCGGAAATCTTTTGTGCCGATGAAATATTTTGCGGCTTCCTGCACTAATGCATCATGAAACGGTCTTCTATAATGATAGGCTAGATCTGTTGTAAACGGATCTTTTGATTCACTGCAATGGATCAGATATAGATATTCTTTTCCTTTACAGCTGAATCTGGCATGGAAATCCGGTTCTGCTTCTTCACATGACAAAACAGAAATATCTTTTGGAAGTTCTCCATTGACACCTCTGACGAAGCCGAGGGGGGGAATTTGGCTATGTGTTTTTACGGAAAAACAGAACTGTTTTGCATGGACACCGGTATCTGTACGGGAACAGCCGCAGATAGATATTTTTTCATTCAGCACTTTGCTGACACATGTTTCAACAACTTCCTGTACCGTAATGCCATTATTCTGAATCTGAAATCCATGATATGCCGTTCCCCGGTAAGCAATCATGACTTTTAAATTTCTGCTATCATTCATGTTTGTCCTCTTCTTTCGGATCATCATCTACTATCTGAATTTCATCTGTGTTAAAATAAGCCTGCATCAGTTCTGCATCATCGGACTGTTCTGTAATATCAGCTATTGTGAGCTTTTTTTCACCAAAATAAGCATCTAGCATTTCTTCTATTTCCTGATTTTGCTGATGCTCTGGCACAGAGGTCTTTTCTTCGGGTTCTTCCGGAGGAATAGCAGGCTGTGGCTCTTCTGTGATCGCTGGTTCTTCCTGATGAGGATGTTTCCGTTCCCATAGCCGGAGAATTATTAAAATTCCAATGCTGCTAATACTGATTAATAAGCCCGGAATAAATCCATTTGGACAATAATTCATCTGGATTTCATGTGATCCGGCAGGAATTTTAACACCACACATAGCATCAAATACAGAAAGCAGTTCAGCTTTTTGACCATCCACCCAGACAGACCAGCCTTTTTCATATGGGACAGATAAATATAAAATACCATCTTCTGTGGCATTGACAGTTCCGCTCAGATTAGTATCTGAAAAATCTGTCAATTGCAGTCCGCCATTTTTGAGAATAGCATATCCCTTTTGGAATACATCTTCATTGAACTGATAAAAATAAATATTTGCCGTACCGCTGAGAGAATCTTCTTTCATGGTGCATTTCAAATTAATCAGCTCTCCGGCTTCAAAATAACCTACAGGCGTAATATACGGCTGTCTGCCGATATTATATCTATGCAACTGTGCGCCATTATTCTGATAGATTTCCAGATAATCCGCTTTGCTTACTTTTGCATATGCATATACCATTCCGGTTTTCAGAGTTGTATAATTATATTTCAGAAATCCGTTTGTTTCCCCTTCATTTTTGGAAAAGCTGTAATATCCATAATCATTTCTGGAAACAGAATATCCCTGATGACCAACATGTGTAATATCAATCTGTGTAAACAGATCTTCCTCCAGTCCGGTGATTTCCCGGAATAATATATTCTGTCTTGCAAACGGATCTGCTTTATCATCCAGTTCAAAATCTTTCACAGATTCCGGCATCATAAAGCCTAATCCAGCAAGATATTGATTTTCATACAAAGCAACAGAATTATCCTGATTTATTTTCTGCATTGTGAGCGTATCTGCATTATAATTATCTTTTGCAAGCAGATAACGAACATCTAATAATAAATTTGTCAATGGTGAAGTATTTGCATAATAATACCGATTTCCTGCTTCTGATGCAGGCAGTCCCAATTTTCTTAAATAAGTTGTGACGCTTTCATTTGCCATGGAAGAAAACTGTGAAACGCCGTTATAATAATACAAAGATGGATCATTCAGTGTATACCACATTGTAATTTCTGTTCTATGAAACAGATCACTGTCATCTTCTGTGCTAAGCAAATTCTGAATTGCCGTATTATTTGACGGATAAGATTTATAATCAGAACTTCCCACACTGGCCACACCACGAACCGCCTGACCACTCATTTCAAAAAGCAATACTCCAGATAAAAGCACTTCTACCATTGCTTTTGGTGTGAAATATCGAAACAGAATCATCAGCAAATAAATGCCGCCCAGAATAGCCGCTTTCTTTATAAATTCATGATCCTCTTCCTGAATGCCAGAGCCATACCCCAGCCAGCAGAAAACGCCTCCTGATACCAGCATTCCCAGCCATTGCCAGATAGAAAGCTTTTCTTCTAATAATACTTGATATGCCCGGTAGCCCATCACCAGCATCACAAATGAAAATAGAAAAGAAAACCGATAAGGCAACATATTCGTAAAATGAAACCCATGCCAGATGAAATTTAAATAATTCATATTACAGCTGACAAGAATAAATATTAAAAGCAATATCGCCGTAATCTTTTCCCGGATGCGTATTTTTTTCGCAATCAGAAACGCACCAATCAGCAGAACCGGGAGAAATCCGCAGTATAAATTTGGCAATCCTTCTTTTGATGTGACTTCTGTATATGGCAGCATATTAGAAACAATATCACGCCATTCTTCATACCATTTAATCGTTTTTGGAAATTCATTATTGGCACTATGTGTTAATTGCAATGAAAAAAATGTGGGCAAAAGAATCCAAGCGGATACACCTGCACCAAGCAATGAGCCTCCTGCAATCAGTCCGAATCTGCCGAAAAATTTCTTGAAACTGATATTTTCATACAGACACAGGCAGAAAAATGCAAGCACTGTAAAAATGCAGATAAAATAAGCGATATAATAATTTGAAAATAATGCTAGTGCCAATGCAATCACATATACTCTATATTTTCTTTCCCTCACTAGCATAGTCAGCCCCATCATGACAAGCGGCAACAATGCGACAGTATCAATCCATATTGTATTCCAATAATATCCCATCATATAACTACATAAGGCATACATAACACCAAACATTGTAATAGACAGATCATTTTTTCCGAATACATAACGGAGCATTTTGGCCATGAAAAGCCCTGCAAAGGCAAATTTCAGTATCAAAATCAGCATCATGCCATCCCGCAGGCTTTCTTGATTCATAAATAATGATAATATATGCAATGGGCTTGCTGCATAATACGCCATCAGTGACAGAAAATTAGTTCCCAGTCCTGTACGCCAGGAATACAGCAAAGAGCCGCCTGTTTTCAGCTTTTCATGCAACAGCTGAAAAAATGGATAATACTGATGCCATAAATCAGTAACAAGAAACTGCCTGTCCCCATAAGGATGCATTTCTGCTTTCCGGAATGCATACCCCACTAACAGAAACGGAATGACAAATGCCAGCACTTCCCAGAAATAAATTTCATCTAGCTTTTCTTTCCAGGATGACCAAACAGACAGCTTCTGATTATTTTTCTGCATATTCAATCCTTCCTCTTATTTTATGATAATATAATATTCACTGCTGCGGATGTTATCAAAAACAGCAGACAGATCATAAGACTGATATAATCTTTCCCGGATGCCTTCAACTGTCGAAGCCTTGTTCTTCCTTCTCCGCCCCGATAGCATCGGCATTCCATGGCTGTAGCTAATTCTTCTGCTCTGCGGAATGCAGATACAAATAATGGGATCAAAATAGGAATCATGGCTTTCACACGTTCCATCAGTGTACCACTGTCAAGCATTGCCCCTCTTGCCTTCTGGGCTGACATAATTTTATCCGTCTCCTCCAGCAATGTGGGAATAAATCTCAATGCGATTGACATCATCATAGCCATTTCATGCACGGGAAAATTGACTTTCTTCAATGGCGACATCAGCGATTCAATCGCATCTGTCAATAAAATCGGCGATGTCGTATAAGTAAGAAGCGATGAGCCTATAATTAAAAGCACAATTCGGCAGACCATGAAAATACTAGTATTGATCCCACCTTGAGTGATTTTCAAAAATTTCCACTCAAACAAAAGATCTCCGCTATCAATAAAGACCAGATTTAGAATTGCTGTAACTGCCAATACTGGCAATATTGGCCGGATACTTTTCCAGCTCATTTTTAAAGGCACTTTTGATAATAGCTGTGCCATGATCACAAAAATTGCCCCAATCATAAGCGTCCAGAAGTGATTTCCAGAAAACAGCATAATAATAAATAGCATCGTATCAATAATTTTAAATCTAGGATCAAGCCTATGCAAAATACTATCAATCGGAAAATATTGGCCAAGTGTAATATCTTTCAGCATGAAGCGGCCTCCTTCCGGAGCAAAGTGAAAACCGCATCCCGTGCTTTTTCGACTGTATATAAATCTTCCGGCAGGTCATAGCCTTTTTTTCTCAATGCCTGCATGACAGAAGCAATCTGTGGTACTCTAAGCCCCAATGCTTTTAATTCTTCCGTACGGCGGAACACTTTTTCTGTTTCTTCATAACAGAATAATTTCCCCTGATTCATCACAAGCAATTTTTTCGTAAATGCTGCTACATCTTCCATACTATGGGATACTAATAAGACAGTACTCTGTGTTTTTTTCTGATAATCTTGGATCTGATGCAGCATCAGTTCCCGCCCTCTTGGATCAAGTCCGGCACAGGGTTCATCTAAAATCAATACTTTCGGACGCATCGCCATAACACCGGCAATAGCTGCCCGGCGTTTCTGTCCTCCAGATAATGCAAATGGTGAACGGTCTAATAATTCCCGTATACCGAGCATCTGTGCGGTTTCTATTATTCTCTTTTTTGTCTCTTCCTCGCTCAGACCCATATTTCTACATCCAAATGCAATATCTTTTGCAACGGTTTCTTCAAAAAGCTGATATTCTGGATACTGAAATACTAACCCGACTTTGAAACGCACTTCCCGAAGCTTTGATTTATCCGCCCAAATATCCTGATGTTCCAGCAGAACTTTTCCAGAAGTTGGCTGTAATAAGCCATTAAAATGTTGCATCAGCGTAGATTTTCCCGAACCTGTATGACCAATCACGCCAATCATCGTATTTTCTTCAATACATAAATCCACATGGTCAACAGCTGTTTTTTCGAATGGAGTGCCTGCGCTGTAAGTATAAGTCAGGCCTTCAGTTTTCAGTATTGCCATATCTCCTTACCTTTCTGATCTATTTTTTTAATAATGCTTCTAATGCCGTAAGGCATTCTTCCTCTGTGATAATTTCAGGAGAAACCGAATAGCCAGCTTTCCGGAGTTCATAGGCCAATTCTGTGACCTGTGGCACATCCAGCCCCAGCTGTTTCATCTGATCTACCTGAGAGAATACTTTTTTCGGCGTATCATCCAGAACAATATGCCCATTATCTATAATGACAACCCGATCAGCTAGGGCGGCTTCTTCCATATAATGCGTAATCAATACAATTGTGATATTTTTTTCTTGATTCAGCTTTTGAATCGTATGCATAACTTCCTGTCTTCCCTGCGGATCAAGCATTGCAGTAGGTTCATCCAGTATAATACAATCTGGTTGCATGGCAATGACACCTGCAATAGCAACTCGCTGTTTCTGACCGCCGGAGAGCTGTGTAGGGGCATGATTTCGATATTCATACATGTTAACCGCTTTTAAGGCATCATCTACCCTTTGACGGATCTCTTCAGGCGGAACGCCTAAATTTTCCGGCGCAAAAGCAACATCTTCCTCCACAACAGTGGCAACAATCTGATTATCTGGATTTTGAAATACCATACCTGCCCTTTGTCGGATGTCAAATAATAAATTTTCTTCTGCTGTGTCTAATCCTTCTACAAACATCTTTCCTGATTCTGGAATCAAAATAGCATTAATATGCTTTGCAAAGGTTGATTTTCCGCTTCCATTATGTCCTAATATGGCTGTAAAACTGCCTTTCTGGATTTCAAGAGAAAGATCTTTCAGAATAGGCTCATTTGGTTTTGCATTTTCTTCTTCTGTTGCATACCGGAAAATAATATGCTCTGCTTTAATCATATTTTCCATAAAACAACTCCTCAGCATCTTCCCTGCACCATACTGCTGTAGAACCGCATGGCAGACACATTCCGGACTGCTCCACCGGGAGGCCGATTTCATCAAAATATACATGACCTCCATATTTTTTTGTCATGAAGCTGGATAAAATATACCCCATCACAGAGGGAGAAAGCCCTGTTGTATAGCTATTAATCAAAAAAAACAAAGGATTCTGACTCAGAACATTCACACAACTTTGTACTAGATCATAAATACAATCTTCCAATTTCCAGATTTCTCCGTTAGGCCCTCTGCCATAGCTAGGGGGATCCATGATAATAGCGTCATAATGTCGTTCTCGTCGTATCTCACGGAGGGTAAATTTTTCACAATCATCTACAATCCAGCGGATAGATTGATTTTGTAAGCCTGACAATTCTGCATTATCTCTTGCCCATTGCACCATCCCTTTAGAAGCATCCACATGACAAACAGATGCACCTGCATTTGCACAGGCCAGTGTTGCGCCGCCTGTATAGGCAAATAAATTCAATACGCTGACGGGCTGCCCGGCATTCCGGATTAGATGATCCATAAAATCCCAGTTAACTGCCTGTTCTGGGAATAAACCTGTATGTTTAAATCCTGTTGGTTTGATCCGGAATGTCAAATTCTGATAAGGCATACTCCATTGTTCCGGAAGTCTGGCATGAAATTCCCATTTACCGCCGCCGGAATTACTTCGATGATAATGCGCATCTGCATGTGACCATAATTTCAAATCTTTCTTTGTTTTCCATAATACTTGCGGATCAGGCCTGATGAGTGTGACCCCGTTCCAGATTTCTAATTTTTCACCGTCGGAAGCATCTATTACTCGATAGGCTTCCCAATGCTTTGCTGCTCTCAAATTACATTCTGCTACTCAAAATATAAATATTCTCAGGTAGCTTTCTCCTTTCATAATAATATCTGCTGTTTTCAGTCTTCTGCTGTATTTGGCAAAGAAAGCTGATTCTCATTCTGTCCGGGTGTTACCGGATAACCCAAATGCTGATATGCCAGCTGTGTGGCACAGCGTCCTCTTGGTGTTCTGGATAAAAATCCCAATTGCATCAGAAATGGCTCGCAAACATCTTCCAATGTGACAGCTTCCTCTCCCAATGCCGCCGCCAGTGTTTCCAATCCTACAGGGCCGCCGCCATAGCCTTTAATAATCATATGCAACATTCTCCGGTCATTGCTATCAAGCCCCAGCTGATCAATTTCTAATCTTGTCAGGGCAGTATTTGCAATTTTCTGTGTAATTTCCCCATTGCCAATAACATCCGCAAAATCCCGTACACGCTTTAATAATCTATTTGCAATTCGAGGTGTTCCACGGGAACGCTTTGCCAGTTCATAAGCACCATCGGCTGTACATGGAATATTCAAAATCTGCGCACTTCTCCGGATAATATCACATAACTGATCTGGCGTATATAATTCCAATCTTTGCACAATCCCGAAACGATCACGCAAAGGCGCAGACAGCTGGCCGGCTCTTGTTGTAGCTCCCACAAGTGTGAATTCTGGCAGATCTACCCGCAATGATCTTGCAGAAGGGCCTTTCCCAACAATAATATCAATCGCATGATCTTCCAAAGCAGGATATAAAATTTCTTCTACTGCCCTATTCAGCCGGTGAATCTCATCAATAAATAATACATCTCCCGGAGATAAATTTGTCAGAATTGCGGCCAGATCGCCGGGGCGTTCAATGGCAGGGCCTGTTGTAATCCGGAGATTGACCCCCATTTCCCGTGCAATAATTGCTGAAAGTGTTGTTTTTCCCAATCCGGGAGGGCCGTATAATAATACATGATCTAGCGCACCTTCCCGGCGTTTTGCGGCTTCCATATAAATTGCCATATTTTCCTTTACTTTATCTTGTCCGATATATTCAGCCAATGACAGCGGTCTGATTCCACGTTCTAGACTGGTATCTTCTTCTGTTTCCTGTGCGGAGACAAGTCTGTTGTCAAAGCTGAAATCCCCTGTTTCTATCATGATTTTTCCCCCTTATCGCTGAAAATAACGTTTTGTACTGCGAACATAAAATGGTGTCTGTCCGCTTGCGGCTTTTTTGGCAAGCACTTGTTCATAGCTCAGAAAATACAAATGATCATTGCTTTTTGTAAATTTAGAAAGATGCCTTGCCAAAGATACAAATAATTTCCGGGTATTGCCCAGCATATCCACAACAATCAAAATCTGAGGCTTTTCACTGCCTTTGATCATCTCAACAATAAATGCTCTGTCCACATTTGGCTGAGAACTGAAAAATTTAGAAGCCGCCCTTGTAATATGTGAAAGTGATCGTTCTGGTTCTCTGTAACTGATATTTTCAAATTCATTATAAGAAATCGCCTTGATATGCAGATTCTTAGCAATTTTCAAAATGGCTTTGATTTCAGAAGAACTGAATTCTTTTCCATAAGAATTAGGATTCAGAACGGCAGACATATTCTGAATCAGATCAAAAAAGCGGAGACAGTTCAGTTTATAGCATTCTACATAACGTTTTGCAAAATACTGTGTTCCTCGATGACTGGTAAAAAACGGGATGAAAAAATCACCCTCAGGATTTTGCACCGTGAGCAGATCCATCCGAACGCCTTCCCCATCTGCATCCTGTCTGACCGGATTCCGGCAGATGACAAAAATATCACTCCGGATTAAAGCCTGTAAAAAAATACTGCGTTTGGAAGGATCAGCAATTGCTGATTTTAATAATTCATCCAAGTTCATGCTGTCAGATTCCTTTCAAACTAATTATTTTGCTTTTCTGCCCATTGCTTTCAATGTAAGATGAATCAGCTTTTCTGATGAAAGTGTTTCATCCAGTCCAGCTAAAACAGGCATAACTTCCTCTTGTCGATAGCCCAACACTGCCAACGCCGCCAAGGCTTCTGAAAAATTATCTGCTCCGGCAGAAATCGCAGAAACAGGCATATCCTGCAAAGAGGGATTAGATTTTAAAAGCTTATCTTTTAATTCTAAAACGATTCTTTCAGCAGATTTTTTCCCAATGCCCTTGACTTTGGTCAATGCGGTACTATCGCCAGATGCTACTAATAATGCAAATTTATTCGGTGTCAGATCTGATAGAATCGAAACAGCCGCTTTTGCACCAATACCAGAGACAGTAAGCAGCATTTGAAAGCAATTTAATTCATTCTTATCTGCAAAGCCGAATAATTCAACAGCATCTTCTCTGATAATCATTTGTGTATACACTTTAACATCATTTCCGACTGATCCAAGTGCAGATAATGTATTCTGTGTTGTCCGGCAGGCATAACCAACGCCACCGCATTCGATCACAGCAAGATTAGGTGCTGTTTCTATTAATATTCCATGTAAGCTATAAATCATGATGCTTCACCGTCAACTGATTCTATAAATTTTTTTTTCGCTTTCAAGTGCGCTGAGAATATTTAATAGCTCTGCAACAGCATTTTTTTCTTCTGGATATATGCCGATTGTCTGCAAACCATTGGTTATGATTGCAAATTTTGCATCTTTTCCGCCGCCGAGATTTTTATGAACTTCTAATGTCTGTGCTCCGTCTGTACCTCCAAAATTAATAATTATTTTCTGATCTTGTGATAAAATATACATAATAAATCCTCCTGTTATTTTCTTCCCTGGCAGGTATGGCCATGACAAATGGCAATTGCAAGCGCATCTGCGGCATCATCCGGCTTGGGAATCTGTTTCAGTTTAAGAATATTTTTAGTCATTTCCATAACCTGTTTTTTTTCCGCTTTGCCATATCCGACAACAGCCATTTTCACTTGCAAAGGCGTATACTCAAAAACAGGAATTTTTTCTTTAGCCGCCGCAAGAATTAAAATTCCCCTTGCCTGTGCGACATCAATGGCCGTTTTCTGATTAGATGTAAAATATAATTTTTCAACTGCCATGCATTCCGGCTGATATTGCCTGAAAATTTCATGAATATCTTCATCAATATTGCACAGCCGTTCTGTAAAAGGCGTATGTGCCTCCGTCAGGATTGCGCCGTAATTGATCAGCCTGAACGCCCGCCCGGCATATTCCACAACGCCAAACCCTACAATCGCATAGCCTGGATCAATCCCCAGAATTCTCAAAATTTTCCCTCCTCACATGCTGCACATCTGTGCAATTTCTATTATAACATAAAACCGTTCTGTTTTTCAATAGCTGATTACAAATTTTGTATTGATTTTTCAGAAAATATTTTGTATAATATAAAAAGACGGTTTTCTGTCAGATCAAATCAGGAGGATGAATTATATGAATTTAGAAGAACTGCGTCAAGGCATCAATGAAACAGATCAGATCATATTAGATACCTTTGCTCGCCGTATGGAGCTTTGCAGGCAAGTTGCTCTATACAAACAGGAAAACGGCTTGCCGATTTTTCAGGCTGGAAGGGAAAAAGAAATTATCAGCCGAATTCGGGAACATGCGCCGGAAGATCTGAAAAATAGCACTGCTGTTCTGTTTCAAAATATGATTGATATTAGCAAATATCTGCAATATCGGGAACTGCATAAAAACGTTGCTCCGTATGAATTCCAGCCCATGCAGCCCGATACGGCCGCAAGTGTCGCCTGTCAGGGGACTGCCGGCGCAAACGCCGAAACAGCGGCTAAACAAGTATTTGGTAAAAGCTGTAAGCCTAAATTTCTCCCTGGCTTTGCCGATGTTTTTGAAGCCGTTCAGAATGGAGATGTCCAATTTGGAATTATCCCAGTTGAAAATTCTACTGCTGGCAGTGTTGTGCAGGCTTATGATCTCATGGCAAAATATAATTTCTATATCTGCAAAACAACGGTCGTAGAAATTACAAACTGCTTTGCTGTCCGGAAAGGAACGAAATTATGGGATGTGCATGAAGTCTATTCTCATCCGCAGGCTTTGACACAATGCGCTAGATTTATTACTGTCCATGATATGCATCCTATGCCCTATAGTAATACTGCTACAGCCGCAAAGATGGTAGCTGAATCTGATCAGCCTTATGGAGCAATCTGTTCTGAAAACTGCGCCAAGCTGCATGGCCTTGAAATTCTGCAAAAATATATTTCTGACTATGTTCCTAATTATACAAGATTTATCTGCATTTCGAAAGAATTGCTTCTACCGGAACAAGCAGACCGAATTTCTATTATTTTAAAACTCTCGCATGAAGAAGGCGCACTTTATCGCTTATTGAATAAATTTGTAATCGGCGGTATGAACCTGCTGAAACTGGAAAGCCGCCCCATCAGAAACGGCAGTTTTGAAGTGATGTTTTATCTTGATTTCAGCGGCAGTATTCATGATAATGCCGTCCGTGCTCTGCTTTCTGAATTGTCAGAAAACCTCGAATATTTCAAATTTTTGGGGAATTACAACGAAATATAGCAATTTTACTGAAATTTGTCATCATGCTGTAAAAATTTGATTCAGTTTCGTCATTGCATTCTGATGATAATTATGCTATACTAAATACATCATTTCATCATGAGGGGGGAATTTCTAATGTATTATTGCTGCGCATTGACAGATAAAGGCAAACGGCCACATAATGAAGATGCATTTTTGATTCATAAAACTGTTCTGACGGAAGGTGTTACAGAACAGCAATTATCAAAACCGTTTCTACTTGCTGTCGCAGATGGTGTTGCTGGTGAACATTCCGGAGAAATTGCATCTCTTTCCTGTCTGCAAATGCTCAAAGAGATTTCTTTCTCCAGTCGTACAAATATGAAACAAAAATTATCTATGATCCATGAAACACTTGTAAAAAATGGCACAAAACAGGAAACGACTCGAAATATGCAAACTACATTATGTGCTGTCGGCATTGATGAGCATGATATGCTTCATAGCATGAATGTCGGAGATTCTCGTCTTTATCGCTTTCGAAATGGCCATCTGGAACAGCTTTCCAGAGATCAATCTTTTGTGCAGCTTCTGTTTGAACAGGGTATTATCACTCTTGAACAAAAACAAACCCATGTGAATCGCAATATTATCCTCCCTGTACTGGGAAACATGCATGAAGTCCCTGAATTCGATGTCAGAGAACATCATGAAAAAATGCAGGAAGGTGATATTTTATTATTATGCTCTGATGGCCTTTCTGACTATGTTTCTAATCTTGAAATAGAACAGATTCTTTCTATGTCAGTGGATTTAGTCCGCCGCTTACAGCTTCTTACAGAATTAGCTATGCTGAATCATTGTTCTGATAATATCACTATAATTGCCTTGATCCGTCTGCCGGGGAAAAAATAACAGCCAGCCTCTTTCTTTCCTGAAAGAGGCTGTTATTTTTTCAGATCTTCCGCTCTACTTTCCAAAGCAAAAAAGTTTCCTGAAATCGATTTGTGGGACATGTCCGGGGGACTAAGAATGTCACTGCCTGCTGATGATTTACAATATGAAATTCTGATGCATTCGGCAAATATTCTCCGTCAATCGTCCAGGGAACATCTGTCTTTTCCATCAGCTCAACTTTGATTTCCGAAGCTCTCAGACAATATACCTGTTCATTTTCGGGAAACTCATGAATATCTTTCAGAAATAACAGAACTTTCCTCAGATCCGATGGCTTGGCAAGCTTCCGGATGAGTGTGACCTCAAAAAGTCCATCATCAAAGCAAAAATCATTAATATCCAGTACACTCCCCACAGATGCTGAATTTGTAATCATTCCATAAAGAAATTCGTCCTCGATTACTTGACCATCACATGTAATTCGCATGGGATAAGATCTTAAATTTGTCAGACTTGTCATAGCATTCAGCATATAGGCCGCAGGCCCTAGCACGTTCTTGACACTTTGGGGCGTTCCATATGCAATATCTGTAAATGCTCCAAATGCTACAATATAGCTGAATCCTCTGTCATTTACCGTGCCAATATCAATTTTTCTGGGCAATCCATCAAGTACATCTTCACATGCTTTTGTCATTTCTTTTGAAATATCCATACTTTTGGCAAAATCATTAACTGATCCGCAGGGAATATAGCCAACAGGGACAGTCATTTCTGTTTTCAGAAGTCCATCCATCACTTCATGAAGTGTTCCGTCTCCTCCGGAACAGAAAATATAATCATACATTCCGGAGCTAGCCGCTATTTCTGCGGCCGCTGTGGCATCCTGTGCCGCCTGTGTGGGATGAACAGTCACCTCGTAGCCCTTCTTTGTCATAAGATCCAATATAGCCCCTAGAGAGCCGCTCAACTCGGCCTTTCCTGCCTGCAAATTGCAGATATAATAAATACGCTTCATGATTTATTCCGCTCCTTCAGAATATGTTTTTTCAGCTGAAATCCGGCAAACAATGCCGTCGCTGAAATACATGCAATGATCACACAAAGCCAGTAACGCCCTTCTGAAAGGCTGTCTCCTATCAGAACAGATGCCATCAGTGCGGGGAATCTTGCCAATGTGGATAATATTAAAAACTGTTTTTCATCAACTTTTGTCAGCGGCATAATATAAGTCAGCAGATCTTTAGGAATCCCCGGAATCAGAAACAGCACAAAGACCCAGAATTCAAGCTTGTCTTCCTCTTCCAAGAAAGCATAATGCTTCATCTTTTTTTCTGATACAAAGCAGCTGACCAGTGGTCTGCCGAATTTTTTCACAAGATGATAAACCAGTAATGTTCCAAGAAATGCGCCTGTAACTGTCAGAATTGTTCCGAGCCATCCGCCGAACAATACTCCAGCTGTAATTTCCAAAGGGCCGCCGGGAATGAAGGCAATAACAATTTGCATAGCCATCAATCCCAGGAATAGCAAGGGCGCAAAGATGCCAGCCCGTTCAATCAAAGCGGCCAGTTGTTCACGTCCCTGGGCTGTGCCGAGCATCTGACACAATGGCATTAGAAACCGGATTCCCACGAAAAGCATTCCTGCTCCTACAGCCGCCAGAAGAATTTTTTTTCCTGTTTGTTTTTCAGTACTCATCAGCAACACCTCTTTTTTATTGAATATTATATCACAGAACAGCAAAAAAATCAACATATATCTGTCATTTCTGGATGAAAATTCTGTGAAAAAAATTTTTTCAAAATTTTCAAAATTTTTTTCAAAAACCCCTTGACAAATCAAAAAAAGTGTGCTATAATAATACATGTTGTGAGACACTAGCTCAGCCGGTAGAGCACCGCCCTTTTAAGGCGGGTGTCGAGGGTTCGAATCCCTCGTGTCTCATTCTGAAAGCTCTGCATTATGCAGAGCTTTTATGATTTATCAGGAGGTTTTTATGGAAATCAATCCCATTGCTTATATTCATACGGATTTTAAAGAAAAATTTGGCATTCCAAGACAAAGCGGACGCATTCCGGAACTGATCGGCCGCATTATTTTTGAACCCGAATTCAGAAATCCGGATGCTTTGCGAGGAATCACAGAATTTTCCCATTTATGGCTGATTTTTGATTTTTCAAAATCTCATCGTGATCATTGGTCACCCACGGTCAGACCGCCCCGGCTCGGCGGCAATCAAAGAATGGGCGTATTTGCAAGCCGTTCGCCGTTCCGTCCTAATCCAATTGGATTATCCTGTGTAAAACTCGAAAGCATTGACAAAAATGATCTAATCGTATCTGGTATAGATCTTCTGGATCACACCCCTATTCTTGATATTAAGCCATATCTCCCCTATACTGACAGTCATCCCGATGCTATTGGCAGTTACGGCCAGACTTTGCAAAATTATCATCTTGATGTGCATTTTCCTGATCATCTGCTTTCCTTGATTCCATCAGAAAAACAAAAGGCCGTCATTGCCTGTCTAGCTGACGACCCTCGTCCATCTTATCAAAACGATCCTGAACGAATCTATAATATGCAGTTTGCTGATCTTGATATTCATTTCAAAGTCAATCAAAATCAGCTGGAAGTAACCGCAATCGACAAATTATAATAAATAAAACCGCCTCATTTTCATGAAGCGGTTCTTTTATGTCAGCACTTATCTAAATTCC
>DJXD01000037.1 GCA_002449585.1 Ruminococcus sp. UBA7013
ATTCACAAAACAAATGCTATGTACTGGAATTGCTGGTTCCATAGAACCGGTTGTTACAACATAAGGTTCTATGGAACCAGCAATTCCAGTACATAGCATTTGTTTTGTGAATGAAAATATTCCGCTTGAAAATATTGAAAGTGGTGAGGTTATATCTTTCAGAATTGGTGACAATATGCTTGTAACACATCGGGTAACTGAAATACATGACAACGAATATACAACAAAGGGCGATGCTAATAATACCGAAGATGCCGCTCCCGTGACTGCTGAAAATTATATCGGCAAGACTGTGTTTGTTATTCCGAAGGCAGGCATTGCTGTATTATATCTTCACACACGACACGGAAAAATTGCAGCTGTTACTATCATCGCTGCATTGCTTATCCTCAGTTTTTTACCAAAGAAAGATTCTGTATAGAAAGGGGCGAAAAAAATGGAATATAAAAACACAAAAAAAGCTGTTTTTATTTTAAGTGCCGCTGCCATGGTGCTGATTGGAAGCACAACAGCATTTCTTACAAGTTTTGACAATGCAAACAATTTGCTGACGATTGGAAAGGTCAATCTTGCCATTACCGAAAATTTCGATAAGGGGCGCACACTTGCGGCAGGTGAGAAAATCACCAAAGAGCCGTCTGTAAAAAATGAAGGTACAGTCAATCAGCTGTTTTTTGCGGAAGTGTATGTGCCAGTCATGAATACTACGCTTGTTGATAATAGCGGAAACCGTATTGTACCTTTAGGAAAGACGAACCCTCAGTCCGCCGCAGATTACAGGCAGGATGCCGAAATATACAATATTATTGCAACAAATACCTCAAAAGTGAGCGTTACACATACCCCTGATGACCCGGAATTCGGAAGTTTCACCTACAATACACCCACCGGCACAACTGAAACAGGCTGGTATTTCCTGAAACAGAATCCTCAGATTACGGTGACAAAAGATAATCCAAAAGACGGCTTCAAATATGGTACATATAATGTCTATCTTTTCGGCTACAATGCGGTTGTTGCACCAAAGGGCAGCACCACTCCGATATTTAATCAGGTTCAGCTTCGCAGTATGATTGATTCCGAAATCAACGGCGGAACAGCAGGGCAGGTAACTGTCACAGCGTACACACTGCAAGCCGATGAACTGGGGTTTTCCAATCTGAACGGCAGCGGCAAGACGGGCAGTTACTACACAGAAGCAGACCTCAGAAAAATATACGAGATATTGGAAAACAAAGACACCATCGCACAAGGGGGTAACTGATATGACGAAAAGAAGAAAAATCGTAACTGCCGTTCTTTCGTTTATTGTCATTGGTACACTTGTGGGTGTGGTAACAGCATATTTTGCTTCGCAGGATGTGAAAGCCAACATTGTAACAGTAGGCGAGGACGACATCAGCGTCACAGAGAACTTCACACCGCCTGACCAGTCCACACAAAACCCTTACCGCAAACTTGTGAAAATACAGAATACGGGAAGCATTCCCTGTTATATTCGGGTACGGCTGGAATTTTCAAGCTCCGAACTGCGCAATAAGGCTTTATTTTCATCGGCGAATCAGGACACGGACACTGCCCCTGATGATACTGCGTTTTACAGTGCAAACCCAAATGACACCAATGCTTATATCAATCATCTTCCGGAAAACTGGGTTTATGTTCCCGATGGTGACAGCGGAACGCCGACCGTTACCGGCGGTTATTACTACTATACGAAACCCGTTGACCCGAATACCAGCACCAATGCGCTTCTCTCGTGGGTCAAAATGAACTACAGAGACGGCGACGAAAAGCCGGCACACAACATTTATGTCTACTCTGAATCGGTGCAGACCAATGACCCAGATTCCGGCACAGTATACAGCGGTGACAACGGCTGGAGAAACGCATGGAATAGTTTTGCTGGTTAATCAAACTGCATACGAACAAAAAAGCCCCCACAGGTTTTGAAGCCTGTGGGGGTTGCTTTACGGAACTTCAGTTATACCATTGGAATTGCTAAAATTGTACTTCTTTCCGTTACGGAGTGTGAATGTTTTGTTCTGGATTTGACCTGCTCCATTAAATGAGTTTTTACTATTTGATGCCACTATACTATCCAAACCAGACCAACTTTGAACAACGTTAACCAGATTCGCATTATTCTTTAAATATCCTGAATAAGTGACTCCATTAACATCGGTTGCATTGTCAAAGTTACTCATTACTCCGAAAGCATATTCCATTCGCTGAACTTTAGACATATCTGCTTCATACAAGAAGTCAATGTCAGCTATATTTGTTTGATTAAACATATAATCAATATTAACTAAAGATGAACCATTAAATCCGTCCCACTGGATGTGCTTTAGTCCCTTTTGAGCATAGAACATTTTTTCCATAGTTGTAACTGAAGAGGTGTCCCAATTAGACAGATCAAGAGATATTATGTTAGTATATTGTGAGTTTAGTCTAAACATATTTGACATATCAGTTACTAAAGACGTATTCATAATTGAAGTCACATCAACATCGTACAAGCTATTCATCTCTCTAAATAGTTCAGAGCTATTCTCATTTGCCATAATTCCAACAGGATCATCAGTATACCATCTTATAGCGTAAGTTGAAGCTCCATTATTCCACTCACACCATGCATAGATAATATTAGGATACTCATCATTATATACTTCATATTCTGTAAAACTACCATCAGCAGAAACAGCTTTAGGATATGTTACTGATATTGCCATATACTGTGTTGCGCCAAGATTATATTGAGTTGGCAATACATAGTCTGTATGACCATTTTCCCATGGTGGTGAGGAGCTAATTGTAATTTCTTTAATTCGACTATGATTTCCGGAGCTATTAGCGATATTATCCATGTAGTTATGTACCACTGGACCCGTCATCAATTTGGCTTTTGGCAACGAATTCTCGCCTACCTCCGCTTGGAATGTGAATGCACTTAGTTTGTCAATTTCGCTTGGGGTGAAGTAGGTCAAAGAAGAATCAAGCCCTGCATCGTCCGGCAGTGTACCATTAAAGATGAATGCTTTTATTGCTGTCTCGTCTGTGAACTTTATCGGCTCGCCCTCTGTGCTGTTCGTGTCCTTTACTGGTTTGCCGTCCTTATCCAGCAGATACCAGTATTTGAATTCGTAGCCGGTATTGCCTTCACTGATATTCAGTTTGTTAGCATCAGCAGTGATGTCTAAGTCAGCTGTAGCCTTTGTGTGGTCAGTTTCACCTGCTGCAAGGCTGTAATTCACTGCAATAGAGGTCTTTCTGTCCGCACCCGTTCCAGTACCGAACTGTGAGCGGTTGTCCGCATCGTTCTTGTAGATAACGCGCTTTCTTGTCTGAATGACCGGCGGTGCAAACGTCAGCGAAAGCACACCTACAATCATGTCTTGGTCTTCGGTATTATATGTGTCAAGAGTGCCGTCTTTCTTGTAACCGAAATTTACTGAGTGAGTCTGTCCGCTAAGGTCACTTACCGTTGTAAGTGTGAGTTCTCCAGTATTTTTATTATACGTGACACTTTCAAACGGATTGCCGCCATCCTGATTCTGTACAACCATCTTTGCAAGGTCATCCGCTGTGAACTCGCTGACTTTGCCGTTATTATACGTCACCTTGACAACAAAATCCTTATTTGTGCTTGCAAGAGCAGTTTTCAGATTGATTGTATAGACATACTTACTTGAGCTGTTCGCTTCTACTGCCGGAACAAGCGGTGTATATATCGGCTTGATTGAAGTGATATATGTTTCACCTGGAATATAGTTATCTGCAAAATCTACCTGACTGAAATTATCATACCGCTTGATTCGGTTTTGATACTTCACCCGGAAAACATACACTTCAGGACTTGTCGCACCTGATAAATCACAGAAAGCCTTGTATGTGGTTGAATTCGTTTCATACTTGTTTTGGGTTAAAATATTCTTGGATGTAGTTGAGTTCATATTTGCTGATTCAGTAGTATAATCAGTCTTAGCAGTATCTACCACTTCAAGCCCATAACACTCATATCTTGAAACAGGCATTTCTTCGATAAGGTATTGTTTCGCAGGAACGCTTACCATTGCTGTACCCTTAATATCTTTCATGTGGATTGCAAGCGTATATTCTGTGCCAGTCTTTGCGTACTCCTTTTCATTTGCGCTGTCATTCTCTTTAAAAGTATAGGCAATAGTATCACCTGTTCCAGCCTCTTTTAACTCATATACTTTGAACATGAAAGTCGGTTCGCCGTAGGCATCAAAATACTCCTTGTCGGGTATCTCCTTATCAATGATGATTGCCGCAGTTGCCGGGGGGTCTTCACACTTGACAAACTGACTGTCGCAGTTGTAGGCATTGACGTTAAATAATACATCTTCTGCAAGCCCATATCCGCTTGGCGGAACAGTTTCACGGAAGTAGTAGCTTCCCCAGTCAAGTCCACGCACATTAAGCCGTCCGCCTGCATTTACTGTCACATATTCGTCTGTGATAATGGAATTTGAATTATAAAAGTTCTTTTCATTTTCTTTGAGGGTCCTGTATTTCCCTGTATCTTCATACAGCAATAAATCATTCCCTGACTCCTTGACAACATAATTCGCCAGACGAAAATCAGTGCCGTTCTTGTATCCATTTCCATAAGTATTATTAAATGCATCATCAACATTGATTGTCAGTGTAGTACCTTTGGCTTTCTTATCATTGTCGCTCACATCATAGGTTATAGTAACAATATGTTCTGTATTGCCGTCAAGTATCTTAACATTGATGTGTGTATTATCTGTCACAATGATTTCCTTAACAGGGAATTCTTTTCTTCCCTTGGCATTTACATCGGTGGCAGTTGTATTCAGTCCGCCGAGCCTCAGCAACGGAACAGACTTCACAAGCTCGTCATTCTTATCATAAAGCTGAAACTTCGCCCCGAAGAGTTTTTCATGTGCTTCAGGGGTAATGTTATTTCCATTAGTATCTTTGAGCTTATCTTCTGCCTGCTTATAAAGCCAAACTTCACCATAGGTCTTATCATTTGTCATGCTAATTTGTATCGTTTCCGAAACGTTGCCTGCATCTATTGTGAACAGCAGGGGATATTCCGTGCTGTCATCTGTAGATGCCTTATATTTCTGATAACCTGCCGGGGCTTTCATCTCGTAGAAGTAGTAAACACCCCAGTCAAGACCACTTGCCAGAACGGTAGACCCAATAGAAGGGTCATCATTTGTCTGCAAATTCTGCTTGACAACTTCATCTGTAGCAACAGATACGACATCACCGTTACTATTAGTAGTAAAATGTTCACTGTTGAGAAAATCCGTCTTTGAAAGAATTATCTCCTCTTCTTCGATAAGCGCATCGAGTGTCTTTGTATTATTGGTGAAAAAATCCTCTGTATACTTGTTTGGATCAAATTTGATAAGAGCAACTTTTTTCTCGTTTTCGGTGAAATTTACCTTATATAGCGAGAAATTCGCATCAGTAAGGGGCTTTTTATCTGCCGAGTCGGTTTTCAGAAGCTGAACATCGCCCAGCTTCCTGTCATCAAGGTGACTCACATAGAAATCATAGTAAGTAATCTCATCAATATAGACAAGTTCTCCGTTCTCGTCCCTGACATTGTTTCCCTCGTCATCTGTCAGATTTACCTTTTGAATCTCTGAATTCCCTGTAACAGTTTCCCGAGAAATAATGATGATTTGACCAGGGTTCTTAACAGTATTTTTTGTTGTCCATGTTTCCCATTTTGAGTTGTCATTATTCCAAGTATATCCCTGTGGTGCGCTTATTTCGTACACAAGATATGTTCCAAAAGGCAGTCCGCTATATCTGATAGTGCCTGTTACATCAGTACGTCCCGAGCCAAATTGAATCCAATACTTGCCTTCATCTTCTCCGCTAAATTTACTGGGGTCACCCTTAGCCTTGTTGACAGCCTCTTTCGCTGCTGCAAGATAGTCAGCGTCTGACAATTCTGAATTAGTATTCGGTACAAGCTGATAAAGGTTATATTGTGCATTTTTCAGATATTTTTTCTGATTTTTTAAATCTTTCTTCTTAAGGACTATAGTACTCAGTACCTCATTGTCTGAAAGCTCCATTGTCGTGTTAACTGTTGTTTCAGTGCCTTCATCCGTTGTTGTAGTTGTCGTGCCGAAAACAACTCGATTTTCGTCATCAATAGTTTGTGGTGACACACGGAAATAATGATCGACTGAACTTAGCTGATAGCCTTTAGGTGCAGACTGCTCTTTTATGATATATGTGCCGTAGGGCAATCCGCTCACAAATATTTTACCTTTGTAAGTTGCAGCGTCAGCAGCTGTTTCAGCTACTTTCATTCCCGTTTGTAGCTCAAAAACAGCACCGGTTTTACCTTTCGTTCCGGAATAAGCATATGTTTGTTGACCGTCTCCATCCGCTTTCAGCGTAAAATATAACAGCAGCAAAGAGCCGTCATCATCAACAGTATACATATTATATATCGCATCATTTATAAGATTGCCGTAGTTAGTTGAATGAGTTCCGCCTATCGTTGTGCCGTCAATTTTCTTGAACTCTGCCTTTGCAGTTTGCAAGGGGTCATCTTTCACGACAAGTTTATCAGTAACAACAAGCTGTTCTGTTGCGTATAAAATTACATTATCATCGCTTGAATCATTGGCTTTAAGTTTAAGCTTTGTCGCTGTTTTCTGCTCGTATCCCGTGGGAGTCTCTTCAAGCATAAGATAATAATCAGTACCTGTAAGACCGTTTATCTGTACTTTTCCGGCACTATCCGGCACAATCTCCGTTACTGTACCATTGTCAGAAACAGTATACTCACCATTTGAACCAGTTAATTTCATTGGTTCATCATCTGCGTTCATATTGTCAGCATCGCCCTTGTACAGTTTGTACTTAACGTTGCTTGTTAACAATTTCTTCTGATACGCACAAAGTGTGATACTGCTGTTATCTGCAACAGAAAACTCATATCCGTCTGCATCTTTATCGGCATCAATATCAGAAGTATTGATAGTGTAAGTACCCGCAGGAAGATATTTTAATGTCAGTTTGCCATCATTGAAATAGACCTTGCCATCGCTTTCACTTACAGTCGAACTATATTCATAAGTGCCGAGTATTTCAGAATCAGAATATTTTTTGACTCTGTTTCCTTCACTGTTCCAAACATAAAATGCTTTATTGGCATCAACTTTAGTTTGCCCGTTGTAGAATAAATCATAACTTTCAACTTCCTTTTCATTGACAATCATATATTCCGATTCTTTTTGGGTTTGTGTTTTCAGAACTATTGTGTAATAATAGACTGCATTTTTATCTGCCAAAACACGGAATCGGTAAACATGCTCATCACGAGTATAGCCCCTTGGAGCTTGTGTCTCCAGATAGTTATAAATACCTGGGGCAAGGTTCATTTTCAAAATGCCTGTGCTATCAACTGGCTGATTAAAAAGTCGTTTCAACTCCGTACTATCCAAATCATAGTACTGAACAATATTTGTATTATTCACTTCGTCATTCTCGAAATTATCCTCCATTCCGAAAACGGTAAACTTTGCACCTGTCAGGCGCATAGAGGGATTTTTAGAGCTTACTTTTGCAAGCTCAATATCATGCCGCAGTATCACTAGTGTTTCGTCTGACTTTGAACAAAGCGGCATATCTTGAGAACCGGTATTTCCTATTGATGCACCGAATGCATAAGCCTCGTTGTATGTAACACGGTTGTTATTGATATTGCTACCACTTTGATTAGATAACGGCGGTGCTATCATATTGATAACAGGAACAAGTTCGAGCGGATTTTCATTGTTTATTGTACATTGCCCTTCATAGAGTATCGCCACTGCATAAATATTGGCAATTCCTCCGCTTGATAATATAAATTCTATAGCATTGTCGGTTTCTTTCCGTGTTTCTACTTTTGTCCATATGCCTGAGCTGTTTTTAATACTATCAACAAATGTTGTATAGCTTTGTAAATCTTCCGTATAATTAGTATTACCACTGCTGTTACTGTTGTTAGGGTCATATCCACGTAAGGTATTAACAATAGCTGTAATATTTTTGTTTGATTTCTTATAGTTCCGATTGATTGGGTCAGCTGCATTTGAGTCAACAGGACTAGTATTATTATTTTCAACCAGATAATACACTGCTGGTGTCACTCCGACCGGATAATCCTTTGGAACTGTTACTGATTTAACATTGCCGTCCCATCTTGACTTGTTCAGTCCTTCAACAATATCAAGTATCATTGGATTTTTTACAGTTTCCTGCTGAGAAACGGTACGGAAGTAATCAAGTTTATAAGAGTATTCAGAAGTCATTTTCCCATTGACATAATGATGAGCGTTGCTTCCGTCAACTTCTGTCTGAGCCTCGTAAACCCAGTCGTTATAATAGCTTGCGACCTTCTTAGTCAGTCGGCTGTCCTTATACGAACCAGAACTATTATATGTCACAGACTTTGAAGCTCTCACGGCTGTATGTCCGGTAGGATTATCAGTATCAGTTGCAGTTAATAACGCCGTTCCTGAGGGGTTGCTCACTCTTACGCCGCTGTCAAGCACAGTCACATAGGATGCTGTCTCGAATTCTTTGTCGGTGAGAACATTCATTTTCGCTACTGATATTTCGGCAGGGTAGGAGAATGAAATCGATGTCTCCTGACTAACATCTATCGGCATATAGTCAAAATCAAATTCACAGATGACACACCGCTTGGATGCATCATATGAGATTGATATATGCTTTTTTGCTTCTTCAGCATCGATGTTCTCTTTTTGCAGGAAATCTACAGCACTGAACTGAAGTGTCTCTCTTATCTTCTTATCCCAGCCGTCAGATAACTCAACATCGTGCGGAAGTTTTGAATATACAGCAAATCTGCGAACGCTGCCGTCTGAATCAGACTTTATCTTACCGCCGGCAGTTATTGTTGTAGGCAGGTATTGGTCTGATGAAGAAACCGGGGAGAAAGCTTCGCCAAAATTTGTTATTCCCACATTTGAGCTTATCTCCGTCACTGACTGTCTCACCCAAGTGTTTGATGCAGCTGTAGCTGTCTCTGTTAATGTTAAATTGGGAGTATTCGGTTCGTAATTCTCATTATTACTACCTATAATATACTTTTCTCTTTTAAACTCATTTTGTAAGTATGTTCCTTTGTTTGTATCAACAGTATACTTATTGTCTGTCCCTGCGGTGCTTATTGTATCAATAAATACCATGTCCCTGTATGTAGGGTCAACATTATAACTTATATATACATAAGCTGTCACATCAGCACGTATTTCCAAATTTTTGACAACAAGCTGTATTTTGTCTATTCCGGAGGGAAGATAAATGTCAACATCAGTGGCAGTATTGCCATTACCAATATCTTTCCATGTATGATATGCATCATTATTAGGGGCTTCACTCCAACCATAAACAACGAAATCAAAACCAGTACCATCCTCTGTTAGAGTGACAGTAGAGCCTTTAATCAGCTTCCTGACTGTAATTTGTGTAAAATCATACTCTGAAGGGGTTAATGTATGTGACTGCGCCTCTGTAGTTGGCAGTTCCGGTGTAGTCAATGCAGCGATTCTTTCAAGTTCAGCTTTATCATATATATTAAAAAGAGTCGGCGCACCGTCTTCATAAATCAGGTCGTAGGGCTTTATCACTTTACCACTGTCAGTCGTTTCTGTTTCCTGTGAGGTCTTGGCTTCAAGGGAATATCTCACTGTCTTTCCGCTGAACATATTCTCATAGAGCCACTGATTAGCGGGGTTGTAATGTTTTGCATGAGAATCATAGTTAATTCCATTATGTTCTCCACTGCGGTTGATTTCGTAATTATTGTATTTTACAATATAGTTGCCGCTGCCGCCAATAGTTTGTGTTTCATTTTTACTTACCTTATGTGCAGCAGTATCTGTAATGTCTGTTACCTCTGTTTCGTCTTGATACTGAACAAGATAGTGTGCAGTCAGCTGAACATTATATGTTTTACCATCCTGCATGGCATCATTTCTTATGCCCACCCGATAAGTCGTGCCGTAAGCTTCGCCAGCTTTGCGCTCTCCGCCTTTCTGGAAATCGTAAAAGCCATAGCAAGTTTTTCCGTCAATGACTTCTTCAACAATCGTCACACGATTTCCCGACGAATCAAGAATCATTATATCGTTAGCTCTGTTTAAGGTATCCAAGTCACTCAGCTCAATAAACAGCTTCGTTTCACCGACACCTCTCGCATGGCGATTTGACTCCTGTGTAGCTTTGTCCTGTACGATATACATTGCAGATTCATCATCAGCAGTGCCATCTTGGTCGTCAGTAATATCTTTATATTGCTGATTTTTTACTGCTGTTTCCTTTATGCCCTTCAATCCGACCATAGTGTAAAAGCTATGCCAGTCAAAATCCGTATTAAGATTGTTTACATCAACTTCATCGGGATTCTGGCAGACTATGCGAACATCGTAATCATCTCTTATTGATTCATAGTGCAGATTGATGCTATTTGTGGAAATTGGTATTTCATTTGCTTTTTCATTGATACTTCCGTCTTCATTTATGGTGTCTTCATAAACAATACATCTGGTTTCAAGCTCGATATTGCTGGGATTTATTCCGGCACGTGAATCGAAATTCCACGTGAAGACGGTTTCGGAATTTGATTGAATTTCCTTCTGGTTCGTAAATGTCCATTTATCATTTTCTGTATCGTGTTCTATCTTCCATACGCTTGTCACATCAGGGTCTTTGTCATTAAGGCTCAGTACACCACTCCTTACAAGGTCATTCAGTCCGTCTATCGTAAATGTAATATGTCCGGGCGGAATGGTCTTTGTCTGCGGGTCGATGTAAAAAACCGTACGCAGCTGAACAGGCTCATCTGCACTTTCAATAATGCTGAGGTCGGCATTGCCGTTAGTTAGGCTGATATCTCTTAGCTTGTTATTAGTGCCATTTTCATCATATACCCCCTTATAAACAGAGCTGACATCATTATTTGTAACCACAGTATACAAAGGTGTTGTTCCGGTGTTATTACCGCTGTAAATTAACTTTTTATTCTCATTTGTTACAACAGTATACACAACATTGCCGTTTTTGTCCTTAATGGTGGTTGTATCGCCGCTTGTAATTGATTTATAGCTTCTGTCACCAGCAAAAGTTCCGGGAACAAGTTCACGCAGATTCCAACTGAAAGAAGCAGGATAATCTCTTGCATCAGCTACAGCACGAAAAGAAAGAAAGCTGTCCCTAAAAATGCCCATATCAATGATATTCAGGAATAGCAACAACACAAGCAGTACCGAAAATATCCGATATTTCAAAGTTTTCATATATTCAACCGCCTTTCTTAAAAAATTGTCGGAACAACCGTATTTATTAAGCTTAATAAAAAGCAAAAAACGGACACACCATGCCCGTTTGAGTTTTCAAGATAGTCAGCCGGGCAGTCGTGACTGTCCCTTGTTGTCGAGAGGTTCAGCCCCTCCGAAAACCGCTCTCCCGAAAGAAAGCAGTCTCCGCAAAAGCCGTATTTCAGGAGCAGGAGACGGCGAACCGCCTCCGCCCTGTTTGTGTTTGAGTTTTGAAATTGATTAGCTCCAAGAAATAGAAGTAATTTCCTGACCAGAATTTGTTACTGTACCTGTTGCACCAGTACGAGCAGAGAACGCCCAAGGATTTACAGAGTCATTACTTTCAACACCTGTTTCATTTACAGCAACCTGAACAGAATCCAAGTATACATTGAGGTCAAAGTCAAATGCAATAAATGCTTCCTTCTTAGTATCCTTGTCAAGCTCCACGCTTTCAACAAGCTTTCTTGTTGCAATACCTCCAAAGCCGAGGTCTTGAGCAGTACAGCAAACAAGTTTACTGCTGATACGTTCACCAGCTTGATTATAACAAATGACATCAGCCGCTTTTCCGAGCGGATGCTGTCCGCCTCCGTTTCCACCAATAGAAATATCGTAAGACGAACACCTCATACCACTTGTGATGATAATTTTGGAACAGTCCAGTTTTACATAGAGCCTTTCGAGCTTGTCTACAAGCTCCTCTGCAATCAAAATATCATGATGCTGACTGCATTTACAGCGGAACTCCTGCACATTGAAGTGCGGAGAAAGCTGTGTGGCATCGTCAAATTTATAAGTCTTCACTGCCATTTTTGTTTTCCTCCTCTTCTTCTTTTTCTTCGATTTCTTCCAGATGTTCCTGTGCATCTTCATCGGTGCGTCCGGCTTTTTTCTGTAATACTTCAAGAGCTTTCAGCATAGCAGGCGGGTAGCTGATTCCCATCAATGATGTATTTTCTACGATTGACAGGAGTTCATTCACACAGAAGCCAATG
>DJXD01000107.1 GCA_002449585.1 Ruminococcus sp. UBA7013
GGCAGTTCTGCTGATTTCAGATTGGTACAGTTATCAAAAGTTTCATCCCAGATTGCATGTACACCTGCCGGAACAATGACAGAAGTAATATTTTCATTCCAGCTGAACGCTTTGGAGGAAATAATTGTAACATCTTTTGGGATAATGACATCCCCTGTGCAGGTTTTTCCGTCAATCAGTGTTCCGTTCACAATGACAAGCGGATTTTCTGCCCGTCTGGCTTCCAGCCACGGAGTCCCTTCAAATGCTTCGCTGTAAACATCTACCTGATGGTCAGGAAAATTCACTTCTTCCAAATCCATACAATAGGCAAACGCTCCGGAACGAATATTCAATACACTGTCAGGAATGGTGACAGCTTTCAGTCCGGAATCACTGAACGCTCCAATCGAGATTTCTTCAATTGTATTGGGAATAGTGATTCCTGTCAGTCCTGTGCAGTACACAAAAGCATTCTTGCCGATTTCTGTGACACTGTCCGGAATCTGTACAGAAGTGACTGTCATATTCATCTGAAATGCAAAACTGTTGATTCTTGTCACACCATCGGGAATGACAACAGCTCCTGTGCAGTTTCTGCCGTCCACCAGAATATTGTTAAAAATAACGATAGGATTTTTCGCTGTCAGTTCTTCCCAGAACGGCGTGCCGTCGAAAATTTCATATCCGAAACTGCTGACAGATGCCGGAATCGCAATGGATTTCAATGCAGTATTTTTAAAGACACTGACTCCGATACTCTCCAATCCCTCATGCAGGATAACTTCTTCC
Source organism: Ruminococcus sp. UBA7013 (assembly GCA_002449585.1). GTDB lineage: Bacteria > Bacillota > Clostridia > Oscillospirales > Ruminococcaceae > UBA3855. Next base: position 772 of record DJXD01000107.1, read on the forward strand.
AGATTTTCACAATTATTAAATGCAGAACCGCCGATTTCAGTCACGGAAGCAGGAATTTCTATCTTGGTCAGATTACTACAGCTATGAAATGCACGGTATCCAATTGTTATGAGCGTATCCGGCAGGGTAACTGTTTTTACTGTACAGTTCATAAAGGCATCGTCATCAATGCGAATCACGTTTTTTCCGTTGATGACTGCCGGAATTTCTACTGTTTCTGCATTGGCATCACAGCCTGAAATTTCGATATAATCAGCATATTCCCGATAGGTCAGTATGCCGTAAGTACCTTCAGTATAGGCAGATTCGGCTTCTTCTGCGGCACTGACAGTCAGAACAGCAGTTTCCTGCACCAATTCCGGAATCGCCGGAACAGAAGTACACAGCAGACAAACTGCACCTAATAAAGCAACTAATTTTTTCATATATCTTATTCCTTTCGTAACGAAATAAATCATTTTTATATGGGTATCAGCATATTGATTATTATAAATACGATAATGAAAAATATTATCCAGAAAATATGCTGTTTCCATTTACTTGCAAGCAATCCGACAAATTCACGGATAAATGCATTAGGCCAGAAATACCATTTTGTTTGACAGCCGATACCCTCGGCAGCAAGATTTTCATTCTGTGCGATGATACCGCTTCTCAAAACATGATAATTGGAAGTGGAAAAAATAATCTTTGGATTTTCACAGTTATTTTTTATTTTCTGTAAGGAAAACCGCATATTTTCCTTTGTATTAGAAGATTTATTTTCAACGATAATATTTCTTTCAGGAATTCCTTGCGAAACCAGATAATTTTTCATGGATTCCGCTTCAGAAATCACTTCGTCACTTCCCTTGCCGCCTGAGGGTACAAATATGATATTTTTGCCTGTTTTTTCTTTTTGTTCTTTCGCAAAAGCAATTATTACTGATTGCCAGAGAAACAGCAAAAATGAGCATAAACGGCATACTCAGACCCATAAACCAAGTGCCGGAATTACTCAAAATTGAATAAATATGCATCATGAAATAGGTTTCCGGATTTCTGATATAATTGATAACACTGATAAGCATTACCAGTGAAGCACCCGACAAGAATACTGCTGTACCTCCAAAAAAAGTGTTGTATAAGAAAAAAGTTCTGTCCTGCACCGTACAAAAAATGAAGCAATCAGCAATATGGCAATACTCAGCACATACCAATGAACAAGCAAAGTCACATACTGACTTCCTGAAAAATTTCCGTTACTAATATTGTATATCACTCCAAATGGAAGAACATTCACATATTCAAAATCGCAAGAACCATTTCCAGTTACATTATCGATAAAGACTTTTCCATGACCTTCTGCAATGACTATCATATGGTTTTCACTGTCTGGCACAGTCTGCACGGAAACAATATCCGTTTCTGGTACAAAATCAGATACATGGCAGTCTTTTGGCAGATAAATATCCAGTTTTCCGGCATTTAAAGCTATGCAAAGAAACAGCAGAATGACAAATACGACTGTAGCACTCACTCTTGCAATGCCTAATCGCCTGATAATTTTTTTATCCTGTCCCGTAATTTTCACAACAAACAACTGCCAATCTATTATAAATATTCATAAAATATCAGAAGAATCAGGCATTACACTAAATTTTCTTTATGATAGTGAGAACATTGCTGCCATGCACATACTCATAACGCATATCATCCATATTCTTCTTTACAAGGAAGATGCCCAGCCCGCCGATTTTCCTTTGTGCAAAAGGAAGTGTCACATCTGGGTCAGCTTTGGCGAGAGGATTGTAGGGGATTCCATGGTCAATAAATGTGATGGAAATCTGCTGTTGTTCTGGTGGTATCTCCACACGAATCGTTGCATTTCCTGTTTCAGGATAATAGGCATAACTGGCAATGTTAATGAAAATTTCCTCAACTGCAAGCTCAATCTGCATCTGAGTTTTGGGTGAACAGCCGATATCTTCCAGCTGCTCCTCCACAAACTGAAGCGCAGCATCGAGATTATCTTTGACAGCTGCAATATCAAGTTCTTTCACCATGCACTTTCCTCTCTGCTTCACACAATCGTCAGAATTTCTGTGAAACCGGTTACTTCAAAGATTTCCTTTAAATCATCATTTGCATGAAGAATTGTCATAGTTCCCTGCTGATTCATCTGGTTCTGTGCCATCATCAATACACGCAGTCCAGCAGAAGAAATATAAGATACCTTTGCAAAATCAAATACCAGTTCTTTGATGCCGTCCAATACATCCTGCAAAGTTTTTTCAAGTTCCGGTGCGGTTTTGGTGTCGATTCTTCCCTCAACAGCAAGTGTCAGCTTTTCCTCATTTTTCAACTGTTCAATTGTCATAATAACCATTCCTTTCAAATATTTTGTGAATCATAGTTCCATGCCTGACTCTCAAAGAAACTGTTCAGAATCTGCAAATCTACTTTTCCTTTTTCTGCCATATCTCTGAGAATTGCAAACGCTTTTTCCGGAGGCACAGGCGGTTTATAAGGTCTGTCCTCGGCTGTCAGCGCATCATAAATATCAATGATTGTCAGCAGTCTTGTTTCCCATGAAATTTCATTGTCCTGCAAGTGTTCCGGATAGCCTGAACCGTCCAGCAGTTCATGATGTCCTGCTGCCCACAGCGGAACAGGCTTATACTCTCCTCGGAACTCCATCTTAGAAAGTAATTTTTTTGTCAAGCTTACATGTGATTCCATGATTTTTCGTTCTTCATCAGTCAGTGTTCCCCTGATAATCGTGATTGATTCCAGTTCACTGTCAGACAGCAGCGGATGCAGACAGCCCTCTGCATCGGAGCATTGAATCTTTGCTGCCTCTTTTAATTTCTGTCTTGTGTTTTCATCCAGAAAGCCTGCCGTATTTGCTGAAAGAATCAGATTTTCTGCTTCTTTGAGCTGTTTTATCTGCGTTTCAATCTCTGCTTTCTGCTCCGGATGTGACAGCATTTCAATTTTCAGCATCAGATACGCTGTTTCAATCCGATGAGAAATATCTTTGACAGCATTTCCAAGCCTTGTGGGTTTGTCCATAACTTCCGGCGGTATCAGCAGCTTTCCGATGTCATGCAGCCAGACACTCATCAGAAACGGAGCGGTGTTTTTAGCCGTGTATTTTTGAAGTTCGCCCTGCTTGTCCAGCCATGTCAGATAGTTTTTAGCATATCTTACCATATTTTTGGTATGATTGGCATTGTATGCGGATTTTTCTTCCACCGCTGTCACCATCACTTCTACGAACGAATTCATTAGGTCAACAACCTGATTGGCAAGCCGTTTATTGGCAATGAACAGCAAGGTAGATTCTGTAATATCGCTCATGCGTGTAATCACACCGATTTTCTCTGTACCGTTCATTAAAAAATCAGTTGTAATATGCAGATAGACTGTCTTCTCTTCATGAAAAAACGGAAGTGTTCTGACGACTTTCTTCTTTGTATAGACAGCATCCAAAATTTGCTGAAACAATTCGTCATTTGCATTTGTTGCACTCATAAGCCATGCAATGCTCTTGTCACGGAGAGAGAAATCAGGAAATCCGAGAATCTGTGCAGCAGTATGATTATGCAGGATAATTTTTCCGTCAAATCCAAATACAATGATTCCTTCAGACATGTCATTCAGAATACTGTCGATTAGAAATTGTTCATTCTTCATATGCATTCATTCCATAATAAGTTTTTCAACAGTGATTTCTGTTATGTCTGTTTTCAGCCAGACTTTCACATCATTTGCGAGTCTGGCAATGATGGATTTTTCCAGTTCATCATGTTCCTGCTTTTTAGTCTCTGTTTCGTGCGATAAGCTCTGACGGTACAGCTGGAGTGACCAGTAACCGGCATCCTGAACGGCAAGTGTATCACAGATATTTTTCATATACTCTTCATCTTCATCCGAAGCAGACTGCAAACTCTGACGGATTAACTCACGAATCTTTCCGACAATGCCTTTTGCCATTTCATTTTTTCCGCTGGTAGCAACTGACAGAATATCCGCTTCCTGCTCTTTATTGAGTGGTTTTTCGATTGTCAGGCAGATACGGCAAAGCAAGCCTTTTCTGGTCTGCTCGCTTTCAAGCCATAGTCTGCCGCTGAATTCTTCCATAATTCCGTGAATCATGCAGAATGTTTCCTCTGTCAGCAGTCTGAGGTGCATTGCATTTTTCCCTGTAATATGATAATATTCTGTAAATCTTTCTGTTTCCTGCAATGCCTTGTCTCTTCCGTTCAGGTCGCTGTAAATTGTAATCACATCTGTTTTCATGCACATTCTCCTTATTCGATTGTCATAATTTACATACAGAAAGTTTAATAATCGTTGTATTCATACCATATATCCGATAATAACTGATATCATCAGCAGTACCGCACAAAATCTTCATGCCGATATTGACAAAGGGTTCTTCTGCTGCCAGAAGTTTTGCAAAATTGCTGATATTAAATGCGATACCATTATCTCTGACACGAATTATCATATTATTTGCATAAATTGTAACTCTGATTTCTGCTGTTCCTCTTTTGGACCGCAAACCATGCTTGATAATATTTGTTGTGATTTCCTCCATACACAGGCTTGACAGATATGCTTCTTTTTCCTTTAGTTTATGCCCCTTGCAAAATAATCTGACTTGTTCACTTGCAATCTGACAGTCTTTAAATGTTCCAAACGGATAGGCTATAATATCTCCGACACTGGGATGAAACGAATCATCCAGTTCCATATAACATTCGGCTGACGGAAAAAGAGTCTTTGTTCTTTTTACATGAATAAGCCAGATTATCAGCAACATGACAAGTTTGGAGACTGGAAATGCTGCAAATATACCATATATTCCAAATGGTACAGACAAAATCATTGCTGCTGCCAGCAGGATAATCAGATTTGCACCGGTTTCAATGATTTGTGCATCTCTGATTTTTTCAATTGCTTGTAAATAACTGATCCTTGCATAAATCAATGCCGAAAAGACTGAGCCAACTGCAATACATCCAATCACATACAGAAGCAAGGAGATTCCTTCATCACTGGAGTCCATGTAAAAACTTGAAACGGGGCGGGAAAGCACAAGTAAAAGTGCTGAAAGTATGCCAACAATTGAGAAAATATACCTATGTGCATGTATACCTATCCTTTTCAAATCTTCACCATTCAATTCCCCATAGCTGATACCTGCTAAAATGCCTACAGCACCAGATATTCCCATTGCAGGTATATCTACAAGGTCAGATATCATTCCCTGAATCGTCAGTACAGACATAGCTACACTTCCGCCAACAGCAATTACTAAAGTATTCAGTATCCCAGAACGTAAGGCATTTGCAAGCGCATGAACAGCTTTTGGAGCACCCAGCATAAGAATTTCCTTGATATCATGCAATCGAAACGGCACAAACCGAAATCGGATAACATGGTCTTTTTTCAAAAAATGTGCGAACAAAACTAATAATGATACGGCAGCCGACAATGAGGATGCCAGTCCGATTCCGAACAATCCCTTGTTCATTTTGACAGAAAAAAGGTCGAGAGTGATATTCGACAGACATCCCAGCACAGCAGAAATTGTAACAATCTTGCTTCCATTATCCAGAATTACAATAGGAGTGATAAGCGACAGCAGCACAAATGGAAGGATTTCAAATGCGAGACCATATAGATAGTTTTCAGTATATGTAAGTAAATCGGCTGCATTTCCTCTTGCTCCAAACAGAACAGCCATCTGTGGAATTGTCAGGAATGTAACACATGAAAGTATTGCCATGCTGACAGTTGTTATTATCATAGTTTCACTGAAGATATAATTGACATTTTCAATTTTTCCTCGTCCCATTTCTTTGGAACAGACCGTTTGAAGCCCTGCTGCAAGTCCTGTTGCAGGCACTCCTACCAAAAAGAAAAAGGGATTTGCAAGACCTACTGCTGCTACTTCATCTTGTTCGAAAAAACGGCAGACTATGATACCATCAATCAGCAGGGCAATCATCTGTGTGAATTCTGAAACCAAAGAAGTCAGAAACGCTGCCTTAAACATCTTTTTCATGAGATTACTCATATAAGTTCTGTCGGTCATATTCATCCTTCAATTTTCAGAACATCACCAAACCCTGTGAGGCTGAAAATGTCCTTAATTTCAGCAGATGCACTTCTTACAACGATGCTGTTCTGCGTATTCATGAGATTCTGCAAAGACAGCAATACACGCAGTCCGGCACTGGAAATATAGAACAGTTCTGCAAAATCAAGTATCAAGACAGTTACATCGTTTATTTCATCTTTTACTTTCTTTTCCAGTTCCGGTGAAGTGATTGTGTCCAGTCTGCCTTTTAGTTTGACTATGAGGGTTGTGCCGTTCAGATTAGTTTGGATAGTGAGCATTTAAAAAGCCTCCTTATAGTTTTTTTTTAAATTTTTGAGTCCTCCACTTTTTTAGCAACGAACATTATAAAGCGGCAGTGGGAGCGGAAAAATTGCTGTCTCCCACTGCCATTCAGCATATAAATCTTTCGTGTCGGTTAATCGGTTAATTTGAAATCATTTGTCTGAAATATTATTCAACATGAACGATTAAGTTATTCATACTCATAATACTGATATATTCAAATTGTCTGCATAACCCTGAAATCATACGAATTCCAATGTTTTTTGTCTTATCATCATTCTGATGAATCTGAACCCATTTTTTAGGGTCAAAGCCTTTTCCATTGTCTCTGATTCGAAGAATCCACTCTTGATTTCTTTTCAAAAGCCTTACATCTACTACGACATTTTTCTGATTATACTGAAAAATATTATTTCCCATTTCTTCAACAGCTAAGGCAAGCAGCATCCCTTTTTTCTGGTCATTTTCCTTTTCCATAAAATATTTCTGACATTCTTCTGATAATGTTAGGAGTTCAGAAACATCCTTGACGGATGTATCTATCATCACAGTGGCATCTGCCTGCATCTCTGACGGAAGATAGAGATAATCATCCAAATGTACTGCAAGCTGTTTCTTTTTTGCAGAAGTTATGCCAACAACAATCAGCGTTGTAAGAAATTCTCCTGCAAAAAACGCCAGCCAAATAAAATTCCCGCCAGCCGTAAATAATAGCACCAATGCAGAAGGAACAAAACAGATGACACTACCAAGTGTAGGGATTAGATATGCCATGCTGATTTTTCCGACCGCTTGAATATAACGCTGAAATGTATGATTGATTCCATAAAATGGGACAGATACTGCAAGCAGTCTCAATCCCCAAACAGCTATCTGCTGAACCTCTGCACCATCTTCCCCGATAAAAGGAAGAATCATCACTGAAGCTGCCAACAGAACAATTGCCAGTACAATACATTCTAACATTCCTGTAAATCGCAAGGATGATTTTAAAGTAGTTTTTAATGAATTTTTATCTTCTTCTCCTACATAAATGGATGCCATTGTAAATGTTGTTGAGGCTGTTCCAGTAGAAACAGACTGCAATAAATTATTCAATGTTGACAAAATGGCATATGCTGCTACTGCATCCGCAGATACCTGAGAAAGTAGAATTTTATTCATAAATAATGTCTGTATCATCAATCCAAGGCGTTCCGCTGCTCCTGGTAGTCCCATGCCAAACACTTCCCCAAGTGATTTAAACTTCGCATTTTTAAGCATGAACCGATAAGAAACGGGCTTTCGTATCATGGAAAACAATAGGACAGCAATTGCAGAATAATAACATACTGTAGATGCCATTCCCATTCCAAATAATCCATTGTGAAATGTAGTCGCTACTAAAACATCTCCCACAATATTGACGACTGTCTGCACAATGACTGCGGTCAGTACTACATTCTGCCTGCCTTCTATGATAACAATCTGACTTAACAGTTGTTGCAAGCAAAGACCAATCAATCCGGGAGCAATTCCGTAAATATACCCGACTGCCTCTTTGTGTAATAAAGAAACACTGTCATTTGCACCTAAAGCACTCACAATCGGATGTGCAAACAGACAATACAGCAAACCACATATCGCACTGATAGCTCCAAGTACAACAATTGACAGAGACATGATGGTGTAAGCTTCTTTCATTTTTCCTGCACCGATTTGTTTGGCATAGACATTTTGCAAACCATTCAAAATCAGCATTGCCAATACGGCTATAATCAGTATCAGCGGCTGAACAATCTGAAATGCAGATACATATGTCACACCAAGCATCCGGCTTGTAATCACACTGTCTACAGTTGTGCCAATAAATGCTGTTGCACTCCCTGCAATCATCACACCTGCGGATTTTTGGAAAGTGGAAGAAATTACTTTTTCATTTATCTGTGTCTGTTTCATAGTAATATCATCACTTCCATTTTTTCAATTTATCAATCTGGTAAAGGTCACTTATTATGGCATCTAATGATTCAAAACGTGCTGAGATACCAAATATTTTGAGCTGATTCACCAGTTTTTCAAGAAGTATTTCTGTATTGACAGCACTCTGGAAAGAAATACACATATCATCACCAGTTGTTTTGACTACAACGGAAACTTGATTTCCCATATTAGAAATATCTCCCAATGCACCTTCAAGACGAATATCTTTTATCCATGTTTCATAGCCTTCTGGAATTTCCACTCTTCCTGGATAAGTTAAAAGATAATTAGGAATTGGCAAAGAAACACAGCAGGGGTTTTCATCAGGGATTTGCTCTATCTTTTTCACAGCAGATACGACAGCAGCCATTGTTTTACTGAAATTTTGCTTGGTACGCTGAGCATCTAAAAAAGCTCTCAATTCTTTGCATTGTATTGTTCTTTCTTTGGTTCTTAGCTCTTTGGTAACAGGCATCACAATTGTTTCGGAAAAATTAGTCTGATTCTTACATTCAAATAGTGTCCGCATATTTACAGTTGTATATGCAATCACAGTTTCTTCAGAAATTTGATAAGCTTCTGCCATTGCACCCGAAATCAAGGAAATCAAAGCTGGAACAAATGATGTTTTCCATTTATGGGTTAAATCAATAAACTGTTTTGTAGACAGATGCATTCCGTAATGAAAATTCTGCTTTTTTTCATTTTCTACAGAAAGACAGGCAATTTTTTCTTTTTGAGTATATTCCCATGTGGGGGCAACCTCTGCATCTGCATATTTTGCATAAGGGTCAAAAAGCTCCAGTTTGTCTCCCTGATTTGTTTTTGTACGAATATCTGGAGTATGTCCACCACATTCTACTGTATAATAATACAAAATATTATGCACAAACGGCATCAGTCCGGCATAATCAGCCAGACCATGAAATGTGGAAATCAAAAAACGATTTTCCTGATATTTCAGATAAAACAAGTAGCCGTTTGTTTCATCTGTTCCAAAATAACGGCTTTTGTTATCTTCTGGAATGACAACTGCATCCTTTGTGATTTCCTCATAATACGGTTTTCCTTCTTTCAGAACGGGACGTACCGAAAAATGTGGATAATCTGCAAGGGATTTTTTCACTGCATTTTTTAAAGCATCCGGATTCACGGGATTTTGTAAAATAATTTCAATACGCATATTACGGACAGTTTTATAATAATAAAATCTATCCTTGTAACCTATTTCACGCAGCATATCCTTCCTCCATTAATGTATTTCCTTTGCACTTATGCTGACCTTTTTTATTTCCAAAAAAGGAGTTACAACATTACTCCTTTATTTCGCAAATTTTATCTGTGCTGTAACGGTCACCGCCAAAACGCCCCAAATCTTCAACCACTGGTTCAAATCCAAGGCTCTGGAATTTCCTGCAAATAGCATTCACAATATCATCTCTGTCAAAAGCTTGTGCAATGCTAATAGTCATATCGTTGCCAGTCGTTTTGACTGTCAAACGGATACTGTCTACAGGAACATATGCTTTCAGCCGAAAATCTTTTACAAGGGATGCATACCCCTGCGGAAGGTTCATTCTTCCGGGATAAGTCATTGCATAAGTAAGGGGCGGCATAGAAATGGTAGCTTTTTCTTTTTCTTCTTCTCCAGACAACTGACGAACTTTGGAAACACCAGCCGCCATCAGTTTTTTAAAATTTTCAGCATTGAGCTGTGCATCCATCATTTCTCGCAGTAACCGACATTGTTCTTCCATTGGCTTTTCCCGAAGTTCCTGACTGCTTGCCAACACTAGTGCATCTGAAAAGTTCACTCTGGTTTGAGAATTGAAGAAAGGTCTTAAATCTGCCGGAACTTTTAGTACAACTGTTTTTTCTCCGGCATCATAAAGTTCTGCAATGGTATCCGAAACAATTGCTGTTAATGCAGGAATAAAAGAAGTTTTCCATTTATGTGTCAGGTCAATAAACTTCTTTGTAGAAATATGAAGAAGATATTCATGCTGACGATGTAATGCACTGTCGATTCTTTCTCCTGGAATAGTAAGAATTTCTGCATCATCAGTATATTTCCATTCCTGTGCAGATGCATCTGCATATTTTCCGTAGGGGTCATAAAGGTCAGCCATATCTGTATCCGGCTGTGCCTGACGGATATCCTCAACGTCCATTCCGAGTCCTTTTGCATAGTAGTACAGAATGTGAAGAATAAATGTATACATTCCCTTAAAATCAGTCAGTCCGTGAAAAAAAGAAACAACAAAACGCTCCTGTGCGTATAAAATACAGAATAAATAGCCATTTGTTTCTTCTGTTCCGAGATAGCGTTCTGTTCCGTCATCCGGAAACAAGCCGATTTCCTTGTTATTTTCCATATAATAAAATTGTTTGTCTTTTTTTACCGGAGTGACAGCGTATTCCGGAAAATCACCAAGTGCCTGTGCAAGTGCATCACGGAAAATATTCAGTTGGATTTCCTGTTGCAAAAGCACCTGTATTCTAAGATTTCTCGTTTCCTTATACTGGAATACCTTATCTGAATAACCTATTTTTCTCATAGTTTTTCCTTTCTGATGCTTAATCCTGTGCATCTTCCAAAAATATCATTTCACTTTGTTGTACAGGAATACCATTTTGCTTTAAAATATCAGCCATTGCAGCTCCGTACATACTGCTACCACTGCCAAAATTCAAAATCAAATGGAATTCATGGTGATAAGCATAAGCATTGATTTTATGAAATTCTTCTTCTGCCATTAAGAAATCAGTAATATGTTCCTGATATTCTCCAAACGGAACTTTCCCCATATAGCTTACAGATACAGTTGGTTTCACATCTGGAAGCAGTGCTTTTTCTTCGACAAGTTCTTTTGCCATACAGCGCAAATATTCTGGTGTGTTCTGTGCTTTCAGACTTTTGCGAAGTTTCTGACAAAGTTCTGAAAATTCAGTATTGGAAATCATCTGTCTGTTGACAGAAAAATGCGCACCAAGAGAGCAGTTAAAGAACGAATGCGGAATATCAAGATTCTTGCGTGCATCCACGGTCAGACGTGCTACAATCGGTTCTTCTGCTTCTGGTCTTGTCTGATATACTGCCATAGCAAATAATAAATACATCATTACAGAAGGAGAAGTTCCGTTTTTCCTGACAAATTCCATAAAAGCACTTTCAGGAACTGTCAATTTCACATATGACTTTTTTTCATTCTTTTTGTTTTTATTTTCGGGAAGGACGTACCCTACTTTCTGATATTCTGCCTTAGGAACAGGAAGTACATCTGAATAATCCATTTCCCAGTAATCTGTTTCATCATCGGGATAAGTTCCACCAATTTCTGTCCGGGCATCGTCAGCAGGAGCATAATTTTTCTGATATTTTAAACAGCAGTAATAGTAGGTGAGCGTTTCTGTAAACCATAACATTCCTCTGCCATCAGTGATAGCATGAGAAACAATCACATATAGTGCATTTCCATCATAATTGACACACGTCCAGTGTTTGTTCAGCTTATCACTGCCTGGTCGGATACATTGTTTCTGATGCAGGAGTTCCAAAGGCTGATGGTTATCTATAAGCCACACATTTCCATCTGAAAACTCCACTCCAGCATTTGCAAGGGGATAAACTTTCAGAGTTTTTTTCAATGCTTCCTTCATGCAGGATTCAGAAATTTCTTCATCAAAGCATACCTTGACTACAGCAGGAAGATTTCTTGCACTGTCAACCTGATAAAGGATACTTCCTGCTCCGGCTTTTCTTTTCATCATAACAACACTCCTTTTAAATACATACTTTAATTATCTGTTACTGCTTTAAAGCAAGAGCTTTTGCATTCATATCTTTCTTAAGTGACACAGCATCAATTTTGCCATTTGAAAGTACAGGAAATGCATCATACTGGAAAATATATGCAGGAATTTTGTATTTTGCAAGCCTTTTCGCAAGAAATGCTTTTAATGCTTCAGTATCGAGCATTTTTCCATCTTTCATGACAATACTTGCACCTACAACTTCTCCAAAGAAATCATCAGGAACACCTTGTACCTTTACATCAGAAATATCAGGAAACAATGCAATTGCTTCTGCTACTTCACTCGGCATGATATTTTCTCCGCCACGAATAATCAGTTCCTTTGCACGCCCAGTAAGATGAAGATAACCGTTTTCATCAAGGAAACCAAGGTCTCCCGTATGCAGCCATCCACCATCATCTATTGACTGTAAATCAAGTGCAGCCTTATAATAGCAGGACATGAGATTGTAGCCCTCAACGATTATTTCACCAGTTTCTCCGACAGGACAATCCTCGCCAGTATTTCGGTCTATGACCTTTATCTTGATATTGCTTACAGGCATTCCCACAGTTTTTATGATATGTTCGAGAGTATCATTGTATTTTGTGATACTTACAGGAGCCATCTCACTCAGTCCGTAGGAACACACGAAATGTGTATTTTTAAATGTTTCATTCATCTTTACAATCTGTGGTTCTGTTGCGGGTGCGCCTGCTAATATGGTACATCTGAGTTTGCTTACCTTTTCAGGGCTGAATTCTTTATTATTCATGATGGCAAGTACCATTGTGGGAACAGAGTGGAACAGTGTGCATCCGTATTTTTCAATCGTTGAAAGAATTGTTGCTGTTCTCATATTTTCCGGAATGACAATTGAGGCATTTTTGAGTGCATTACAGAAAAGACCTGCTGTCATTCCGAATATATGGAATAAGGGAAGTATCAAACAAAGTTTGTCAGTACTCTCTATATTGATTTCGGCAGACATAGCCGCAGAAGCATTGAGGATATTATATGCTGAAAGCAGAACACCCTTTGGTTTTCCAGTAGAGCCAGAAGTATATATCATCACGCTTGCATCATCAGATTCTACTTTCACATCGAATAAGCCTTTTACACTTTCGTACTCATAAAGACGCTCTTTAAAAGAAATACTGCTGCCAATATCATAAAAATTGGTAATTTTATTATTTGCTTGATTTCTGATATTTGAAAGAAATGCCTCCTTATCCTGCATAGTAGCTATCTCGCCATAGCAAAAATGAGTGATATCTCCTACTTCTGAAACATCAACGATTTCTTTTTCATTATAATTAAAATTCAGAAGGCAGGCAATCGCTCCGAGTTTTTGAACAGCAAAAAACGTGATAATCCAGTTCACCGAGTTAGCAGAACAAATTCCTACATGAGTTCCTTTTTTGACACCCATTCTGAACAAATCATTTGCCACAATCTGAGAACATTTTTCAATATCCTGCCATGTATAGTGATTCCCAAGATGTGATACGAAAAGAACATCAGGATATTTGTCCGATTTCATTTTAAGAATTTCTTTAAATGAATGGCTTATATATGTAGCTGTTCCTTCTTCACCTGTTTCAATGTCAAGTATACTGTCAAAACCAGTAGTTTCAAATATCTCATAAACAGCAGACGACACGTTAATAATCTTCATATTGCCAGATTCCATCTTTTTTCTTGCAGATAACAATACTCTCAGTCCGGCAGAAGAGATATACTCAACATCCTTAAAATCAAACACCAGATTGCCTTTGGAATAATCCACATCATTTACGACAGTCTGCAATTCCTGATATGTGTTTGAATCGATTCTGCCAGATATTGCCAGTAAGACAGCTTTTTCATCCGAATCTTTAAATTGAATTTTCATAAAAGACCTCCAGTCCTATTTTGCTACCAATAACATAAGGCTTCTTGGTGAAAGCACTATATGATTTTTGTCATTTTTTTCTTCTTTCAATACTTTATCTGCTGTATATGCTATCTTATGCCATTGCATATTCTCTGGAAGTTTTGGAAGTTCCAAACTTCTTTCCTCCCAAAATGTATTGACACCACAGTATATAAAGCAGTCGTAGTCTGCATTATGCTCTTTTACCGTTTCAGCATACATAAAACCAAACGTATGGAATGGGCTTTCTTTGTTTAGTTCCCAAGCTTTTTCACTATGGAAAGACAATTCCGGATAGCCACTACTGTTCATTCCCATATAAAAGTCTTTTCGGCGAATCACGGGATGTTTTTTTCTAAATGCAATAAGCTTTTTGAAAAATTGGAATACCTCCTGATTCCGTTCAAAGTCATTCCAATCAAGCCATGATATTTCATTGTCCTGACAGTAAGCATTATTATTGCCCATTTGTGAATTACAGAACTCATCACCTGATAATATCATAGGCACACCACGGCTCAAAAGCAACAATGCAATCGCATTCTTTATCTGTCGTCTGCGAAGTGAGACAATTTCCACATCATTGGTCGTACCTTCTGCACCGCAGTTCCAGCTGTTATTGTCATTTGCACCATCACGGTTTTCCTCGCCATTGGTTTCATTGTGCTTTTCATTATACGAAACCAAATCATTAAGCGTAAAACCATCATGACAGGTGATAAAATTGATACTTGCTTCTGTACTTCTGTTGGAATATAAGTCAGGAGAACCTTGTATTCGCCACAGCATTTCTGGTCCGCACTCACTTCCACTTTTTACAAAACGGCGCAGGCAGTCACGAAATCTGCCGTTCCATTCCGCCCATCTTCCCCATGCAGGAAAGCTGCCTACTTGATAAAGTCCGCCAGCATCCCATGCCTCAGCGATGAGTTTTGTCTTTCCCAAAACAGGGTCATGTGCTAATGCTTCCAGAAGCGGAGGACTTGTCATAGGAACACCTTTATCATCTCTTGAAAGAATAGATGCCAAGTCAAAACGGAATCCGTCTATATGATACACAGACACCCAGTAGCGCAGGCAGTCAAGGATGCAGTTCCTGACTACCGCATTATTACAATTCATTGTATTTCCGCAACCACTGAAATTATAATACTGTCCGTCTGGTGTAAGCAGATAATATGTCTTGTTGTCGATACCTCTAAAAGAGATATAAGGTCCCATTTCATTGCCTTCTGCGGTATGATTGAACACAACATCAAGTATTATCTCTATCCCATTTTTGTGAAATTTTTTGATAGTATTTTTTAGTTCTTCCGCTGCCAATCCCATAGAACCAGATGCTGCATATCCAGATTTTGGGGCAAAAAAGCCAACAGTAGAATATCCCCAATAATTATAAAGCTTTTTTCCATCTATGACACGGCTGAAATCAAATTCATCAAACTCAAAAATAGGAAGCAATTCAATACAGTTTATTCCCAGCTCCTTCAAATAGGGTATTTTTTCAACAAGCCCTGCAAAAGTACCCCTGTATTTTACATTGCTGCTTTCAGATTTTGTGAAACTTCTGACATGAGTTTCGTAGATAATTAGGTCACTCATTGGAATTTCAAGAGGTTTATCTCCCTCCCAAGCAAAATCTTCTGGTATTACTTTTCCTCTGTGCTGAAAATTATTTCTAAAATCTGGTTCTTCTCCCCATTTATCTCTGCCCGAAATCATTTTGGCATATGGGTCAAGAAGAATTTTGTTTTTGTCAAATCTGTAGCCATTTCGAGGGTCAAAAGGTCCATCCATCCTATAGCCGTATTCCAAATCTTCGTATTCCAAATCATAGACAATCATAGAAAATACATTTCCTATCCGAAAGTCATCGGGAAAAGGTATCACAGCAAAAGGTTCTTTTTCTCCATGATGATATAAAAGCAGTTCGCAACTGTAAGCATCTTTGGAAAATATTGAAAAATTCACGGCATTTTCATAAACTATCGTTGCTCCGAACGGTTGTACACGACCACACCTATACTTTATTCCATTAAGTTCATGGGTGGGTTCACTGTCCATTCTTGCCATACTGTCACCTCCTGTATCAATTATACTGCTTTTTTAATTACCATTTTACATTTTACCATGTTATGTCCAACAAATGTCCAGTTCATTTTTTATTTTTTCAAAAAATGTGAATCAAATTGAAAGTATTATATGAATCCATCCAAAGAACCATGTTGTTCAATCCATATATACTTCTCCCAATCTATCGGAGACAAGAATAACTTTGCTGCAACATACGGGTGCTGCCTTGCAGTGGTAGTCATCAGAATCCGACTGAACTCCTCTTCTCCAAGACAGGATTTCAAAAACGCTAATGCTTCATCCTTAAAATTGCCAGGGGTATAATTACCGCCTGTTGTTTTTGCAAGTTGCTCAGTACTCAATTCGCATATATCCTGACTGTATTTTGTATCCGTTGTCTCGATTTTTTTATTTTTCATGAAATTCACTCCTTCTATACATAAGTTTTACTGCTGTAATCTGGTGCGATTTCTGTTTTCTCTGTCAATATACGCCTCCCTCGGACTTGCCCATGAATATTCATTCATATATTCTCCATGATAAGCATTTACTGCATCAATATCCCCATCTAAGAAGCGATACATATCGCAATCCAATAATTCAGGTATGATTCGCAGTTTGGCATTTTTTATCTCTACAATTTCATCAACATCATATTCTTTCAAAGTGGAACGCATACTTCGTATAATCACATCAAGTTGTTTTTGAATCGGACGGTCATATTGCTGTCCTTCCCACAATGCGGAGGCTGCTTGTGTTCTTGATATGAAACTGCCTTGTCTGTCGACAAGATATGCCAAAAGTTCTTTTGACTTTGAACGAGAAAAATTTACTATATTTCCATCAATAAGCAAATCAAAATTTCCGAAAGTCCGCACAAAAATATGTGCTGTTTCACATGAAAAGTGTTCGGAAAGAGCAAAGTTCACTTCTTTGGAAAGCTGCTCCAATGTAACAGGTTTTAACAAATAACCTGAAACATGAATCTGGAATGCCTCCACAGCATATTGTGCATAACTGGTCAGAAATATGATTGCTGTATCTGGGTATTTCTCCTTGATTTTTGCTGCCAGTACAAGTCCGTTCATATCTGGCATATTGATATCCAGAATTGCAAGGTCTGCTTTATGATTCTTCAACCACGCAAGAGCTTCTTCTGACCGAAGAAATCCTTTTATCTCTGTAAACCGAGACAGTTTTTCGCATAAAGAAATTGTATGCTGAAGAATATGCTTTTCGTCATCCACACATACTACTTTCAAAAATTTCCACAACTCCTACCGTTTATCCTTTATACTCCATACAAAGCATAGTCAAATCATCAAACTGCTCCGCATCCTTTACAAACTCATCTACAGATTTGTGTACATTTTCCAATATCTGCACCATTGCAGCATCTGGATTTTTGTTCAATGCAGTGAGCATACGTTCTATTCCGAACATTTCCTTTTTGGCATTAGTAGCTTCTGGTACACCATCCGTATAGACAAACAATTTTGCTCCCGGTTTCAGTAAAAGTTCATACTCCTTGTACTTCAAGCCACTCATTCCGCCAATGACAAATCCATGTTTGTCTCTAAACAGTTCAAATCTACCGTTTGGGTGTTTCAATACAGGGTATTCGTGACCAGCATTCGCTGCTGTCAGCTTTCCGGTAGAGATTTCTAAAATTCCCAGCCATACAGTGACAAACATTTGCATTTTATTATTGGAACAAATCGCTGTATTGGTATCTGTCAGTATTTCAGCAGGAGATTTGCCCATCATAGCATTATTGGCAAGGATAATTTTAGAAGCCATCATGAACAATGCTGCTGGAACTCCTTTTCCTGAAACATCTGCCATGATGATACAAAGATGGTCATCATCAACAAGGAAAAAGTCGTAGAAATCGCCGCCGACTTCCTTAGCAGGATTCATTGTAGCATAAATATCAAATTCAGGTCTGTCAGGGAATGCAGGATAAATATTTGGCAACATACCTTCCTGAATCTGTGCAGCCATATTCAGCTCTGTACTGATACGTTCCTTTTCAGCGGTCACTTTGGTGAGATTTTCCATATACGCAGATAAATCATGCTCCATATCTGCCATAACAAGGCTCAGATTTTCCACCTCATCACCAGTACGGATATTCAGCATAGAAAAATGTTCTGTATCAAGTCTGCCTTCCTGCCTTGCTTTTACATATTCTTGAGCTGCTAAGGCAATTTCATTAATTGGCTTTACAAGATTCTTTTTCATGCGGCGTGTCAGCAGGTAGCCTATCAGCATTGTGGCAACAGAAAGTGCAATTGTATATTGAATCAGGAACTTTTTCATTCCATCAGCTACATTATAGAGAGCAATATCTGCCAGTACAAATGCCGTAATTTCTCCACTGTCATCCCTTATAGGAACACCAGTAGTGCAAAGCCAGCCATATTCGGAAGTATTTTCAATCTCGTAAGGCATTTCCTCGCCATTCCAGCTAAGAAAATGTTCCATCCCATCTGTCGAAACGGCATCCCATTCCGTGGGTAACATCTGTGTTTCAGGATTTTCATCTGGGTCTACCAGATACACCATAGCAGAAGTATCACGGTCATACATTGCTAAATAGATGGCATCCATATTGCTGGAATTTCCGAAGTCTTCCAGAACAGAACGAATTAACAGGTAATCTTCCCGTTTGGTAAATCCGTCAATATCTGTTTCTTCAGATTGTGAACGATATGCAGTCATAACATCATTTGCTAATGGCTGCACATCTACAACTTTTTCCAGAATTGCAACTGCACTTCTAGAACACTGGAACGCTTCTGCAATATACTGATTTGTCAATGCATAAGTATAAAGTCCCAGTCCTATGACAAGCGCTACAAGCCCCAAAACCACTGCTGTCATAACAGTTGCATGAAACGTCCGTGCTGCCAGCGAATAATGTTTTCGCTCAAGTTCATTCATTTCTCTCACCGACTTTTCAGGCATATTTTTTTCTCCTTCCTATTGTTAACATCACTCCATATGAAGCAGCAACGAAATGTAATTGCTAAATGCTGAAATACCACCATTCACGCTGTTGAGTTCATCTACTGAAAGCTCTGTATCTTGTACCTCACTTTTAAATTCATCAGCAGAAATATCGAATCCGAGTTTTTTCGCTGCAACAGAGGTCATTTCAGGAGTGACTTCTCCCCCGACCATAAGAGCATCTAATATTTTGAGATATTGTAATCTCAGGTTCATATCGTTGTCAATTGCATTTTTAAATCTCGTCAGCTCTGTCATAGACTCACCTCATTATCATGTTTGCTGAATATCAAGCCGCTGTCTTTCAACGAGTTCAGCAAAATATCCACCTTTTTGAATTAGTTCTTCATAAGTTCCGTCTTCAATGATACTGCCCTTGTCAAGCACAAGAATCCTGTCACAATGCCGGATGGTAGAAAGTCTGTGAGCGATAATGATTCTGGTACATCCCATTGCATCAAGTGCCTCACTGACCTGTTTCTGTGTTCTGTTATCCAATGCACTGGTAGCTTCATCAAACATGAGAATTTTCGGCTTTGGAGCAATTGCACGGGCAATCATGATTCTTTGTTTCTGACCGCCGGAGATACCGCCCTGCCCCTCTGAAATAAGTGTCTGCATTCCCATCGGCATGGAGCGGATGTCATCAGCAATACCGGCTTTTTCAGCAGCTTCCCAAGCATCATCAAGTGTCAGATGCGGTGCAGAAATGATAATATTGGAATAAATATCCCCCTGAAACAGTCCTCCGCTCTGCATGACCGTGCCGATTTTTCTTCTCAATGAACTCAAATCCAGTTTGTTCAGGTCTTTTCCATCATAGTAAATTGCACCTTTTTCAGGCTTTTCAAATCCTAACAGCAGACGCATCAGGGTAGATTTTCCACAGCCTGTTTTTCCAACAATAGCGACATATTCACCGGATTTGATTTTCAGTGACAGATTATTGACGATATATGGCGAATTTTCGTTATATCTGAAATAGATATTATTCAGTTCAATACCGCCGGAAATTTTCGTGACAATTTCCTTATCGTCAGCAACTTCCGGTTCTGTTTCAAGAAACGGCTTTGCCATTTCCAGAATTGGCTTGATTCTGCCGACAGAAAGAGCCACTCCAGCCAGAGAATTGAAAGCTCCCATGACTGCACCGTATGCCGCAGTAAAAGCATAATAATTTGACTGGTCAATACCGCTTTGAACTGCCAGATAATACAGAACAATATTGGAAATCAGACCGATTGCCGTTGTGATAACGCCATTGATTTTAATAAACATCGGCGGAGCATAAATCAGTTCAGCCCCTTGTGAATACAGATTCAGCCATCTTGCAAAGAAACGCTTTTCCGCACCTGCCAGCTTGATTTTCTGAATACCGCTTATCATACCATAAGTCATACCGGATTCTTTCGCTCTGTGTTCCATCTGCTTTTTGCTGATTTGTATCTGCACCACAGAAGAAATCGTACTGAATAAGACAGTTGTCAGGATGATAATCAGCGAGGGAACAACAAGCACAGGAGCAAAGCTGAATATCTGCGTAATATAGAGCAGAGAAGCAAGGGAAGATAATCCCGTCCCTACAACCATGCCGAGCAGTAATTCACAAAGCTGATTCACAGAAGAAGAACGGCTTGTCAGTTCACCGGCACTGTATTTCCGGAAGAAATTCGCCGGAAGTGCCATAATTCTCATCATCATTGCGGACTGGATTCCGACAGATGTTTTCATTTGTATTCTGGAATTGAGCATTCCCTTGACGGAAGTCAATAATTGTGTAGAAATCGCTGTACACAACATACAGACAGCAATTCCTATGAGCATTCCAGCATTGCCGTTTGATGCAACAGGACCTGTTAAGGCTCTCGTAATGCGTGGCATCAGCATTCCGATTCCAGTCACAGCGAGGATTGACAGGACAATCAGGACAGAATCACTCATTGTTATACAGTTTTTCATGTAGAGTAATAAATCCGGAATGCCGATTTTTCGCTGAGGCAGAGGCTTATAGAAACAATATGCCTCACGTTCAAATAATTTTGCAGTTTCCTGCATGATTTTGACTTTTTTGTTTGTTTTCCGGTCAATGAAATAATAACCGCTGAATCTGTCCGGAAGGAGTGCAACAGGTTCACCATTTTCTTTCTGATAGGCAAGAATCGAACCATATGCATCCTGAAACCAGTTGTCTTCTAATAAAATCTGCCGTTTCATCAGTCCATGGGGACGAAGGCAGTAATCCAGCTGTTCTTCATGTTCTTTCAGATTTTTCGGAATTTCCACAGGCTTAAAGTGATAATATTTCAGAATATCATCAATTGCCTGTTTTGTGATAATTCTGTCATCACTAATTTGTGTTGCTGTCCTTTCACCGAGGATAACACCTGCCACACGGAAGAAAGAATCTTCAAAAAGCTGCTGGTCAAGGTCACTTCTTTGTTTAATTTGTTTTTCAAACCAACCCAAAATTCTCTCCTCCTTCACTCATTTGTGACGAGTTCGGTATAAGTACCGCCGAGTTTCATCAGTTCGTGATGTGTACCACGCTCCACGACTTTTCCCTTTTCGAGTACGATAATTTCATCACAGTCACGGATAGTCGATAATCTGTGTGCGATAACAATACAGGTGATACCTCTGTCCTTGATAGCCTTGACAACTTCAAATTCTGTCTTGGCATCTAATGCACTGGTAGCTTCGTCGAGAATAATAATAGACGGGTCCTGAGCAAGTACACGAGCGATTTCCATTCTCTGCCGCTGAC
>DJXD01000003.1 GCA_002449585.1 Ruminococcus sp. UBA7013
CTCTTTAGGCGGGGGAGGACGTCACGTGCACAGCATTGAAAACCGTACTTCTTCCGGCCAGCTTGACGGCTTTGGAAAATGGGGCTTTTATGGATTGCGAAAATCTGGAAGAAATTACAATTTCCCAAAGTACCAGACTGGGAACAGAAGTTTTCCGTAACTGTCCAGCATTGAAAACTGTCAAAATCAGATTTCCCGGCGGCGCAGTGGGAACATTCGGAACAGATGCTTTTGAGACAATGTTCCAGAAAATTGAATCTAGTCAAGAATGGTAAATCAGAAATGGGAAACCCCTGTCATATTGGCAGGGGTTATGCATTTTATCCAAATCCGGCTTTTTTTAATATCAGCTTATTGACAAAATGACAAGTTTATGATAAAATAAAGATATATCATGTGCATCAGAAAGGAATTTATCTATGAAATATTTACAAGGAAATTATCAGATCATGCACAAACAGGCTTTGAATCGTGATGTTTATAGCATGATCATGCATTGTCCAGAAATAGCAGAATTGGCACAGCCGGGGCAGTTTGTTCATATTCTGCCGAAAGGATTTAGCCTCAGACGGCCGATTTCTATCGCAGGCATTGACCGGAAAAATGGAACACTCCGGATTGTATTTGTCATCAAAGGCAAGGGAACACAGGCGATTGCTAATTTGAATACCGGGGATTATATAGATGTGATCGCACCGCTTGGCCATGGATTTACACTCATGCCAGAAGCCGCACATGTCGTGCTGGTGGGCGGCGGAATCGGTGTGCCGCCAATGCTTCCGCTGGCGGATTATTATAAAGATAAAGCCACTGTGATTAGTGGATTCAGAAGCTTTCCGCAGGTGATTTTGCAGGAAGATATAGAAGCTTCCGGCGCACGGGCAATTTGCTGCACAGAAGATGGATCAGCCGGAGCAATCAAAGGCTTTGTCACAACGCCATTAGAACAGCTGTTGAGTGAAGGCGCAGACGCTGTTTTTGCATGTGGCTCTCTCCCGATGCTGAAAGCCGTGACAGATGTCTGTATGAGAAATCATACTTATTGTGAAATATCTATGGAGGAGCGTATGGCTTGCGGCGTGGGCGCATGTCTGGGCTGTGCATGTAAGATCAAAAAAGAGGGACAGGAACAATTTTTGCATGTCTGCAAAAATGGCCCTGTATTCAATGCTGAGGAGGTGTGCTGGTGATGGCTGATTTATCTGTTCATATCTGCGGTGTGGATTTCAAGAATCCAATCATTCCGGCATCTGGTGTATTTGGCTATGGCCGGGAATATGAAGAATTTTATGATTTATCCGAGCTGGGCGGGATCGCTACGAAGG
Source organism: Ruminococcus sp. UBA7013 (assembly GCA_002449585.1). Taxonomy (GTDB): domain Bacteria; phylum Bacillota; class Clostridia; order Oscillospirales; family Ruminococcaceae; genus UBA3855. The sequence continues at coordinate 1,326 of DJXD01000003.1, forward strand.
GCACAACTGGACAGAAACGAACGGGCAATCCTGCCCCAAGAATTGCGGAAACGCCTGCCGGAATGCTGAATTCTGTCGGCCTACAGAATCCCGGCATTGATTATTTTATTCAAAATGAACTTCCGTATCTGCTGAAAAAAAATACTGTTATTCTTGCTAATATTGCCGGATCAACAATAGAAGAATGCGCTGAAGTCGCTGAAAAATTAGATGCAACAGATGTGCATATGATAGAATTAAATATTTCCTGTCCGAATGTCAAGCAGGGTGGGGCGGCATTTGGTACTTCCTGCGATATGGCCGGACAGGTCACGGCAGCTGTCAGAAAAGTAACCAAAAAGCCCTTGATCGTGAAGCTATCCCCTAATGTCACAAGTATCACAGAAATTGCAAAATCTGTAGAAGCCGCCGGAGCTGATGCCGTTTCTTTGATCAATACGCTATTGGGTATGAGAATTGATATTCATACTAAAAGACCAGTATTAAAAAATAATGTCGGCGGTCTGTCAGGAGCAGGCATTTTTCCGGTAGCTGTGCGCATGGTATGGCAGACAGCCAACGCTGTCAAGATTCCTGTGATTGGCATGGGCGGCGTTACCTCCGGAGAAGATGCCATTGAGCTGATGATGGCCGGTGCATCTGCGGTTCAGGTGGGAATGGCTGTTTTCACAGATCCCTATGCACCTGTAAAAATCATTCAGCAGATGAATGATTTTCTAGAAGAAAATAAAATTGCATCTGTGCAGGAAATCATTGGCACAGTGCAACCATGGTGAATAGTATGAAGATCATGGGAGTAGATTTCGGGGATGCCCGGACAGGCATTTCCATTTGTGATAAATCAGAATTTCTGGCTTCTCCAGTATGTGTGATTCAGGAGACGGATTTTCAGACCTGCGCAGAAAAAACCGCACAGCAGGCCAAAGAACAAAAAGCAGAATTATTAGTAATCGGGTATCCTAAAAATATGAATAATACGATTGGAGAACGGGCTGAAAAATGTCAGGCGTTTGCGGAACTTCTGCATGAACTGACCGGGCTTGATTATGTGCTTTGGGATGAAAGATGCACAACAATCTCTGCACATCAATATTTAAATCAGACTAATACCAGGGGCAAAAAAAGAAAATCTGTGATAGATGCGGTGGCCGCTGTGATTATTTTAGACAGTTATCTTGGGTATCGTAAAAATCAAGCAGAGTGAAAAACTCTGCCTGATTTCCCTGTTTACATCATGATAGAAGTAATATCATCCATGAGATTTTTTGCAGATTTCATTGTCTTTGCGGCATGACGCTTGATATTATGCTTTCTGGTTTCTGTAGATTTCACCAGCATGAAACATGCTGATCCCACAGCCGCACCAATGGAAACACCTTTCCAGATGGCATTCAGATTCATGAAAGATTCCTCCTTTCAGGATTTCTGAAAAAAGTATATCCCATGAAAGCAAAAAATTTCATGGAAATAATAGCAAATCAGGAGGGACGCAATGCAATTGCATATTGTACTGACAGAACCGCAGATTCCTCAGAATACGGGAAATATTTCAAGAACCTGCGCCGTAACGGGAGCAGTTCTGCATTTGATCAAACCATATGGATTTATCATTACAGATAAAAATTTAAAACGAGCTGGGTTGGATTATTGGGATAAATTAAAAATATTTGAATATGATAATTTAGAATCATTCATGCAGAAGCATGCGGAAGATAATATTTATTATTTCACAACCAAAAGCCGGACATGTCATAGTGATGTTCAATATCCGGAAAGTGAAATTTATCTGATGTTCGGGAGGGAAGATGCTGGACTTCCGGAAGAATTATTAATCCGCCATCCGGAGACAGCTGTCCGGATTCCTATGAGACCAACACTCAGAAGTCTGAATTTATCTAACTCGGTTGCAATTGCCGCTTATGAAGTGCTTCGCCAGTGGCATTATCCGGACATGAGTTTGCAGGGAAATCTGACAAAATATGAATGGGAGTGATGGCATGAGAAAGAAAAAAGCATGTGTGAAAATAATTCTTAATTCTATAAAACCATCTGTTTTTGAAAGCAAAGCCGGCGGATTGGGTTATATTCCCCATGATGGTGATTTCCCCTGTGATCAGGAAGGCAATCAGCTCAGATTATTAGCACAGATGGATTGCGCACAGGTTGGTTTTCCGCCATTTCCAGAATCCGGATTATTGCAGTTCTGGATTCTGAATGATGAGCTTTATGGGGGAATTGATATCACAGAACAAAATACTTTCAGAGTGATTTATTATCCTGAAACAGATCCGACTGTTACACGCTCTGAAATACAAGCCAAAATGAAACAGAATGATAATGATTATGATGATGAATATTTTCCGGTTTTGGGTGAATATGGCATGTCATTTTATCCCGGTGAAAGCACAAAATTGGATTGGGATGAACCGGAAGAAGAAACGGAAACAGAAAGTATTTATCATCAAAAAAATCATCAAATCGGCGGCTATCCGTTTTTTACCCAGAGTGATCCTCGTTCAGAAAATGATCCGCATGATTTCTTATTATTTCAGCTGGATTCTGAATTCAGAAATCATCAGGAAATCGTTTTGTGGGGTGATTGCGGTGTTGCCAATTTCTTTATCAATACCGAAAAATTAAAAAAACTGGATTTTACAGATGTTCTCTATCATTGGGACTGCTGTTGATCAGAAAGGATTTGTTTCCCATGTCAAAAATTAAATTTATTACAGATACTGCCAGTGATCTTGATCTTGAAAAAGCAGAAGCAGCCGGGATTGCACTGCTGAGTTTCTCTGTTATGGTCAACGGAAATTCTTATCAGGAACAACGGGATCTGTCAAAAGAAGAATTTTATGCTCTGATGGATCAGGCCTCTGAAATGCCCTCTACTTCTCAGATTACGGCATTTACATTTCAGGAAGTCTTTGAAAAATATTATCAAGAAGGCTATACAGATTTGATCTATGTCAGCATTAATTCCAAAGGATCAGCTACCTTTCAGAATGCGAAACAAGCACGGGATCAGCTTTATGAAGAACATCCCGAAGCGGCTGACAAAATCAATATTCATATTCTGGATGGCGGCAATTATACTATCAGTTATGGCTATCCCATATTGCAGGCCGCAAAAATGGCCGAGGAAAATAAAACTGTTTCTGACATTTTGCTTTATTTACAGCACTGGATTGCAGACATCGGCGTTTATTTCACCCCTATGACCCTGAAATATGTCCGGAAATCCGGCAGATTGACCGCCGCCGCCGCATTTGCAGGGGAAGTGCTGGGCTTTCGGCCAATCATTCATATCTCACATGGAGAAATCACAGTTTCTGAAAAAATCCGGGGTGAGAAAAATATCGTTCCCAAGCTGGCCGATAAAATCATAAATGTCATGCAGGAAAATTCCCCTTATCTGATCATTGAAGGAAGTAATCCAGCTTATGCAGATCAAATACAGGAATTGCTGATACAGAAAACAGGCCGTCCCCCGGCTTATCGTGTAAAAGTAGGATCAGCTGTTTCCGTGAATGCCGGCCATGATTTAGTAGCAGTGGCCGTGCTTGAAAAATAATTTTTATCAGGAGGGATTTTTATGAAAATCTTAACACCCGAAAACCCAGAAATTTTATCTGCTGTTGTCATGAAAGATGGCGAAATTATCGCCGAAACAGAACAGACTGGTGAACTGTATCCACAGTATTCTATCATGAAAAGCCTGATCTGTCTGCTGATTGGCCGTCTGTGCGCAGAAGGTCAGCTTACACCGAAAACAAAAATCGGTCAGCTGCTTCATATCGGAGCATCCCCCATTTCTGGCATTACGCTGGATGCATTAATGACGATGCGTTCCGGGCTGGAACATAAATTATTATTTGATGATAGACATTCTTGTCCGGATTATCTGGCGGCTTGCTGTCAGATGAATGTCATCAAGCCGGAAGAAGATGAGGAAATCCCATTCTTGTATAATAATGCCTGTGCTTATCTGGCCGGGCGCATGGTAGAAGAAGAAGACGGCCGGCCGCTGGATCAGCAGATTGCAAATTATATTTTCAAACCGTTAGGGATTACAGAATATGAATTTGAATATGATCCGCAGGGGCATGTATTCGGGGCAAGTGGACTGAAGCTCAAAACAGAAGATCTTGCAAAGCTTGGTCAGGGGATCATGACAAATAAAATCTGCTCAAAGCCATGGCTCAAAGCCGCCACAAAACCACGTGTCATGACACCGGAGCGCATTCCATATGGATATTTCTTCTGGGTGCTGGCAAATGATAATTTCTATATGAGCGGCAAATGGGGACAGAAATGCTTTGTGCTTCCGCAGTATCATGCTGTAATCGCAGTGAATTCTAATATGCAGGAAAAAGATACTTCTAATAATTATATCATCCGGCAGCTTTTGCCGCTTCTGGCATGATGCAGCATTTTGATCTGATTATCATCGGCGGCGGCGCATCCGGACTGACAGCGGCTGTCACAGCGGTGTCGATGGGCGTGAAACATGTCTTGATTCTGGAGCGTCTGCCACGTACCGGCAAAAAAATTCTTGCAACCGGAAACGGACGATGCAATTTAAGCCATGCAGATCTTTCCGCCCTGGATTATCAGGGGAGTTATGATGTAACAGGGATATTGCAGAAATTTGGCAGTGTGATTGATTTTTTCGAAAATCTGGGATTATACTGCCGGACAGATGAACAAGGCCGCCTGTATCCCTATAGTATGACAGCAAATTCTGTATTAGATGCGCTCCGTCTGCATTGTACAGATGCAACAGAACTTTGCAATGAATGCGTGATTTCGCTGAATCCTGTCGAAGATCTTTGGCAGATCGGCACAGAATCTGGAAAAGCATTTACAGCAACGCATGTGATTTTTGCGGCTGGCGGTACAGTTCAGCCGAAATTCGGAACAGATGGCTCTGCCTGGAAACTGCTTGAAAATTTAAATATTCCAGTGATACCAGGCAGACCTATTCTATGTCCTATCTTATCAGACAAAAAAAGATTGCAGTCTTTAAAAGGCATCCGTGTGAAAGGTTCTGTCACGCTGTATCATAAAAATCAGGCATGCAAAACAGAAACCGGGGAAATTCAGTTTACAGATCAGACAGTATCCGGAATCTGTGTATTTAATCTCATCAGTGAAATACATCGAAATTTGATTTCAGAATATAATTTATCTATCAATCTGTTTCCGGAGCTGTCAAGAGAAGAATTGCTTGCCAGATTATACACTTGTCAGGCGGTACGCTCTGAAACGGATTGTGAAAACATGCTTTCGGGGCTGATGCAGAAAGCACTTGCAAGATCTGTTTTGAAATCTTGTCAGATCAAAGCAGATCTGTCATGCAGTTTATTATCTTATTTATCACTAGAACAAATTGCAGATACCTGTCAGGATTTCAGATTTCCTGTATTGGGAATATTCAGCGCACAGGCGCAGGCATCGGCCGGAGGTGTCCGGGGAGATGTGCTGGATTCACATTTGCAGTTAAAATCATATCCCAGATTATATATCACCGGAGAAGCTACAGATGTTTATGCCCCTTGTGGAGGTTATCAGCTTCACTGGGCTTGGGCAAGCGGATATGTTGCCGGGAAATACTGTGCAGAAAGGATTTTATCATGATCAGAATTCAGAATATCAGGCTTGATCTGGATTATACAGAACTGGATCTGAAAAAAGCAGTCGGGAGGAAATTGCATATCCCATTTGAAAGCATTCAGGAAATCAGAATGAAAAAGCGTTCTGTTGATGCAAGAAAAAAAAATAGCATCAGCTTTCTTGTGACACTGGATATTAAAGCCGCCGGAGAAAAGAAAATTCTTCAAAAATGCGTCAAAGATAAAGATATTTCCCTTGTAACAGATAAGAAATATAAAATTTCGATCTGTCATAGCAAGAAAAGACCTGTGATTGTCGGGGCAGGGCCTGCCGGCATGTTTGCCGCTTATGTTCTGGCCAAGGCCGGATTGCGGCCGATTCTTCTGGAACGGGGCTGCCCTGTCGAAGAACGGAGAGCAGATGTCAATGCTTTTCGAGAGCAGGGACTTCTGAATCCTGAGAGCAATGTGCAATTTGGCGAAGGTGGTGCAGGTACTTTTTCAGATGGAAAATTAAATACAGGCATCAAAGATGAAAGAATCCGTTTTGTATTGGAGACTTTCGTGCAATGCGGCGCACCGGAAGAAATCCTCTGGCAGGCAAAACCCCATATCGGAACAGATAAGCTGACAGATACGATCAGACATTTCAGGCAGCTGATTCAGACGCTTGGCGGTGAAATTTATTTTCATGCAAAATTTACAGATTTTACAGAAGAACAGCATCAGCTCCGATCTGTCAGATATATGCAGGATGAGCAATTGCATGAGATCAAATCAGAACATATGATTCTCGCATTAGGCCATAGCGCAAGGGATACGCTGGAAATGCTATATGAAAAACAAATGCCAGTTATGCAAAAGCCATTTTCAATGGGTGTCCGGATTGAACACCTGCAAAAAGAGATCAATCAAATCATGTATGGAAAATTCTGGAATCATGATAGATTAGATCCGGCAGATTATAAATTAGCTGTGCATTTGAAAAATGGCAGGAGTTTATATACATTCTGTATGTGTCCGGGTGGGGAAGTTATTGCGGCCGCTTCTGAGCCTGGGAGATTAGCTGTCAATGGCATGAGTCAATTTGCAAGAGATGGCAGAAATGCTAATAGTGCTTTATTAGTTGGGATCACTCCGGAAGATTTTGGAAGTGATCACCCATTAGCCGGAATGTTTTTACAGAGAAAAATAGAAGCTGCCGCTTTTCAGGCAGGAGGAAAGCAATATTATGCCCCTGTGATCTGTGTAGGGGATTTTCTGAAAAGACGAGAGTCAAAAAAATTCGGCAGAATTCTGCCGACTTATACGCCCGGAACAATATTTGCTTCTCCGGATCAGTATTTACCTGCATTCATGTGCGAAACACTCCGGGCAGGACTGAAAGAAATGGATCATCGTTTGCATGGATTTGCATCAGAAGATGCTATATTAACAGGTGTAGAATCAAGAAGTTCTTCCCCGGTGCGGATCATCCGGAATGAAAATTTTTGCAGTACGGGCATTTATGGCATTTATCCCTGCGGTGAGGGTGCAGGTTATGCCGGAGGGATTACCTCCGCCGCCGTGGATGGTATTCGATGCGCAGAGGCATTAATCAAAAATCTGAATCATGAGGTGAATTGATATGCCAGAATTAACAGATATTCGCTATATTCGTGAAATCATGGCAAAGCATGGCTTTCAGACATCCAAAGCCTTGGGGCAGAATTTTTTGATTAATCCGTCAGTATGCCCCAAAATGGCAGAGTACGGAAATGCAAAATCAGGATTTGGCATTTTAGAGATTGGCACGGGGATCGGGGTTTTGACAAAAGAATTGGCCTGCCGTGCCGATAAAGTCATAGCGATTGAATTAGATCAAGCATTATTCCCGATTCTGAAAGAAACGCTTTCAGAATTTGATAATATTAATATTATTCATGGGGATGCCATGAAATATGATTTAAAAAATCTGATTCAGCAAGAATTTTCCGGCTTGCAAGTGGCAGTTTGTGCAAATCTGCCGTATTATATCACCTCTCCGCTGATCATGAGATTATTAGAAGAGCAGCTCCCTGTGAAGACAATTACTGTCATGATACAGAAGGAAGCCGCTCAGCGGTTATGTGCCCCTGTCGGAAGCCGTGAAGCCGGAGCAGTGACAATTGCTGTAAATTATTATGGAAAAGCTGTAAAATTATTTGATGTCTCCAGAGGGAGCTTTCTTCCTGCTCCAAATGTAGATTCTGCCGTGATCCAGATTCAGAAATATGCAGAAAATCCTTGGCATGTTCAGGATGAAGCTTTATTTTTCCGCATGATCAAAGCCGGATTCTCTCAAAGAAGAAAACAGCTGGCTGGCGTATTAGCCGGCGCATTTGCAATTTCAAAATCAGAAATGCATGTGATTTTTGATCAGGCCGGGCTTTCTCCCTCTGTTCGAATAGAATCGCTTTCTATGCAGGAGCTTGTAAATTTGTCTGATCAATTCATCAGGGGATGCTGAAAAATCGTTCTGTATTTTCCTTTGCATGTGCAATCAGATCTTGTTCAGAGATATGCATATATTCTGCGAGTGTTTTTGCAACATATTTCACATTCCCAGGGATATTTGTCCGGCCTAATCCTGATACATTCCGGGGGGTGAGATAGGGAGCATCTGTTTCCAGCATGACACGATCCGGCGGAAGGATATTTACAGCTTCCCGGAGTGCGGCGGCTCTTCTATCATCGCAGATCCAGCCAGTAATGCCAATATAGAAACCCATGTTCAAATAGCTTTCAAGTGTATGGATATCTCCTGTAAAGCAATGTACAACGGATTTATGGCAAATATCCGGATGTTTCCGGAAAATCTGAATAAATTCTTTTGAAGCCTCTCTTTCATGCAGAAAAAGCGGCTTTTCCATTTCTTCGGCTAGATGGATATGCTGTTCAAGGCAATGAATCTGATTTTCCCGTGTAGAAAACATTCTGTCAAAATCAAGGCCGCATTCTCCTACAGCGACGATTCTGTAATTTTCGGCAAGGATTTCGGCCATCCGGTCAAAGCTGGATTTTTTAGCGGCATCTGCATTATGCGGATGAATGCCGACCGTTCCCCATGCATCATGAGACTGTATAAAATGATGAACTCGTTCATTTTCGGGCATATCTGAACCGGTCAGAATACATGCGACTTCTGCGGCGGCGGCATCCGTCAAAATTTTTTCCGGCTTTGAAAACTGTCGGCAGAATAAATTAACTCCAATGTCATAATATTTCATAAAAATCTCCTTAGCGAATAATTCCGACCAGAATTCCTCTTGCATTCTGGTATTCAAATGTACAGGTAGAAAGCAGAAGCAGATGACATTCTGCAAGTTCTTCTTCAGAAGGTAGATTCATAGAATGAATCATATATTTTTTCAAAATATGATAATAGGCACGTTTATCTTGATTCATGATAAATTCTGTATGATAAATATCAGACCCATCCGGTGCGGTTTCATAGGCAATAAAATCCACTCTGTGCGCCTGATTTCCGAATGTCAGCCAGCCATATGGATGTGTTCGCATGAATTCTGGCTGTTTGAAGCTGTAAACTCTGGCAAATAGCAAAACCCATTCCATATTATGCGCATATAAAACAGATGTAAATCCAGAAAAATCGGGCGCACAGTGATAATCTAGAAACGGCACGCCCAGCACACTTTCCTGTTTATCAACCCCATGTTTAAGATAAAATGCATTATCTGTTCCCTGAACAACAGGATAATCAATTTCTGTTCCGGGAACAGTTAGCCATGCGATCAGATCAGAATTAAAATCTTGTGCGGTTTCCAGCGGATTATCATCATAATCAATCATTTCAGGAATATCTGACAGATCCAGAATTTCCGGGAATGTTTCTTCCTCTTCCTCTTGTTTAAAAATTTCTTCTTCTGGTTCTGTATCTGTTTCAGAATAGGATGATTCTGGAATGATTTCCGGTTGAGTTGGCATCAGGAAAGAGAATACAGCCGAAACAGGATCAGCAAAACGGGGGGCTTCTGTCAATGGCTCAGCCTGTGGAATCTGATCATTTTCCGGCAGATTTTGTTCCGGCTTGAGTTCTTCAAACAATGTCATCGCTTTCTGAATTTCCTGTTTTTGTTCCTGTTCTGGTAAATATTCATCATGATAGTAATGATAAGCCGCATACATGCCAAAAGCAGCAGCGGCCAATAGAATTAATATCATTATAAAGCGTTTCATGTTTTAGAGCCTTTCTTTCTGGATCTTTTCTTTTTGCGGCTTAAAAGAATCAGCATCAAGATCACCAGAAAAGCCGCAATGCCGATACATGTCAGCCAGAAAGAATTTTTGATGCTCAATAAGCCCGTATCTACAAAGCTATGTTCTCCCATTGCCGTTTCATCTACAGAAGCATAAAAAATCCATTTAAATTCTATTTCTCCATAAGCTTCTCCTGATTCGTCAGGCCCTTCCAGCACAGCAACGCCATCTTTATCAACAAGGCGTTTTCCATTGTTGACATCCTGTATCACATCAATATCATTCCAAGTGATAGCACAGTCAAGAATATGACTTTCTCCCGGCTGATAAAGTCCTAAATCTACATGATTTCTGATCAGATTTTTCGTTCCGATGCCGTTGACAGTGCCAGAATAAATTTCTGAGCCATCCAGTTTGAAAATACAGGTACAGCCCTTTTCAAGATCAATATCTCCTGATTTTTCTATTGGATTGATATAAAAATAAACATGATAAGATCTATCTTCCCGAAGATTCATAATTTGAATCTGTTTTGTATAAGTTTCCCCGTAGGTCATGTTTTCCACATGAAAGAAATATTCTCCCAAATCGCTGACACTCTGGCCTTCATTGTCCATAACGGTGAGCCGTTCCGGCAGACCTTTGACAGAACCATCTTCCAGCGGCGTATCTGCTGCGGTCAGGAGAGAGACCGCAGAACATGCCAAAAGGGAAACACCGCAAAGAGCAGCGATCCATTTCTGAACTACCCGCATGCAAGTTCCCCCTTTCTTTATCATCATTTATTTCATTCTGGATCTGTAGTTTGTTCTTTCTGCTTTTCTTCTTCCTCTTCCTCGTCTTCATCATCAAGATAAATCTGCATCAGATGGAAGAAGACAAATAATAAAATAATTAATGGGATGACAAAATACCATCTTAGCTGAACAAATCTAACAACGACTCCTAATTTTGGAATATGAAACTGTACTGTGCCAATAACACGATCTTCATCAATCAAAAAAGAATCTTCTGTATTATTAGCATCACCCTTTGTCCGGAAGCATGTCACGCCAGTACCTTCATAATTATCAATTTTTTCTGTGACACGGTGTGTCAGATAAGCATCACTATCATTAGAGGGATTAAATGTAATCACATCACCCTCATGAATACTATCAGCGTTCTGCACTCTGACAATCACCATGTCTCCGGTTTGGAGTGCAGGCCTCATAGAATCCGTCAGGACAGTATAATACCGGAAGCCGAATAAAGATTTATCGGGACTGCGGTTAGCTGCAAAAAGCAATGCAGCGATGACAATACCAGCCGAAAGGATATAGACAAAGATCGTCCGGACTAATTCCAGAATATTGCTTCCCGTATGTACTTGATTTTTTTGTTTTCCCACAGAATAGAAGCCTCCTCTATTATCACTTAAAATCATCTGAGTTTATTATACTACAAATTTTTGAAAAAGTCAAGTAAAAACGATAATTGCCAGAATCATGCTGCATATAAATTATTTTATCATATTATTTAGAATTTGTCAACTATTTTTTCAGAAATTGCGATATATTTCGGCTTTTTTCTGATATTTAATATCTACCATTATATCAATCACAGTGCCTTGTTCTGTATATTCTTCAGAGAAAATTTTTCCTTCCTCACGGATTTTTTGTAAAAAACTGCCTTCTGTATAAGGAATACATAGTTTCATCCGGCGGGATGTCTGGGGAAGCATATGGCTGATCGCTTTCAAAAGATCTGGAATGCCATCACCATGTTTTGCACTGATCCAGATTGTTTCAGGATCATTCTGTTTCGGAAAATCTTCCAGCAGATCCGCTTTATTCATTACATGAATCTGAGGGATTTCCGCACAGCCAAGATCATTTAATAAATCCTGTGTTGTCTGGATTCTGGCAGCAAGATCTGGTTCTGATGCATCTAATACATGCAAAATCAGATCTGACTGTGCTGTTTCCTCCAGTGTTGCCCGAAAAGCTTCCACAAGATGATGCGGCAGTCTCCGGATAAATCCGACAGTGTCCGAAAGAATCACGCTTCTGCCGTCGGGAAGTTCCACAGCTCTTGCGGTGACATCCAATGTTGCAAAGAGCTTGTTTTCTTCCAGTACACCAGCATTTGTGAGAGTATTGAACAATGTAGACTTGCCTGCATTAGTATATCCCACAATGGCGACAGTTAAAAGGCCGTCTTTTTTACGGCGTTTTGTCATAAATTTACGATGTTTTTCAATTTCTTTTAATTCTTGTGTCAAAGAATCAATTCGATTTCTGATATGCCGCCGATCGGTTTCTAGTTTTGTTTCTCCTGGGCCTCTCGTACCTATGCCGCCACCTAATCGGGATAATGCTTTCCCCATGCCTGTCAGCCGTGTGAGCCGATATTGATACTGCGCAAGAGAAACTTGAATTTTCCCCTCAGCCGTGCGGGCACGTCCGGCAAAAATATCTAAAATCAGCATGGTTCTGTCGATCACTTTGCAATCTGTCTGATCAGAAATATTTCGCATTTGCATTCCGGTCAATTCCATATCAAAAATCAGCATATTGATTTCTGAAAGCTTGACCTGTTGGGCAATTTCTTCCAGTTTGCCGATTCCAATGCAGGTAGCCGCTTCGGGAGCTGGTCTATTCTGGATCACTATGCCGATCACATCACAACCGGCCGTTTGTGCGAGTTCTTCGAGTTCTTTCATAGAAAATTCTGCATCATACTCACCAGTATCTAGACCGATGAGCATGACACGGGGGCGTGAAATTTCCTGTTGTATTTCATGCATATAAATTTTCACTTCCTTTATGTTTGGCATGACGTTTATAAGCTTTGGGATTTTCTTCAATTCGTGTGATAGGTCTGACAAGTCCCCAATCACTGCGCTTTTTCTTATCAATTTGTTTTTTAGCTTTTTTGCTTAATTTTTCATAGGGAATAAATTTATGCATAAAAAAACCTCCTTATGCGTTCAAAGACTGATTTTCTCCCCATCTTTGCTGATCTTGACAGCAGGAAATATTTTTTGCAGTTCGGCATCATATTGTTCCGGATGCTTTTCTGCTGGGCTATAATGCGTCAGCCAAAGCCGTTTTACATGCGCATCGACAGCAAGTTGACAAGCATCCTGCATTAGCATATGTCCTTTCTGATTCATGCTTAATTTTTTCTCTGGATCGCCATACATGCCCTCACAGATAAATAAATCTGAATCTTTAGCGAAAGAAATAATTTCTGGAATAGGTCTGGTATCTGTTGTATATGTAATCCGGACAGCTTTTCGGGAATGGCCTGTCACCTGTTCGGGCTGGATGATACGGCCATCGGAAAGGGTTACAGTTTCGCCTTTATGAAGCAGTTTCCAGAATTGCACAGGAATATCCAATGCTTTTGCTTGTTCGGGAAGGAATTCCGGTTTTTTCCGGAATGTGAGAGTATAGCCCATACAAGGGACTTTATGATCTACAGGCATAGCAGAAATTTCAAGCATGGGATCAATCTGTTCTGCGATCCATGAAACCGGCTGTTCCGGCAGAGGATGCAGCTGCACGGGAAATGGCAGACTATCGCAGACGGTCAACAGGCTTTTGATCACACGTTCCCAGCTTTTGGGATAATAAATATCCAGCGGATGCAGCCGGGAACAATTGCCAAGCGATAATAATAAACCCGGTAGACCTGTAACATGATCCGCATGGCCATGCGTGATGAGAAGCGTTTCAATGCGGCTTAATTTCAAATCATGCTGTGCAAAAGCAACTTGTGTTCCCTCTCCGCAGTCGATCAGAACCGCTTTTCCATTATGTTCAATCAACAGGCTAGTCAGGAATCTGTTTTTCAGGGGCAACATGCCGCCTGTGCCTAATAAGCATACATCAGGCATATATTTCACTTCTTTCTATTCAATTTTTCTTTTTATTCCAGGGCTGTTCTTCACTTCCAGCCTTGAAATTATAAATCGGCTTGATAATTTCCAGAATTTCGGCGGTTGGTTCAAGATTGGCAATAATTTCTTCCATAGGCTTATAAGCCATAGGGCACTCATCAAGCGTATCCATGCTAACAGATGTTGTATAAATTCCCTGCATCTGTTTTCTATATTCTGCAATAGAGCAGTCTGTTTTTGCCTGACTTCTGGACATAAGGCGGCCTGCGCCATGAGGGGCAGAAGCATTCCAATCTGGATTTCCTTTTCCTCTGCAAAGCAGACTACCATCACGCATATTCATAGGGATCAAAAGAATTTCTCCTGCCTGTGCGGAAACAGAACCTTTTCTCAGGATCATGTGATCCAGGTCAATATAATTATGCGTTGTGGTGAATTGCTCTTTGACATGCCAATGCATGCCTTTGATGATGACATCTGTCATAGCCTGACGGTTGAGGACAGCGAATTTCTGTACAATTCGCATATCATGCAGATATTGATCAAATAAATCTCCTTCGCAATAAGCCAGATGTTTAGGAACATTGGTTCGTTTTGTACCCTTGATTTTCTTGATTTCAGATTCAATCAACTTTTGTTTTCCCTTTGCTTTATATTCTGCAATCAGTTTCTGAATACTGCTTTCATCTGAGCCATTCAGACGCTTATAGGCTTCTTCCTGATACCATCGGGCAACTTCTACACCCAGATGTCTTGATCCGGAATGAATGACAAGATAGATTGTTCCATCATCGCTTTTATCTACTTCAATAAAATGATTACCGCCGCCGAGAGAGCCAAGGCTTAATAATGCATGTTGTGCATGAATATGAGGATAACAGTATAATTCTGTTAGATCAATCTGACTGGCATATCTATGCATTGTCTGACGAACGGCAAAGCCAGAGGGCACTTCCGCACGGATTAATTTATCCAATTTTTGAGGTTCAATAAAAGATTCTTTCAATGCCGTGGTTTCCATGCCACAGCCAATATCTACGCCCACAAGATTCGGAACAATTTTATCTGTAATTGTCATCGTTGTGCCGATCGTACAACCTGCGCCAGCATGTACATCCGGCATAATACGGATCTTTGCGCCGGCAGCCATTGGCTGATTGCATAATTCAAGAATTTGCGCAACAGATGCCTGATCTGCATAATCTGTAAAAACTTTTGCGCTTGCATATGCGCCCTGAATTTCAAACATTGTGATTTCTTCCTTTCTAAGATTTATACAAAAAAACGCACCTCTGCCGATTTTGCAGAAGTGCGAAGAGATACAGAAAAATAGTCCAGATATAGATTAGATTATCTGAAATACAAAATTCTGAAAGACCGGATCACGGCTGTTTCTGCAAATTTCGGGAGAATATGATAAAATTGATTTGTTTTGAACATACCGTTCACCTTCCTTTCTGAAAATTTATGTTTTTTATTATAACACAGCATTGCAGATTTGTCAAGTGTTTTTTGAAAAAATTTTTCTTGCATTCTGAATGATTATGTGCTATAATGATAACAGACTTGTTTGTAAAAGGGGGGAAAATAATGACACTGGAAGAATTTAAAGAAAATGATCAATTAGGCATTACAACAGATACTGCTGTGATCAAGGCTGTTATGAAACAGTTCTGTCATATGCCCGTTTCAGAGCTATATTGCCCGGAAGTGAGAATTTCACAGCTTACCGGAAAACATCTGCTTGATGATCTTCTGGAATCAGCAGGCATTCCAGAACATAAAGCATCTGAATATGATTATAGCTGTCTGGCTGAATTGATTTATAAAATCATACGAGAAAGCAATCCGACAGAAAACTATGCTCATCCGGGATATACAGAAGTTTCTGCCATCATGGAAAATCTGGTATTATTACCTTGTCGATTCTCTCCCCGGTACAGAAAACGGAAAGGAACATGATTATTATGGATAATATTGCAAAGCAAAGCATTCTGGAAGATATTCGTAAGGAACTCCGAAGGGAAAACGCCTGTTCTTATGAAACGCTGCATCAGCTTTTGTTTTCGATCCGTCTGAAAGAATATTGCAATTTCCTGAAAAAAATATCTGCACAAGATCCTGAATTCAAAAGCTGCTTTCAGAATCTTTATCGTGAAATGCTATATTATTATTACCAGATTCAGCCCTCAAAACTCCGCAGATTTGAAATCTTGAATGAATATCAGGAAAAAGAGCTGACAGTTGGAAAAATGCTTCATAAAGCATATGACATGATGAATAATTATGAAGATTATACATTTCGTGGGGTTCGACATATTGGTATGTATATTACAGATATGCTCTTAGTACGGCCTTTTGTCATGCTGGAAAGAATGGAACAGATCTGATTCCAGAAAATTCATGATGCAGGTAAAAAATAATCAGAAAGAAGTGATGTGTTTTTATGATGCCTCATATTATCAAAGAAAGTGCCAGAGGGTTTGAACCTTTCCGCATTGAAGATTGTCTTTTGCAAAAACGGATTATCTTTTTAACAGAAGAGGTCAATGCACAGACCAGCAGTGAACTGATCAAACAGCTGTTATATCTCGAAGCAGAAAAACCGGGTGAGGAAATTACACTCTGTATCAATAGCCCCGGCGGAGAAGTAACGGGCGGCCTTGCTGTCTATGATTACATGCGTTTCTTAACATCGCCCGTCAGAACGGTTTGCATTGGCACAGCCGCCAGCATGGCATCTATTTTATTTCTCGGCGGTGAAAAAAGGGAAATGTTGCCACATACCAGAATCATGATTCATGACCCAAGTTTTTCATCTGGAGAATATGCCGGAAAAAAACCTGATGAACTTCAGGAGGAAATTGATGGATTGAAAAAAACACGTGATATTTTATGTAATATCATCGCAGAACGAACCGGACAAGAGAAAAAAATCGTATATGAAAAAACAAGCCGTGACAGCTATTTCTACGCCGAGGAAGCACTGAATTTCGGTCTTGCTACCAAAATTATCACAAACCCCGGCGAAATTTATCAGGGAGATGGGATTTTATGAATACTGTATTCAATGCTTATCAGAACAGCACTCGTATACTGACACAAACACACATCGTGTCTAATAATTCTCGTGTGACAGGTTTGAATAACAATGATATGATTATTGGCTCTTCCGGTGCTGGAAAAACCGGCGGTTATGTGATTCCCAATCTGCTCCGCACACAATGCAGTATTATCACATCCGATACAAAGCATAATTTATATAAAATGCTTTGCCCTGTGCTGGAAGCCCGTGGCTATGATGTATATGTGATTGATTTTGTCAATCCGGAGCATTCCGGTTCTTATAATCCGCTTGATTATATTAGTCTGGATGAAAATGGAATGGTACGGGAACAGGATGTTATGACGGTTGTCAATGCCATTATGCCACCGCTGGACAGAGATGAACCGTTTTGGGATGAAGCCGGAAAAACGGTGTTATCCAGTCTTGTTTCTTATGTGAAAGAAGTATTTCCTCCGGAAGAGCAGACACTGCACACGATGACAGAAGTTTTCCGGATCATGCAGAATCAGTATGCCCAGCAAACCCGAAACGGTGCTGTGACTTCTATCCCATTTCTGGAAGCCTGGACAGTGACAAATCCTGATAGCTTCGCAGTACGAAAATATCAGATGTTTAAAGGCGTTCTCCCAGCTGAAAAAACTTGGTCATGTATTGAAGCATTTGTTTCAGCGGCGATTTCTATTTTTGATTTCAAAGAATCCCGTCAGTTATTCAGCGGTACGCCGGATTTTGTATTTCATGAATTAGGCCGCCGCAAATGTGCTGTATTTCTGAATATCAGCGATACAGACAGAAGTTTCGACAAGCTTGTGAATTTATTCTATACACAGGCATTGCAGGCACTTTGCAAAGAAGCAGATCAAAATCCGGAAAGCCGTTTGCATGTGCCGGTTCGCCTGTTTCTGGATGATTTCGCAACCAATGCATTTATTCCGGATTTTGATAAAATGATTTCTGTCATCCGTTCACGGGAAATTTCTGTGAGTGTGATTCTCCAGAGTTTGAC
This sequence comes from Ruminococcus sp. UBA7013, assembly GCA_002449585.1. Classification (GTDB taxonomy): domain Bacteria; phylum Bacillota; class Clostridia; order Oscillospirales; family Ruminococcaceae; genus UBA3855. The sequence goes on from DJXD01000003.1 coordinate 19,139, forward strand.
TCAGCTGGAAACAATGTACAGTCATCCGTCTGCAATTACGATTCTGAATAATTGCGATCATATTTTATATCTTGGCGGAAATGATCTGGAAACAGCAGAATATATTTCTCGTTATGCGGATAAGCCCGTCAGCAAAGTGCTCTGTATGCCGCTGGATAAAGTCTGGTTAATTACTCGTGGACAGCAGGCAGTGCTTGCCGATAAGATTCAGCCGTATTCTATCCCCATTCCGGAAGCAGAAGAAACATCGGCCAATCTTAGACCCGAACATGATGCCACTGTTACACCATTTTGAGCCTGTCTTTTTTATCCAGCAGATGCAAGATAAATGCCGCAGTGGTTTCTTCCAAAGAATCGCCGCCATTTGTTTCAAGTGCGCAGAGAATCCGCAGGGAAGCCGATGCCAGCTCATCAATAATTAATGCATCTGAGCCATGCAGTTTTATTTCTGTATTATTTTCCCGAATTTCTAATTGAATCATAAAGATACCTCCTTAAAATCAGAACGCAGTTGCAGATACGCATACTGCGTTCATGTTATTTTTATTATAGCATATAATACAAGGATTGTCAATAGGCTTTTAATAAAAAATACGCAGCTCGAGAAATTAGAAAAAGATTTCGTTTATGAGATGGGAAGTCATGGCCTTTTTCCAGAGAATATAAGATAAAATTTCTGATTCCGGAGGGGTTTCTCCTGATTGAATCGCCTGACATACGAGCTGACCTGCCTTTGCTCCATCAGCAGAAGAAATTTCTGTCTCTGGAAGAATGATTTTTTTCATGATGCCTGTTTTGACAAGACAGGAAAGCATGGGAGAATTTCCATTTGCATCTGTGATTTGCTGTTCTTCTTTGCGGATCTGTAAATCTGTAAAATATAATATCATGCCCGGAGGCAATAAAATTTCTGCTTCTTCCGGCTTGGCATATTCCGGAAGAATTTCTTTCATGACAAGACAAGGTGTTCCCGCCGGAAGCAGAAATTTCATCAGTGAAATGCCAATTCTGTCCTGATATGTACGCAAAAATCCGTTTTCAGATGTGGAGGTAAATGAAATTGTCCTGCCAGCCTGCCGCATGATTTCATAATCAGAAAAACGCTCTACCCGGAAAGAATATTTCTGCTCAGATAGAGCCGATTTCCGGAAGGCAGAAAGCAGCGCATGAAGTAAATCCTCCAGCCGAGCCGGATCTTCCAAAATGGCCGGATTAAGATATTTTCCTTCCCTTGCTCTCGCCTGTTCTGTGGCAATGCCGGGATAAAATAAAGCATTCAGGAGAATATAGGCTTTTCCATCTCCCCAGAAAGCATTTTTGCCGGATACATCGCCGATATAATATCGTATGGCTTGGATTTCTTTTTCTGTCAGCATTATAATCCCCTCATTTTTCAGATTTAGAAATTCTGATAGATTGCATCACAGATTGAAATTCTGCTTTATGAGATGCATAACTGTCAGAATTGGATTTGCAGGTGATAATATACATCACTTTGCCATCTGTGAAATATCCTGTCAATGCCGTGATTGTATTTTCATGATCTAAAGAATATTGAAATTCTAATGTTTCAATCGCATATCCATCAGATGAAAATAATTTTTCATTTCCAATAAAATCAACAGTATCTGTCAATTCCTGATAACTTTTCAGTGCTTGAATAGAATATTCATATGCAGAATAATAATTTGTTTTTGAAGTATCTTCTGTGAAAATAATGCTGGCATCTTCATAAGTATAATATTTTTGATAAGTTCCAGAGGATACAGCCTGATAATTTTCCGGAATTTCGGCAAATACATCGGGAAGTGGCAAGTCTTTGAAAACCGGAAATGATGGAATTTCTTCTTGATCTGGCTGAGAATCACAGCCGGTCATTGTCAGCAGACAGAGAAATATCGGCAAGATTGCATATAATTTCAAAAAAATCACCTTCTTTTGTTAAAATAAAAACGGACGGGAAAGCCGTCCGTTTTCTGTGACCAGACAGTAAGCCGGGTTCTGTCGTGTACAGCTATTTATCTAGGCCATGTGTCGCCGCATGGCTCAAGCCGCTTTTACAAAAGCTGTCCGCCGGGCAGACGTTGACAACATTGTACCATAAGCGTTGCATCGGATAGGGTTTACACGGCAGCGCAGTCTCCTGCGCTCCGGTGAGCTCTTACCTCACCATTCCACCATCGCCGGAAAAACGGCAGTCTTTTTTCTGTTGCACTATCCCTAGGGTCGCCCCCGGCTGCTGTTAGCAGCTATCCTGCCCTGTGATGCCCGGACTTTCCTCGTAAACTAAAACGTTCACGCAGCTGTATCGCCTGCTCACAGAATTATTATGTCATGAAAAATATTATTAAATGTTTTCTTCGCTGTTCGATGCGATTTTTTCACATCTACTATAGATGGGAGTGACACGCCCCCTCTACTCTTGTTACATCTTTCAGCAGATATCTGTTTTGATTGCCCTGCCAACCTAAACTGACAAATTTATTATATCATATATTTATTAAAATGTCAAGATATTTTTCAATCATTTTTATATTATTTTATCTTATACATGATTTTTTTTGATTTGTCAAGTCAAAAATTTTACCGAAAAACAGATTGACAAATGCTCTATTTCATGTTATGATAATAGAAAAGAGGCCATGCCGTCAAAATGATAATAAATAAGAAGTGAGGAATGATAATGATTGATTTCCAAATTAAAATTTTTTTAGGAATGTATGATAAAGCTGTAGAACAGGCTGTGATACAGACCCCCTTTCCTAAAGATATCAAAGGCGAGTTTCTTCCTTTTAAAGATAAGAAAACACTGATTCCGGATCATGTGACAGCGGCATTTCTGACAGATAGAAGTTCTTTGTTAAAACAGGCCGCTGCGCTGAAAAAGAAAAATCTGTTTCTGATTTATTGCGGTCATGCCGCTGATGTGACAGAATATCTTGATCAGCTGGAAGCACTCTGGCCAGCCGGAGAAAGTCTTGAAATTGTGCAGATGCGCTTTGAACGCCTGCTGAAACATCTTAAAGATCGCTTTGATGCTTGGTTTTATGAACATACGCTCTTGACTACAATTGATAGCATTCCGGATATGCTCTGGTATAAGCGCATTGATGGGATTCATATGCTGGTGAATCATATGTTTACAGAGATTGTTCATAAATCTAAGGCAGATGTGCAGGGAAAAGATCATTTTTATATTTGGGATGTTCCCCGTCCAGCAGAAGGAAGCGGCGAATTTGCTTGCGCAGAATCAGAAGAAATTGCTATCAGTACGGGAAAGACCTATATCTGTGATGAACCTGTTAAAACACATGACGGCATGAAGCAGTTTATAACATATAAAACGCCGGTTTATGATATGTATGGAAATGTATTCGGTACGGTGGGCATTGGCCATGATGTGACGAATTTCAGTAACATGGGGATTGAACTTTCTATTCTGGTGGAAAATCTTCCTTTTCCAATGGTCATTTTTTCAGAAGATTGGAAAGTTGTCAGAATGAATAATGCTTTTGAAGAAATTTCTAATGCAAAAGGAACAGAATCAGAAAATTTTGATTATCATGCCTGGAAAGAAAAGGCATTGCTACCTGTGAATCAAGGGAGCAAGGATGATAAACAACATTCCCGGATTCAGGAATGCAAGATGATATGCGAAGATGGTGAAGTAAGATATTTCATTGTCAGAGAACAGGAAATCAGAGATTTTTTTGATAATATTTCAGGTTATTTCCTGATGATGCAGGATATTACTTATCAAAGAGCTTATGAACGTTCTATTATTGAAGCCGCTAATACAGATATGTTGACGGGCATGTATAACAGAAGATATTTTTATAATTTCCTGAGTCAGAATGCCGCTCGTCCTATGACATTGCTTTATATGGATTTGGATCATTTCAAAGCTGTAAATGATCATTTTGGCCATGCCAAGGGAGATGAAGTGCTGATTAAAACCTCACAGATTATTCGAAATCTGTTTCCCGGAACGATCTCGGCACGGCTCGGCGGAGATGAATTTGCATTAATCATAGAAGGCAATCATAAAACAACAACAGAGAAAAAATGCCATCAGCTGGAGTATGAAATTCAAAATACTTTCAGCCGGGAAGGGCTGAATGTGACAATCAGTGTAGGGATTGCAGAAACTACCGGCAATATTAATGATATTGATGCATTTATTCATGAAGGCGATACCCGTATGTATGAAATCAAGAAAGCACATCATAAAATAGCAGCCGAAATTTAAAATTTGATAGGTAGGGGGAATTTTCGTGAATCAAACAGAATATATCATTGCATTAGAGACATTTTTGAAAACGATGGAACAGAGGAGAGATCTGGGTGTTTCTGAATTACAGGAAGTATTGCGCCCATTGTGTCAGCTTTTGCAGATCGGTCAGATCTCTGCTGAACATTTTATTTCTGAACAAAAAGAAGCTGCACGAATAGGGGAAAATTTCCTATTGTATCAATCAAAACCGGTTGCAGAAGAAATCTGTAAAAGATTTGTCATAAATGATACAAGTATCATGATCTATCATATCCATGCTGAAACCGGATCAAAATGGACAGAAGAACAGCAGGAAAAAATAGATTTTCTGATTCATATGCTTTCTGTATTTAACAGCCGTGCTTTGCTGATCGGACTGACAGAGCAGCTCATGTATTATGATCATGCACTTGATATGCCAAATATTCGTTATTATGAACGACATGTTGCACAGCTTATGAAAAATGGCGGCCTTGTGGGATATGTTGGCATTTTCTTTAATCTGAAACATTTTTCCGTGATCAATCAGCAAATTGGCCGTGAAAAAGGAACGCTTGTCATGAAACGTTATGCAATGCAGATTCAAAAAATGCTGACACAAGAGGGGGAAATCATCTGCCGGGTTGGTGGTGATAATTTTGCTGTACTCGTCAAAGAGCAAAATATGGATCTGGTTTTGAAAATTTTAGAAGGCATTGGAATTTTCTATCATGATGATACAAAAGACAGGGTTCTTGTGACAGCGACCGCCGGCGTTTATATCATCCGGCATGAGGATGATCTAAAAGTTGCTACAGATCTGACAGATAAAACTAGTCTTGCCTGTTATAATGCACGTTATCAAGATATGCAGGATGTTGTTTTCTTTGATTCTGCAATGCTGGAACGAAAAAAGAAAAATGTAGAAATTGAAAATCTGTTTCCGGAAGCCATCCGGAATGAAGAATTTCTAGTATTTTATCAGCCTAAAATTTCCCTGACAGGATATGAAATTGCAGGTGCAGAAGCTTTATGCCGCTGGAAACATAACGGCAAACTGATTCCGCCGTTTCAATTTATTCCTGTTCTGGAGCAGGGGATGGATATTTGTACATTGGATTTCTATATGCTGGAACATGTGTGCCGGGATATTCGCCGCTGGCTGGATGAAGGGAGACATGTTGTCAGAATCTCTGTCAATCTGTCACGCCGACATATGACAGATATGGATCTGCTGGAACATATTCTTGAAATTATTGACAGAAATCATGTTCCACATGAATATATTGAGATCGAACTCACAGAAACAACAACGGATGTAGAATTTAAAGATCTGAAGCGTGTTGTGTATGGCCTTCAGAAAACAGGAATTTCAACATCTGTGGATGATTTTGGCATAGGCTATTCTTCGCTGAATCTAATCAAAGAAATTCCTTGGAATGTTCTGAAAGTAGATAAAAGCTTTCTTCCGACAGAACAGGATGATGACAAAAGTCTGAAAGCCATCATGTTCCGCCATGTAATCGCTATGGCGCAGGAACTGGGACTTGAATGCATTGCAGAAGGTGTAGAGACAAAAGAACAGGTTGAACTGCTTCGGGAAAATTGCTGTAATCTGGCACAAGGATTCTTTTTTGATAAACCACTACCAGTGACAGAGTTCGAAAGCCGTCTTGATACATATATTTATCATGAATAATCAAAAGTCCAGCAGATGCTGGACTTTTTTTTGATTTCAGCCTGAACGCTGTTTTTTCAGCAGACGAATATCTTTCCCCACAAAGTGCATAGATTTATAAGATGCAAACAGCCGGGAAACAATCCGGGGATCATATTTTGAAGCAATCTCTGTATTGCCCATATTAGCAGTAATAATAGTAGGAAGATGATAATTAATTCTGGTATTGATAATATTATAAATAACAGAAACATTGAATTGAGACTGAAATTCTGTTCCCAGATCATCCAGCACTAAAAAATCTGCTTCGATCAATGTTTTTAGAGTGTCCTCCGTGCCATTGTGAAATTTTTCTCTTTCGATTCTTGAAACAAGATCACAGATAGAGCCATAAATCACATCATAACCGCTGGTCATCACTTCTGAAACAATCGAAAGTGAAAGATGTGTTTTTCCCACGCCTGCCCGTCCATAAAATAGTAAACTTTCAGAAGACAGATTAAAATTAGTAGCGTAATTTTTGCAATACTGAAAAATATGCTTCATGACGGCATAACAATCCATTTCCTGACCGAGTTCATTTTTTTCTGTGACACCTCGGTAATATTCCAGAGAAAAATCTTCAAATCGGCAAAGATTCATTTTGGCATTTTTATTCATATTGGCAGTACTTAAAGAAACAATCATTTTTTCAAGGCAGGAGCAGTAGCCGCTGTTATAATATCCAGTATCCTGACATTTAGGACAGGTATAATGAATATTGAGATAATCTGCCGGATAGCCATGATTAACAAGCAGGCGTTCACATAATTTTTGTGCTTGAAGATTTTGTTGTTTCAGGACTTCCAGATTTTCGCCTTGGAGAATTCTGGCAGAGGTCTGTGCAAGTTGATAATTAATTTCTGCAATCTGGGGAATTTTTTTATTGATTTCCTCATAACGCCGTTCATTTTCTGTTTTTGCGCTGATGCGCCGTTCTGAAATATGTCTCATGGCTTCATCAAAAATCTGTTGTTTCATCAGTCATCATCCTCACTGAATTGATTTACAATACTCAAATAATCATCAATTTCCGCCCATTCTTGTTTTTTGACAACATCTTTTTGACTCAGCATTTCCTCTTTCTTCTTTTTCTTTTTATTTTTAATTTCCTGTGCGAGCTGCTGTAAATAGATTTCACGTTTTCTCCGGGCTTGGTCTACCGTTGCAATATCATCCAGTTTCCAGCTTGTCAGAATGCGATCGATATATTTAAAATTTAATTTTCCGGTTGCCTCTACATTCAGATCTCTGGCATATTGTAGCATTTCTTCTGAAAATTGCATTTCCTGCCATTTATGAATAAATTCTTTCTGTGTTTTGGTAGGCCGGGCTTCCATTTCAAACAGGCGATAAATATAATTTACATAAGAATTTTTAGCTTTCAGCTGTTCGATTTTAATATTTGCTTCTTCGGGAGTAATTACTTCATTCTCCCACCAGTCATAAGCGATTTTTGTAATATACGCCGGGAAGAATTTATTAATTTCATAGCAATAATGCAAAAGCAGCATGATAATATCATTAGAAAGTCCGAGATATTCATGCATCCAGACCAAAGAACGCACCTGCAAAGCATTTTTCCCATAGAAGAATTGATTTTCTGCCAGACGTTTTAATTTTCTTAATTCCGCAGACTGTTCTATGATATCTGCAATTTCCTGCATACTTAATTTTTCCATCATGCCGGAAGTAAACTCTGTAAATTTTTTTTCTGATGCAGAGGATATTTCTTTTTTTATCTCTTCTGGTTTTGGTTCTTCCAATAATGAAGCTGTAAATGCCATTTCCGGCACGGGCTTTGCTTTTTCCTCTGTTTTTTCCTGGAGAATATTAGAATTAATCCAGAATTCAAGAGCTTCAGAAGCCTGTTCTTCACTGATTCGGAGAAATAATGCAATCTGTGCGGCTGTCCGGTTTTCATCCGGATGGCGAAGCAAATATAGCAAGACTTTCAGATCTGTTTCTCTGGCCAGTTTGATCAGATTATCCACAACAACAGACGGCACGGAAAAAGCATGAAACCCGAAATTAAATTTATATTTCATAGATTACTCCTCAAGTGTTGTATCAATATATTCTTCTTCTGCGGCTTTGTATCCATTCCGGCCAAGAACAGAGGAAACAATTCTGAGCACAGCATGAATCATGCAGCCAATCCCGATAATTTTTACAGTTTCATTCATAGCAGTGATGGGTCTTGTAATAATATAAATTGATAATATGGCACTTAGTGTGCATAATATAAAACCAATCTGCCAATTAGAAACATGATGACGGAATGAAAAATTCCGATACATGCCAGAAATAGAGCTAGTCAGAATCCATCCGCCAAACAGCACAGGGATCAAGAATTTCAGCAATGCGGGAATGAGACATAAAAGCAGACCAGCCACAAGAAACAGAATGCCATAACTGCGTTTTTCAGGTGTACATGTCTTAGGGATAGCATATAAAATTAGCAGAATGATGCCGGCCAGTATGCCCAGCCTCCCCACAAATTTACAGACAGTTGTAATAATATCCGGTTTGGCAGTCAGAAGTGCACCAACTGCCAGCGTAATGATGGATATTAGATTTGTGTACCAAAAATTTTTAAGATTCAGTTTTGTGAACATGCAAATCACTCCTTAATTATAAATAATGCCTTAACCATTTCAAATAAAATCTACGGAAAAATGCTGCATTTTCATACATACTATCCGCAAGTTCTTTGGATGTGCGATACAGATATAGCAATTCACTTTTGGTTGTCGGATGAGGACTATAACGCAGTTTTGCTCCCAGCTGCACAGCGGCGGAAATACTATAATTATGCAAATATTCAGAACACTGCTGTTCTGCATTGCTGACAAGTTCGCCGATGGTTGTGGTTTTTGTCTGGACACCACATTCTTGCATCAGCTCCGTCAGATATTGATAAACATATTTAGCAGCGGCTTTTTTATCATCCTGAGAAATAGCATCTTCCCGACGGCGCAGAGCGATTAATCTAATAATTCTGAAAATCAAAATCATTGTGCATAGAATTGCTGCTGTGATTAGAATTATAAATAAAATTAGATAATGAGTAGAAATCTTTTCTACTGGTTCAGGTGCAGGGGGCTCTGTTACGGGAGTTGTAGGAGTTGTTACAATGGGTTCTGTCATGATAATGCTATGTTTAGCTTCTGTTATGGGCTGGGTTTCTATCTGCACAGCAGGGGATGAAAAATAAGAAAAAGTAAATTCAAATGGAATCCAGCCAATCCCACTGAGATAGATTTCTGTCCAAGCATGTGCATTGCTATCAAGAATTTCAGATGTTAATATAGATCTGCTATCAGTTTCTTCCAGATGCAGAACGCCCGGACGGGAACAATCAATCATATAGCCCTCACAATAACGGGCAGGAATACCGGCCATTCTTGCCAGAATCGTTCCGGCAGTGGCATAATGTTCACAATAGCCTTTCTGATTTTCCAGAAGAAACCAGGCTACATGATCCCGATCAGGGGGCGTTTTTCCGGGTGCGAGTGTATAGCTGACTTGTTTACAGATCTGATCACGAATGCTTTGTAATAATAATATTATTTCTTCTGGTGAAGCATTCCTAGCATCAAAATTTTCCCATAGGAAAGCATATTGATTTCTGACAGCGGCCATACTAGGGGTATCGGGGACGGCTGTTTCTGTATCATAGACAAAATCATCATAGAAACTGCCGCATAATATCGCTGCTTCTGCTGCTTTGGAAGGATGCGTTTTTTTAAATCCTGGCTGTTCTTCTGTCATCCAGATTTTATTTTCTTCTTTTCCTGTCAAGAGGCCTGATAAGATCGAAATAGTTTCCGCATCACAGAAAGGCAATAAATCGCCTGTGCGATATTTTTGCACTAATGCAGGATTTAAGAAATAATCTTCATAATTTTGCCCACCGCCAAAAACATAGATACTTGTTTCTGTTTTGATTGCATCATCCGGAGAACAGAGAATATTTTTATTTTTCTGAAATCCATAGGGAATGCATTGTGTCAGAATGCCAGTTGTATGATACAGAGACATTTGTATCTGTTTCTGAGCGGCTACGGATGCATATAGAAATTCCGGGGGATAATAATCCAGATCAGAAAAAATAGCTGTTTCCTGATATTTTTCTGCTGGGAGCAATGTCCAGCTTCTTCCCGTGTAGACATGCCCTGTCCGATAGCGCAGATAGATCCGGCTTTCCGGATTATCAGAGAAAGAGATATTTGACACAGGCGTATTTTCATAAATCTTTTCTTCCAGTTCTCCCAGCTGAATCTGATTTCCATCCGGGAGACTTTGCTCATCACCATAATGTTCCAGAAGGGTGAAATCTGTCCAATTATGAGAAGAAACATAATTTTGAAAATCCGTTCTCATCTGTTTGATTTTTTCAGGACGCTGATAATCTGTCAATTTCACAGTCTGTTCCGTTGTGAAAAATAATATCAGCAAGAACAGAAATATAGAAATGCCTGTGATTTCTGATAGCATGAAGCGCATACCGGAAACAGGGAAAAATGCATTTTTCCTCCGGAGAAATCCGGTTTTTCCGCCATTCTGTGTAATACCGGAACTGGCCATCTGTACTGCCAGCATAGAAAACCAGAAAGAAGCCAGCATTGCCGCAAAAAAATGATCAGGAACGATCCCGAAAAATAAGCCGATTTCTGCAAACGGAAATGTCACCAGAAAACTCAAGAAAAAATTCTGATATTTCAGCACTGCATAACATACCATGCAGACGATGGGAACAGTAAGAAAGCATAGTAAGCAAGTCACGCTTGTGATTTCAGAATTTTCTGCCGAAGGGGTAAAATATTCCCAATCTGTCATATAAATCGTCTGACAGATCGTATTTGTCAAATACATCATACCGCTGGAAATGCGCTTTTTTTGCCATAGCAGCAGAAAGCAATATAATAATAATGTGATGAGAATCATGCCCGATCCTTTTCGGCCTTTTAGAATAAAAAAAGAAAAAAATCCTGTTTCAGCCAATAGAAATAATACCAGCACTGGCGGAGAATATACAGGGGAAAACATGGTCAGAAAGGTAAATACACTGCTGAATATTCCTGCAAATGTCAGAAAAATCAGCCAGAGTTGATTCCGGCCTGTATACTCACTACGAAGAGACATCGAAAGCGTATTTTCAATTTCTATACCACTTTCTGAAATCTGTTCTTTCACGCATAACACCTCTATTCTTATTAGATTTAAATAATAATGCCAGAAAGAGCATCTTCCGGCAATTCCGGGGAAATCAGATGCATTGTCACGGTATCTGAATGCAAGGCGGATTTTTGAGAAGAAATCATAATCAGATTTTTCTGTGCTGCTTCTATCTGCCGCTCCAGAACGGGAAGCAATTCACCACTGGAATCATTTGTGAGCAGTGTGACAGAAGAATATTGTTGTCCTGCCAATCCATCTCTTAAAATTTGCGTGTCCAGTGTCATATGCCGCAATGCATGATACAGCTCCCGGAAAATATCTGTCAGAGTTTCAGTCGAAGAAATTTGCTGATAAATTAATCTATCCTGCCGTTCATCATACCAGGCCAGATGGAATATCAATTTTGATTTCTGACAGAGTTCTGCTGTCAGAGAATACAGAACTGTCAAAAAGGCCTGCGCCTGTTTCATATAGGCCAATCCTTCCGCAGAATTCGGGAGATATTCTGCAATCACAAGAACTTGCTTCTCAATCGGATAGCCAAATTCCCTGATAAATATTTTATCAGATTTAGAACTGAGTTTCCAATGAATCCGGCTGACTGCATCACCCGGATGATATTCCCGGATATTAAAAATTTCAGAGGGATCATCTCCCGGACGATTATCATAAATATTACTGTCTGGAGAATAAACAGATTCTGCTGTTTCCTGCAAAGACAGATCTATTTGCTTTGGAAGAACTAAAATTTCCATTTCGGCATTTTGCTTTTTTAGATTCGTATGCATCAGATGAAAATAATCCAGAACACTGATTTTAGAAATTTTGATCTGTATCATGCCGCAACATTCTGCTTTGACATAGAATGTCAGCATAGTAATATTTTTCCCATGTAAGGGAAATTGAAGCCGGATCGGCTGTTCTTTTTTTCCGAATCCATGCCGGACTTTCACAGATGCATGTGCTTTCGGAAAAAATAAAGGGCATTTTGTTTCAATCCTGACAGAAACAGGAATCGTCTGATTCACTGTACAGGAAGAAAATGCACTATGCAAAGACACATGTGTTGTCAGTTTTAGCCAGATTAAAGCGATTTTCAGAAGCACAGGCAGAATCAGCGCACAGATTAATAAAATCAATGCAAGAGAATCAATATATAATACATAGAAAACCGTCAGTCCTGCCAGCAGTATCAGATACAGCAGTTTTACAAACAGCATAAAATCACCCCATTTCGGGGATTGGCACAGTTTTCAGAATTTCTTTTACAATCCGGCAGGATTTTTCTGCACTGTCATCTGTGCCATGAAGCAAAAGCCTGTGGCCGAATACATCTGCACATACAAATGCGATATCATCCGGAAGCAGGTAATCTCTTCCCTGTGCATAAGCACAAGCTTTTGACATTTGCATCAGTGCCAGCGATCCACGGGGACTGATCCCAAGCCGGACTTGCGGATGCTTTCTCGTTGCCTGTACCAGATCAACAATATATTGATAAATCGCATCATTAAGATATACTTCTTCCACTTCTCGCCGGAGTGCCAGCAGTTCTGAAACATCTGCCGTTTGCTGGATTTCTTCCAATGGGTCAGATGTCTGCCTTGCTTTCAAGAGTGCAATTTCATGTTCTGGTGCAGGATACCCCAGAGACAGACGAACTAAAAATCGATCAAGCTGTGATTCCGGAAGTTTCTGCGTTCCGACACAAGTAATAGGGTTTTGTGTGGCAATCACAATATGCGGCTTTGGGAGTTCATATGTTACACCATCCATTGTAACAGCTCCTTCTTCCATCAGTTCCAGAAGTGCAGATTGTGTTTTGCTGGATGTGCGGTTAATTTCATCTGCCAGCAGAAGATTGCAGAAAGCAGCCCCTTTTTTGAAAACAAATCTGTCCTGCTCTTTCTGATACATAGTAAAGCCTGTTACATCTGTAGGCAGAACATCAGGGGTAAACTGAATACGTTTACAGGATAAATTCAGCGTTCTGGAAATTGCCAGCGCAAGCGTTGTTTTTCCAACGCCCGGCATATCTTCCAGCAAAATGTGCCCCCCCGCAAGAATGGCCAGCAGGACACGGAAAATAATTTCATTCTTGCCGTTTACAGCTTTCTGAATTTCTCCCAGCATCTTTTGCAGCGTCGGCTGACGAAGCTGTAGCCGCATGGTTCGGGATTGTGTTATTGACATGAAATTCAAATCTTCCTTCCTCTTTTGTGAGATATATATATTATAACATTTTCTTTGTCAAAATGCAATAGGCTTTATGGACAAATTGTGATCCAGACCAGAGAGAAATACTTGACGTACAGCCGAAAATGTGCTATAATAAAATCATCATGAAAAAACATGAAAAATATCAGGGGGGTAATTTTATATGTCAGCCATTCAGGAGCTGATTGTACAGCTAAATAAAACAAAAGAAACAACAGAACGCAAATCACTGACGGATCAAATTTTACAGCTTGTGAAAACACAAGATTTGATTTGGGCGGCTTTTTGTCCGGCGACCAAGCATTATTTTTTAGCCAAGGATGAAAACCAGATCACAGCTTATCTGTTCTCTGATCAGGATTATTATCAGGCCTTTATTGACGAAATGCGCAAAAAGCACATGATTCTGAAAGAAATTGAAAACAAGGCAGAGCATAGAACATTTCTGTTTGCAGAGCTTTATCGCTGCGGTGTCACAAGAGTTGTTATTGACAATGAACAAGAACCTGTTTCTATTCCGCTGGCAAGATTAATTCCTGTGCCAGATTATACATCTTTGCCACTGGTGCAGCGTCCGGTGCTGAATCCGACTGTGACAGGAAAAATTTTATGTCTGATGCAGGATGTCAGATTCAACCGTGCTGATGGCAATTCTGAATTAGATGTTTTTCAAGAAATTTATCATTCCGCTTTCTTTCTTCCGATTCATGGACAGACGGAAACAGAGCCGGAAAAACCTGGTATTTATCATTCCCCGGATGATAATAAAGATCTGCTTATGATTTTCACAGATCTCTATAGTTTGAAGCAGGCAAATCCGCAGGAATATGAAAAAGCCAGAATTGTCAGATTTGGCGATTTTGAAAAAATTCTTGAAGAAAATAAAGATCTGTTTGGCTTGATTATCAATCCCGGAAGCGGTGCGGCTATGCTTCTTGATAGGCAGCTGCTGGATATTGCCGGAAAATATGCATCTGGTGCAATTGATAATGTTCCGGTCACGACGCTGAATCAGGACAGCGGAAAAATTATTGTTACCAAACCGGAAATCTGGCCGCAGGATCTTGCGGATCAGATTGCTGTTGTACTGGAACAGAAAGATCTGGTCAATGCGGTATATCTCCGGACGATCCGCAGAGATGAAGAGATCCGCCGTCATTTCTTGATTGTTCTTGATTGGAATGGCAAGTCCACAGAGGAAGAAAAGAAAGCATTGGAAATAGAATTGTCTCAGGCTGTTATGCCCTATGCCCGTGGATTGAATCTTGAATATATTGATTATCAGAATCCGCTTGGCAAAGAATGGGCAGGAAGCGGCGAGCCATTCTGGAAACGCCCCGGCCTTGTGGAAACGCCTCCGCCTGCTGAAAAGAAAGAAGAAAAGAAAAAAGGCTTATTTGGATTTTTCAAAAAATAAGTTTTTCTGCCCTCTCCGCAGGAGGGCAGATTTTTTTGAAAATTTTCAGAAAAGGCTTGACAAATTCTTGATTTTATGCTATGATATATTTGAACATTCGTTCAAATATTCAAATATATGCCGGGAGTGGTATGCATGAATACTATGAAAGTGATTTATAGAACAGAACATTTACATTGTCCTCGCTGTGCCGTCAGAATAGAAGATGCCCTCAGAGGGCTTGACGGTGTGGAAGCTGTGCGCCTTTCTTTCTCCAATCAACAACTGCATCTGACAGTAACAAATACAGATCATCTTTTGGAACGTGTCCAGAATGCCGCCACTGCTATTGATGATGGTGTTAAAATATTAGATAAAGCACATGCTGGTCATCATCATGCAAAAGATTATGCCGCTGAAATGCAAAAATTCCGTTGCAGTGATCCAAATTGTCACTGCTGTGATTATCTTCCTGAATCTGAAAAAGAACCCGAACAGCCCCAAGAAGTACCCAATGGAATAAAATTTGTCTATGATGTCAAAAATATTGATTGTGCCGCTTGTGCCACTAAAATTGAACATGCGATCCGGCAGATGAATGGCATTCTGTCAGCAAATTTATCTTATGCGTCCGGTCAGCTGCATATGATTACAGATCTGACAGATGGAGATATGCTCCTGGAACAGATCCGCCAGACAACAGATCATATCACAGAAGGTGTGATTTATACCCCTCGTCAGGCAGGAAAAAAGAAAACAGAAGAAACAGAAAATCATTCTGAATTAATTGTATTCGCAATTGGTGCAGTATTATTCCTGATCGGTATTCTGATCAGCTGGCTTTCAGGAAGTAAGCCCCTTTCATGGATTTTCCTCACAGGAGCATATTTGCTCATGGGCTGGGAAATACTTTTGAATTCTGTAAAAAATCTGCGCAAAGGACAGATTTTTGATGAAAATTTTTTAATGAGTATCGCAACAATTGGCGCAATGGCCATAGGAGAACCAGCCGAAGCCGCAGGGGTCATGCTGTTTTATCGCCTTGGTGAATTATTTGAGCATTTTGCTGTGGAAAAAAGCCGGAAATCTGTTATGAATGCTATTGATATGCGACCTGAAACCGTACAGAAAATTTTCAGCCGGACAGATATCCGCACGATTCCAGCCGAAACCGTACAGGCCGGAGATCTTCTGCTTGTCAGAGCTGGTGACAGAATTCCGGTTGATGGTATCATCAAAAAAGGAAAAAGCAGTCTGGATACTTCCGCCATGACAGGTGAATCTGTTCCGGTAGAAGTGCATCCCGGTGATTCGGTTATGTCCGGATGTATTAATCTCAATGGTGTGCTGGAGCTGGAGGCTTCTGCCAATCTTCAAAATTCGCTTGTTTCCAGAGTGCTCGACAGTGTAGAAAATGCCGCCGCCGGAAAACCTAAGATTGATCGATTTATTACTAGATTCGCCCGGATTTATACTCCTGTTGTAGTTGGAATTGCTGTTCTGACTGCTGTGATCCCTTCTGTGATCACAGGAAACTGGTCTCATTGGATTTATACAGCATTGAATTTCTTGATGATCAGCTGTCCTTGTGCGCTCGTGCTGAGTGTGCCGTTGGCATTCTTTTCAGGAATCGGAGCAGGATCAGAAAAAGGCATTCTGTTCAAAGAGGGCATATCTTTGGAAGCATTGGTAAATATCAAGGCTGTTGTAATGGATAAGACAGGGACGCTCACAAAGGGAAATTTTACTGTGACACAGGCCGAAACCGTACATTGCAAAACAGAAGAATTATTCCGGATTTGTGCCGCCTGTGAAAGTTATTCTTCTCATCCGACAGCAAAAAGCATTCTTGCTTACATGCAGGAACAGCAGATTGATTATCCTGATGCAAAACAGGTGCGTGAATTGGCTGGGCGTGGTATTATGGGAATTGTGAATGGAATGCAGGTTGCCTGCGGTAATGAAAAATTAATGCAGGAACTGGATGTTTCTTATCCGGAAGAAGCTGTAGATGGTACTTGTGTTTATGTTGCTGTGGATGGAAAATATTATGGTCGTCTGGTGCTGAGTGATGCGCCGAAAGAACATGCAGAAGAAACGATTTCAGAATTAAATCGCCGTGGGATTTATACTGTCATGCTGACTGGTGATAGTCCTGCACATACGGAATCTATTGCGGAACAATTGCATGTACAGGAAGCACATGCCGGACTGCTCCCGACAGAAAAACCTGTCTGGTTGCAAAAGATCCGTGATGCACATGGAGCAGTCATGTTTGTAGGCGATGGAATCAATGATGCTCCTGTGCTGTCTGGTGCAGATGTCGGCGCAGCTATGGGAAGCGGAGCAGATGCCGCTATGGAAGCCGCTGATCTGGTATTGATGCATTCTGATCCTCAAAATATTGTCACAGCTATGGAGATTGCACAGCGTGTGAATCAAACTGCACGGCTTTGTATTTTCATTGCAATGGCTGTGAAATTAATCATCATGCTTCTTGGCTTTGCCGGATTTGCGAATATGTGGCTTTCTGTTTTTGCTGATACGGGTGTGACAATCCTGTGCATTTTGATCGTTCTTTTCAGGATCTATTTTTATTACAAGAAAAAATAAAACGCAAATGAGTTCACTTTTTTCAGGTGAACTCATTTTTGATTTTCTGATCAAGGATAATTAATATGATTTAGATCTATTTCCAGAGCCTTATCCAGATCGAAAGAATATAAATAGGCCTGTTTTACTGGCTGATCCAAAATCAACTGCAATGCTTTCTGATATAATCCCAGCTGTAAACTATATTTATCCAGTAATTCCTGAGGGGTTCGACAGTGATCGGTTTTATAATCCACCAGCACCCAGCCATCAGGCTCATGAAACAGCAGGTCGACAGTTCCTCTCAAGATGCCATCTGTTCCGGCATAATCCTGATGAAGAATAGAAGTTTCAGGCAAGGGCAATTCCCCCAGCCGTACAAAAAAGGATTTTTCTTTCTGAATCTGATCAGAATTAGCAATTCTTTGATAGAAATCACTTTCAAAAAATGCCTGAAGTTTTCCGGGGCGAACGGCCTTGCGTTCGACTGTATTCAGAATACCGCTTTCTTGTAAGAGATTCAATGCTTCTTTTAAATTTTCTGCACCAGCAGAAAAATCCAGAAACTGCATGATCTTATGAACAGCAGTACCACGAGCCGTGCCCTGTAGTTTTCTCTGAACGCCTTCCTCGTCTTCATTCATGAAATCAGGAATTTCAGCCGAAATGCCGGCTTCTGCATTGGAAAGCTGTGTCACAGAATATTTTGACGGCAAAATTGCCTGATGCTCATCATAATGATAAGCAAGTTGTGCCTGCATCTGTTTCAGCATCTCCTCATCCGGAGAAGTTTGCATTTCAGATTTCTGTTCTGGTTTGCCGGATTGCAATGGGGTATCTACATTCCATACAAAATATTCTGCTATAGAAGAATGATTTGTCTGATTCCCATCCATGGCTTTTTTTAATGCTGGAGCTTCTGGAGAAGATAGTAAATATTGCAAAATCCAATCTTGCATACTATTGGCTTCTGCGGCAAGAATCGGCACAAGATCCGGCTTTTCATAAAGCAGTTCGCCTATATTACAAATATGCGTCTTCGGTTTGCATCCAGTATAGATATGATCCATAACCAGAAAAAGCTTTTGTTTCGCACGGGTCATAGCAACATAAAGCAGCCGCATTTCTTCACTGCGTTCTTTCTGATCATGAATTCTCCGGCAATATTGATAAGCAGCTGTATTAATTTTCAAGTAGCGTTCCCTGTCAATCATCTGAAGACCTAAAAGACCGCTTTCATCCGGAAGCACCGGGGGAAGTTTGGGACGCTTATTAAAAGCCCGTTCGGTATGTGTCAGGAAGATGAACGGATATTCCAGGCCTTTTGATTTATGAATCGTCTTGACAGAGATCGAATCCGTTTTTGCAGAAAAGCCATTTTTAGAATAAAAAGTTTCTTCACTTTCGCTCAGATGTTCCAGATATCGAAGCCAGCCGCTTAAACAGCTTTGTGCGGTCAGATCAGCATGTTCCCGATAATTCCGTGCTTGCTGTGCGAAGAATTCAAGATTTTCTCTGCGCTGTTCCGGATTTTCATAAAGGCTTTGCAAAGACAGCAGATCTGTGATTTCATAGATTTCATAAATGCAGGTTTCGAGCGGCAATCTTTCAACAATATCACGCATTTGTTTCAGCTGTTCCAGAAACAGGCGGCATTTTTTAGCAAGAACAGAATCTTGTGTTTCAATGCTCCGCATCTGTAAATATAATCTTCTGCCTGTTCCGGTCAATTTGAGCATGGCCAGATCTTCCGGCACAAAACCGCCGACAGGTGATAATAGAACACTGGCCATAGAAATATCTGACATCGGATTATCTACGATCCGGAGCAAGTTCCAGATCAGCCGGATTTCAGGCAGTGTCAGGAAACCATTTTCATCTTCACAGCTGAAAGGCATTTCCCTTTTTCGGAATGCTTCTGAAAAGGCCTTGCTATATTTTTTGACAGATCTGAGCAGAATACAGAAATCACCATACTGACAGGGGCTAATTGTTCCATCTTCCCGGAGAACCGGAATTTTTTTAGCAATCATATCAGCAATTTGATCAGCAATGCATTCTGCTTGCAAATCACCACATTCAGGTTTAAGATTGCCAGATTTGGGAAGCACAACCGTGACACCCTGATATTCCGCAGAAAGATTTTGATAAGCTTCTGCACCAAAATTTAATTGCTCATGTATATCATAATCAATATCGCCACATTGCCGGGACATCACAGACCGGAACAGCCTGTTGATGAAATCTAATATTCCGGCTGCACTGCGGAAGTTCTGATTTAAATAGATTCTTGCCATTTCCTGAGCAGAACATTGTTCCAGAGGGATGCTGTCCGCAAGTGCTTTCTGGAAATTTTCAGGATTTGCCTGCCGGAAGCTATAAATTGACTGTTTCATGTCACCAACAAGAAATACATTATTACCATAATATAATTTCTGGCCATCTTGGGAAATATCACAACCCTGAGATAATAATTTGAACAGGCAATCTTGTTTATTATTAGAATCCTGATATTCATCCACCATGATCACACAATATTGCTGTGATAATGTTTCAGCAAGAGCCGTTCTTTCTAATATGCCATCTTCCCGGATATGGCCGAGCAGATTCAGCACCAGACGCTCCGCATCATTAAAGCTGAGTACACTCTGCTTTTGTTTTTCATGAAACAGGGCATCCCGATACTGTACTGTGATTTGCATCAGGAGCGTGATTACCTGATGTTGAATCGTTTCATCTTCATGATAATAACGAAGCGGATGCAGATCAGATTTCACTAATGTATCATATTTCTTTTTATACATATCCCGGATCTGCTGAAATGCTTCCTTACTGGCGGCATTCAAGCCGGGTGTTGTCTTTTTGATCCGTGGGAGCGGAGAAAATTCTGCTTTTTTGCTCAGGGCAGATTGCAGAATGCTCTGTTCATCTGATTTTTCAATAAAAATGCCATGGGCTTCCATTTTCTGAATATCTTCATTCAGAAGTATTTCATACGGATTATCATTCTGTGAAATAAGCGCATCTTGGGCAAAACTGCGGCTTGCTTCTGCAATTTTGATACAATCCCGGACACCTTGGCCAAAATGCTTCTGTATCTGATGAAGCAGAAAGAAATTAGATGTTTTGCATAATTGCGCCGCTTTTTTCAGCCAATATTCAGGAAATGCCTGTGAATCCAGATAATCTGAAAGCAACAGAATGACTTTTTCAAGTTCAGAATCATTCCGGGTACAGAAAAATTGAAATAATATTTCCATTTCTTCCGGTTTTTCTTTGCTCCAGGATTCCAGAACCGTCTGCAATGCATTTTTTTTATAAATATGCTCTTTTGCGGGTTCAATAATGCTGAATTGTGAAGAGACACCGCATTCATCTGCATTTTCACGGATAATATCAAAACAGAATGCATGAATCGTTGAAATTTTAGCACTGCCGAGGGCACTTCTTTGTTCTGTCAGCCAATGATAGGCGGCTTCCTGTTCAGGCGTATGCAATGTTTCTTTTGTCATGCTGTCAAGCTCCGCAGAAATCCGTTTTGCAAGACGCTGTTTCATCTGTGCGGCGGCATCTTTTGTGAATGTAACAACAATAATTCTATCCGCAGACACTCTTGTTTCTGGATTAGGATCGGCCAGAATCCGAAAAAGACGTTCCACAAGCACCCGTGTTTTTCCGCTTCCAGCGGCAGCGGAAACAATGATACTCCTGTTTCGAATATCTACAGCCTGTGCCTGCTGTTCTGTCAGCTGCATGATTACTCCTCCCCATTTTCCTTATCATCTGGATCTTGTTCAAATACCGTTTCCAGATCTTCTGTTTTCTGTTCATCTGTTTTCTTTTTGGTTTCTGTTTCCGCATGACCGCAGATATCAGCAAATTTGCAATAGCTACATGGTGAAAATTCTTGATATAAATATGGATCAGGTGCGGTATCTCCTGCATGAAGTCTATCCGCCATATCACAGATTTTTTTCGTCACATGTTGTTCCAGATGGTGGAACTGTCCATCTGTGACGGAAAATAATTTTTTAGATTTTGCCTGTAATACAGGGCTGGCTTCATTTTCTTCCATATAAGGCAGAGCATTTTCAAGAACAAGCCCCTTCATGCTATAAAAATCATGTAAGATTTCTTCTTTAGAGCGTGAATCTTCTTTCCGATCTTCATAAATATCTCGCTTTGGCTGACCGCTGGGCAGATACATCACACCAGCAGGACGAGTTTGTCCAAATGCCTGATTTTGTTCCAATGCCATTAGATACACAAGCATCTGCATATCAAGGCCATCTGCCAGCTTTTCAGGTGTCAGAAATTTAGTGCCAGTTTTATAATCTACAACACGGAGATAAGTTTCTTGATCAGCCTGACAAATATCTACCCGGTCAATTTTGCCCCGACAGAGAATTTCCCCATTCCGGAGACTAAGCGGAGATAAACCGCTTTTTTCATCAAGAACGGCTTCAAAAGCAACAGGGGTAAATCGAGTTTTTCGCAGTTCTTCCTGCATATGTTTCAAAAGCTGGAGCACACTTTTCCCACTCATATCATAATTTAGGCGGAATCTGCCATCATTCCGGACAGATGCAGAAAAATTAGCTGTTCTGAAATCTTTTGATAATTCCTGTACTTCTTTTTTAAGCTGTGCTTCTGAAAGATGAATAAAATCTTGCTGGTATCTGCTGAGAATATGTTCCAGACAATAATGTGCAAAGTTTCCGATATTTTGGGCAGATAACTGTACACGTTCAGGGGTGTACAGATGAAGACAGTATAGACAGAAATAAGCAAAGGGACAATCATAGAACTGTTCAATTCCGGAAGGGGAAAGAATCAGCTTATCTCCGATCAGCTGTTTCATGATTTCCGGAGAAGTTTTTACAGGCTGATCTGTTTTTGTTTCCATGAGTTTCCGGACACGATCGGCATAAATGCCGCCGTCTTCTAGCAAAGCCCTAAGAGAAGCGATTTCTTTCATGCGCTTTTCATCATGCGTGCGTAAATTTCTCACAAAATGAAAATAGGCGGCCGCCTTTGTCCAGGCATAATAATTCAGTGAAATATCATCCTGCTTTTGCAAGATGCCGCAGTTTTCCGGAAACATCCGAAGCAATTCATCAATGATAGAAGAAGGGGCAGAGCTTTCATAGTCTGCATTGATTGCAGGATATGTTAAAAATAATTGCTCAGATGGTGCGGCAAGGATTTTATTAATAATCAGTAATTCATCAGAATACAGCTCAGGAAGCAGATGAGAAATTTTAATATGATAAAGCTCCAGTTCCCGGAGTTCCTGCTCTGTGAAAATCCCCCGATTCCGGATTTCTCCGGGAAACATGGTATCTGTTACGCCGGGAACAAATACTACAGCAGGTGCATTCAGACGAATCGTAACTGATTCATAAAGCGTTTCAATAATTCGGATACTGTCAAGCGTTTCAGGGGGAGTTGCAAAACTACTGTTTTTCAGAAGAACCAGCAAAAGAGGATATAATTCTTTCATAGAGAAAGATTCACCGCCCAGATTTTTGACAACAGTATTCAGCGTTTCTCCCAGCATATTCCATAGAGTGATAAATTCTTTCTGCCTAAGAATATCCATCATCTGGAATTTATCTTCATAGCATTCTTTTTTATGATGCAAATGCTGATAAAGCACACGGCACAGCCGCCTAACATTGGCCTCTTGACATTGATTTCTGAGCGTTCTCAATTCCTGCATGAGCGAAGCACGAAGATCTTCCAAAAGCTGACCGCCGAATTTTTCAGCTCGCTTTGAAATGACTTCATCATCCGGACTGAAAAATGGATGATTCCAGTCATCTTTATCAATACTCCATGTAAAACAGAAATGTTCCAGCATGGAAACTGCTTCCGGATCATAATCAGAAAAATCATTTTTCAGATAGCGCATGATCGTTTCCGTATGCCACACCGGAGAAGCCAATATTTCAGCCAAAGCCAGAAAACAGCGGATCAGCTCTGTATGCAGAATCGGCTTTCGTGCCGCAATATCATAGGGTAATGCATATCTGGAAAGCGCACGTTCCAGCAATGGCCGATAAGTGGCCGGATCTTTCACTGCAATGGCAATATCACGCAAATGCAGATCAGGATACTGCTGCAAAATCTGATAAATAGATGCACAGATATATTCAATTTCAGAAACAGGATCTTCTGCGGCCAAAATATGAATATGATTTTGATATTCTGCCTTATGGACACCATGACGAAAAATAAATGATGCAGCAGCTTTCAGATCCGGAAATGCAGAACGCTGATATTTCTCACAAACTTGTATCTGTATCGAATCCGGGTCAAATTCTTCTGCCATTTTCCGAAGATCCCGGAATGTCTGATTTCCATTGTGATAGATCCCGGAAGGACGGCTTGTCGGGCTTTCCGCCCGAATTGCAATATGAAAATCACAAGCCTGTTCCATAATAATCTGGAGCATCTGATATTGATCGCCTGAAAAACTGCCGAATTCATCAGTATAAACAACGGTATCAGCAAAAAATTCATGTTCTCTGGCCAGTTCAGCCGCACGTGTCAAGTCATTCAAGTTATCACATAGATCATGTTCCTGCAAAATCTGATCATATGCAAAGAGAATATTAGAAATATCCTGTGCCTTATCACGAAGCTGCACAGAAGCGGAAGCCAATGCCGGAGCAGTATCCCGAAGCTTTTCAGCGGTCACGCCTTCTTTTCTCAGCTTAGTGACAAGCTTTTGCAGTTCCGGAAGCGAATCTAATATATTATTTTTATATAATACCTGTAAACCGCCTTCCCGTTCACAGCGGCGGACAGCCTGATAAAGCATTAATACTTTATCCTGTTCTGAAGCATAGCTTTGATTTTGATTTCCGGACTGATAAATAATTCCCTGTGAGAGTGTCCGGAAAGTATAGACCCGTAACTGATTGAACAGACGGGACTGCAATGTTTCATAGATTCTTTTTTCAGCATCAAACGAGAATTCTTCCGGCACAAGAATCATCACTTGTTTTCCGTTCTGTAAATCTGTCCGCACAGATTGCATCAACAGGGTAGATTTACCTGTACTGCATCCGCCAAGTATAAAACGAATCATTCAGAAGCCCTCCCTAATCATGTGTAATTTAGAATATTAGCCTACGAGATCATTTGCATCAAAAACATCACCGCATTCGGGGCAAAATCTCGGAGGTTTGGAAGGATCTTCCGGAGTCCAGCCGCATTTATCACAGCGGTATACCTTTGCGCCAGCAGGTTTTTTTGCACCGCATTCAGAACAGAATTTTCCTTGATTAAATGCGCCACAGGAGCATGTCCAGCCATTTGTATTTTGTGGCTTAGGAGAACCGCACTCCAGACAGAATTTTCCTGTATTTTTTGTTCCACATGCGCATGTCCATGCATTCGCAGGATTGGCTGGTGTTGGCTGAGGAGCTGGCTGTGGTGCTGTCTGTGCGGCAAGATTTGCCTGTTGCTGTGCATTCATCTGATATAACTGCTGCGCATTCAGACCGCCCATTTGCTGCGCCATATTCATCCCCATAAAGCCCATCATTGCCCCGTTGCTGTTGCTTGCGGCGGCCTTCATGGCATCAGCCTGCGCCTGTGTCAGAGCGGCGGCGGCCATACCAGGATTTTGATACATACCGGATCTTTGCGCCTGTTTTATTAATTCTTCATCTTCTTTGGAAGCGGTTGCAGAATTAATTGTCACAACATCAATTCTGATTCCACGCTTTTTTTCCCATTTTTCAGAAAGTGTTGTCTGCATTGCATCGGTTAATTCAGCAGTATGCCCCGGCAAAGAACTATAACGAATGCCCTGATCAGAAATTTTAGCGAAAGCAGGCTGTAATGCAGTCAGAAATTCACTCTTGAGAATGCCAGCAATCTGATCTGTTGTATACTTGTCAGAAACGTTTCCGCATACGTTGGAATAGAATAAAATCGGGTCAACAATCTTATAAGTATATTCTCCATTGCATCTGATAGAAATATCAATATCCAGATTAATATTTCTGTCTACAACCCGGAACGGGATGGGGTTCTGAGTACCGAATTTATTGCCCATGATTTCTTTTGTGTTGAAATAATATACTCTCTGATCATGGCCGGTATTGCCACCATAGCCGACTCTTTCCCACATTTTTTTGAATGTTTCTTTAATGCTATCGCTCAGCTTGCCATAAAAAAGGCTTGGTTCTGTAGAAGCATCATAAGTATATCTGCCGGGTTCGGCACAGATTTCTGCAATGCGTCCGTCATCTACAATAATCATACACTGTCCGTCAGCGACAACGACACCGCTACCCTGTGTGATGATATTATCATTTCCCTGTTTAGAACTGCCAAAAGCACCTTTTGTGATGACTTTTTTTCCTTTCAGCACAAGCACATCAGAAGGGATGGCTTCACAGTAAAAATAATCCTTCCACTGATCCGCCAGCTGTGTCCCGGCAAGAGAAGCCGCACCCGCAAGCAGTGCACCGCCAGCCGTTGCAGCCGCAGCTGCTGCACCTGCACCCAATGCGCCTAAAAATTTAAGACCCATAAAAATACATTCCTTTCTGCATTAAAATAATTTGCAGTTTCTATTATAACATAGATTTTGTAAAAAGTCAATGACTTTTTCATGTGAGAAATCAAAATATTTGTGAATCATGTAAGAATCAGGGAAATCCTCTTGACTTATGATCAGAATTATGCTATGATATTCCGGAAAAAGGAGGTATTATGATGAAAATTTTGACCATTCAGGATATTTCCTGCATCGGACAATGTTCGCTGACGGTAGCTTTGCCCATTTTGTCTATGTGTGGATGGGAAACCTGTATTCTTCCATCAGCAGTATTATCCACACATACAGCATTCCCGGAATTTGTCTGTCATGATCTGACGGAAACCATGCCGGATTTTACAGCACATTGGAAAAAAGAAAATATCAAATTTGATGCTTTTTATACTGGTTATCTCGGCAATGAAAAGCAGATTGCATTTGTGCGTGATATATTTCAGGAACTCGGAACGGAACAGGCTTTGACATTCGTTGATCCAGCTATGGCGGATAATGGGAAATTATATCCTGCGTTTGATCTGCATTATGCAGAAGCAATGAAAGAACTTTGTTTTCAGGCGGATGTGATTCTCCCGAATCTGACAGAAGCATGTCTTTTGACAGATACGCCTTATCAGGAACAATATGATTCTGATTTTATTGACAGCATTTTAAAAAAATTAAAAGCTTCTGGTGCGAAAATAATTATTCTGACCGGAATCGGCTATACGCCTGATACAACTGGGGTAATGATAGCAGAAGAACAGCAGGCCATATATTATAGTCATAAAAAATTAAAAAAAGGCTGTCATGGAACAGGAGATATTTATGCTTCTGTTTTCACAGGTGCTTATCTGCATAGTAGAAATATTTATCAGGCCGCAAAGCTTGCCGCTGATTTTACATTGCAATGTATTGAAAATACGGTGAATGACCCTTCTCATTGGTATGGCGTAAATTTTGAAACCGTACTACCCTCATTGGCAAATAATTTAAAATAAAATTGAGAATAAAAAATGAGTTCACCTCAAAAAGGTGAACTCCATAATAAAAAATGCGGATAAAAGGACTTGAACCTTC
>DJXD01000129.1 GCA_002449585.1 Ruminococcus sp. UBA7013
AGGCGGGGGATTCCTTGCTAATTTGGTTGAAAATTGCAGGCTGTAAAGGCTGTTTTTCCTGTTGGAAAGAAACGCCTGGAAAATGTTGCATTTTTGATGATATGGATGATATCATTCAAAAACAACTGTGGGCAGATGTTATTATTTATTGCTTTCCGTTATATTATTATAATGTCCCCGGCATTCTGAAAAATATGATCGACAGACAGCTTCCAATGGTGCTCCCCTTCATGGAAGAACGCAAGGATGGCTATGGAAGCGGCAGCCATGCCAAACGCTATGACATGAGCCATAAAAGATATGTATTAATTTCAACATGCGGCTTTTATTCTTCAAAAGGAAATTATGATAGTGTTCAGCTGATGTTTGATCATATCTGCGGTCAGAATAATTATGAAACCATTTTCTGCGGACAGGGGGAATTATTCTCTATTCCAGAGCTTCATGAGCGAACAGAGAAATATCTTTCTGTTGTCTGTCAGGCCGGATCAGAATTTTCACGGGGAGGCATTTCGCAGGAAACAAAACAGATTCTTGCCAACCTTCTGCTTCCAAAAGAAACATTTGAACAAATGGCGGATTCTAATTGGGGAATTGATCCGGAAACTGGTCAGAAACAAGAGAAATCTTTGACTTTTACCCGGCAAATGGCCGCTCTCTATGATAAAACAGCATATGACGGCATTGACAGAGTAATAGAAATCTGCTATACAGATCTGGATCAAATATATCAGCTGCATTTGAAAGCAGACGGCTGTGAAGTCCTTCCAGATTGTCCTCTGATCAGTACAACACGTATTGATACGCCCTTTAATATCTGGCAGGACATCGCCAAAGGAAAAATCAGAGGAGATATTGCACTGAAAGATCAGTTATATCATGTCAGTGGGGATATGTCTATCATGATCCAATGGCCGAAATTTTTTCATGCTTGATCATGCATTAAAACAAAGCATTTTTGAGAACATCATAATTTCCCTGCATCAGAGAAAGATAATTCACGCCGTCCGCAATTTGTTGACTATTGACAGACTGAATAGAATTCAGTTCAACAATGTTCTGATTTTTGACGGTTGTATTGTTAATGATAGTCTGTGCAATGGATTTATCAGAGTTTTCAATCGTGAAAATAGTATCTGTGCCGAGTTCATCCAGCTTCTGCGATAAGAATATAATTGTTTCAAAGCTGGCTTCTGTTTCGGCAGAACAACCCACAAATGCAGCATAATAATCCAGACCATAATCATCCACAAAATAACGAAATGGAAATCTATCACCGAATACAACCGTTTTTACAGAAGCAGAATCTACAAGTGCTTGAAAATCGCTGTCGAGTTTATCAAGCTGTTCGACATAAGCAATCAGATTATTTTTATAATCTTCGGAATGATCTGCATCAAGAATGCTGAGTTTATCAGCAATTTCGGCACAAAGGAGCTTTGCATTTTTCAGCGAGAGCCATACATGCTCATCATATTCCTCTTCCTCATTATTATGACTTCCATGTCCGGCGAGTTCTTCACATACTTCTTCCGGGCTGAGTTCTGCCGGATAGAAAGTAGGCCAGCGATTTTCAGGATCTTCGATAGCATCATAGCTTTCATCACTCATTCTGATATGAAAGTGTTCTGCTTTTTCAGATGCAATCATATGATCATTGAATTCAATATAAACAGGTGCGCCAGATTCTTTGTCAACAGCTTCAAAACGATACATAGCGGCTCTTGTTCCGGTTGACCAGTCCTGAATGAAATATCCTGTATATTCATAATCAGATTCTGTCACAGTGCCATCATTTTGAGTAAAAGTAATATGATTACCTTCAATCTTGATATTATCATAATTGGTTTCATAGCCTTTGATATAATAATCTTTGTATTCCTGCGCCGTCATAGAGCCAGATTCTGCTTTATGTGCAAAGGCTTCATCAAGAGAGCCATCCAATGCCAGCGGATAACCAGACTGCCATTCTCCAGCCCAATCGGAAAGGCTTCTGTCCTGTACTTCATCATCCTCAAAAGTAGAAACTTCTTTGCTGTGATCATGGTCGTGTTCATCCTCTTCCTGCATCCCTTCTTTGATTTCTTCGAGTTTAGCAGAATCGCCCATGACTTCCATCAGATTGATGACCTGCATATCCGGATTAATGGCTTCTGTAAGGGCATCTTCTACCCATTCATCAGACTCACCGCCAACATAGATAAATAAATCACACTGTGCGATTTCTGCCATATCCTTTGCTGTCGGCTGATAGCTGTGCAAATCCACGCCATTATCCAGCAGATAGATGATATTGTCATTTTCCGCATGACTGCCAAGAATTTCTTTTACCCAGTCATATTCCGGAAAGATTGTGCAGACGATGTTCAGAGATTTATCTTCAGAAGCTGTAGTTTCTTCCGGAACAGAATGATCTTTCTGGCTAGAAACAGTATTTTCGGCAGTCGGATTTGCAGTACTATTATTTTCTGCTGTAGCTGTACCGCATCCGGTCAGATTCATAGCAGCGATGAGAAAACTGAGTGTGAGTAAACTGATTTTTTTGTAAAACATAAAAATACCTCTTTTTCTTAAAGTAAAATATAAATTGATAATCATTTTCATATTTAGAGCCATGAAAAATGATATATCTGAAATATATCATTCATGAATATGAAATTGAAAATCATTTTCAAAATTGACTATGCTATTATTATATCACAGAAAATAGATTTGTCAATAGCAATTTTAAAATTTTCACCTAATTTTCACAATTGAAACTGGAAATTCATTACATTATTTTCATAAATAGCATAATATAGCCAAAATCATTAAGCCAGTCCGGAAAAATCAGGACTGGCTTTTGTAACATGGCGAAACATACACTTGATTTTTTCACATAACAGTGCTATAATAAAATAGATTAGCAATAACTAACTCTAACTTGTCAAGAAAGGAGGGAGCGGCATTCTTTCCCAACTTTAGAAATTGGGAGATCCGGCCGCTTTTTGATGGAAAACAAAGATTTATTTTCAGATCATGCCGCTGGGGTGTTATCTGATTGGATAGAGAAAGATTTTCGTTTTCAGGCAGATGCAATTAGAAAAGCAACCATCAAAAAATATCATGAATTTGTCCGTTCTGCGCCGGATTACGGTGGGCGGAAAAGTCCTCATGTGAATCAAATTTATGATAGTCTTCTATTGCTTGCATTTTGCAGTATTTCACCGAGAAATTATACACTCGAAGAATTAGAACCGCTTTCTTTTGAGATGTTTATGTCATCATTTCGGATATTGGGGAAATTATTCAATGCTAATCATAAATGGATCATGAATCTGCTCGCTGTCATTTTTCAGAAATCAACAGAGAAATGCAATATTCATGCAGAACAGTATCCGGATGATTTCAAGGCCGAAATTCAGCCATATGATAAAAAAAACGGAGTTGTCCGCTATTGTTTCACGAAATGTCCGATTGCTGATTTTGTCAAAAAGAATCATCTTGAAAAATGGATGCCGCTGATGTGTAACTGTGACCATACGGCTTTGCATATGATTCATGCCGGGCTGATTCGTGAGGAAACTTGCTTTACAGGTGATATTTGTGATTACTGCGTTGTGAGTGAGAACAATCCGCTGATGAAACAATATGAACTTGTCCGGAATCAAGACGGCCTACTTATCAGCAGAAGGAAATCAGAAAAGGAGAGTCAACTATGAAACAGAAATATACAATTACAGAAGATGGATTTGTTGGATATTGGCATCCTGCAAACGGTCATAAAGAGAAAGCAATCATTGTATTCCCCGGTTCAGGGGCAAATTATGAACTGACAAAAAAAGGTTCTGATTTTCTTGAAAAAGCAGGATGGAACAGGCTTCTGGTTGCTTTTGCCGGATGGGATGGATTACCGGAAGACCCTGTTCTTGCACCTGTAGAGTATGCAGAAAAGGCAGTTCAAGTATTAAAAAAAGCAGGTTTTGAGAAAATCGGAATGTATGGAATCTCCGCAGGTGCGAAATTTGCCATTACGGCGGCTTCTTTGATACCAGATGTCAGTCTTGTAATAGCGGCTTCTCCGTTTGATTATACAACAGAGGCATTCAAAGGAACAAAGCCCCTGTATCAATCTACATTTTCTTATCATGGAAAACCTCTGCCCTATGATGAGACAACCACATTGCACAGAAATATCATCAGTGTGCTTTTTCATACAGCATTTTCCAAAAAATATGGCATCAGGCGGATGCTGCGGGGCTGTTATGATGAAAACGTACAGACAGAAAAAGCTCGAATCAAAATAGAAAATATGCATGCTGATTTTCTGATGCAGTGCCCAGGATATGACGATTGCTGGCCTTCTGATGAAGCCGTTCCGAGAATGAAACGTATACTGAAAGAAAAAGGTTATCCTTATCGTGTCAAAGCTACTGTGTATCAAAAAGGCAGTCACCTTCTTTGCGGAGATTTGTCAGGCAGTCCGAAATATCTCAAATCCATGCGGAAAATTCTACAGGCAGAATATGCAGATCAAAACGCCTGCAATCAAGCAAGAAAAGATAGCATGAAAGAAGCTCTTGCATTTTTAGAAGGCTGGACATGAGTTTGATTTATAGCGTATTAAAACCGCTTCTTCGTGCAGCAAAGCCAAAAAGAGCCGCTATGACAAGAAATGATTGGATGATACAAGCCAAAAAAATTCAATCAAATTTTTCTCTTGTATTGCCTGAGATTTCAGGTTATGAAATACAGGAAGTCATCAACGAAGGCCGTCAATGTGTCATCATTTCCAGGCCTGAAAATCATCATCAGAAAGCAGTTGTATATTATGCCGGAGGGGGGTATATTCGTTATCAATTGCCAAACAGGAAAAGCATCCGGCATTATATCGAGGAAACCGGAATGGATATGTGGATTCCATTATATCCGCTTTTTCCGGATAATACTATGTTTGATGCTGTGAAATTTGGGTATGCGTTACATCAAGAAATGCATGCAATATATTCTGCTGAAAATATTGCATGGCTTGGATTTTCTGCCGGAGCAAATCTCATTATGGGGCTGGGGCGGTATCTCGTTCATAAAAATTATGAATTGCCAATGCCAAATATCATTATTTCAGTATC
Source organism: Ruminococcus sp. UBA7013 (assembly GCA_002449585.1). GTDB lineage: Bacteria > Bacillota > Clostridia > Oscillospirales > Ruminococcaceae > UBA3855. The sequence goes on from DJXD01000129.1 coordinate 5,109, forward strand.
TGGCTGTAATCTCCACATTTCAGAAGAATCCAGAGAACGCATGAAACAGCTCGAACAGAAAGATGTGATATTCCCCCCAAATCAGATAGAACTGTTCAAGCCGATTTTTGATCCTGATGGAACACTACCGCATTATATTACAGGCTGTGCATCAAAAGATGATTATACCGGATTTCCGAGGATAGTTCTGCTATATGGCAGTGATGAAATCTTTTCGGCCGAAGCATTGGAATATGAAAAGGCATTCCGCCGCTGTGGGGTAAAAGATTATAGAATTCATATCGAACCGAATGCATTTCATGCCTATCCTGCATTTACGTTCACACCAGAGGGAAAGAAAGGCGAGAATCAGATTATTAAATATCTGAATCATGAAAGGAGTCATTATTATGACAAGTAAAGAATACAAAGATTTATCAATCAATGAATTTACAAAAGCCGCTGAGGTCTATGAAACTGATCATGCAGGGGTGTATAATATGTGTAAAAAAGATTATCCGGATGTACTGGAAGAGCTCGAAAAAGAGCCGTTTACTGATCTGTTAGATTGCGGATGCGGAACAGCTCCCATGTTGACACTGTTACATGAAAAATATCCTGATAAGCATTATACAGGCATTGACCTGACTCCCAAAATGATAGAAGTGGCAAAAGCAAAGAACATGCAGGGTGTGGAGCTGATGGTTGGTGATTGTGAAAATCTGCCGTTTGCGGAAAATTCATTCGATGTAGTCATCTGCTGTCAGAGTTTCCATCATTATCCGAATGTACAGGATTTTTTCAATAGTGTGTATCGTGTTCTCCGTCCGAATGGCAGGCTGATTCTGCGTGATATGACTGCAAAATATACATCAGTACGCTGGTTTATGAATCATGTAGAACTTCCCGTAATCAATCTTTTCGGAAAGGGCGATGTGAGAGTGTACGGAAAAGAAGATGTCCGGAAACTTTGCGAAAATGCCGGTTTGCATATGGAATTGTTTGAAAAACGTGATTTTTTCCGTTTGCATTGTGTCGCAAGAAAGCCATCTCAAACAAAAAAATCAGTTTCTCTGGAGCTGGGAGATGTACAGGAAACTGCCTTAATCCCGCTTGCAATCAAGGCCAATGAAAGCAGACGATCCAATCACAGAATTTATGACGAAAAAGCCATTGAAATTATTGATAGTCTTGGCATTGATACAGAACAATATGATAAATTTTTATCTCATGAGGGTGTTATTGCAAGAACCATTCTGTTTGATAACGAAATCAGAAAAGCATTGAAACAGTATCCAGAGGCGATTGTCATCAATATTGGCTGCGGATTTGATGATAGATTTTCACGAGTGGATAACGGAACTGCCCTTTGGTATAATATAGATCTGCCGGATTCTGTTGCCGTTCGCAAAAAATGCTTTGCCAAGCGTGAGCGTGAATTTCTGATTGATGGCGATTTATTCCGCAATACATGGACAGAAAATATCCCTAATGATCGTGTGACAATCATCATTGCAGAAGGTTTGCTAATGTATTTTACGGAAGAACAAGTAAAAAATTTACTGCATCATATTCAGGATTATTTCGGGAAAGGCTATCTGTTAGCCGAACTGATGCATCCTATGGCGGCAAATAACGGAAAATATCATGATACTGTCAAAAATACGAATGCACAGTTTCATTGGGGAATTGCTGACGGCAGAGAACTTGAATTTTTATGCAGTGGATACAAAATGCTCCGTGAAATCAGTTTCTTTGAGGAAATGAAAAAATATTCTGCTGCCGGGAAAATCGGGAATCTGTTTTTCAAAAAATTCAATGACAGGCTGGCAGTTTATAGATTTCGGAAAGATTAAAAACAATGCAGTCCACATAGGACTGCATTTTTATTTTAGAAATCTTCATATTATCTTTCCATTGTCCAAATATAGAATCCGTGAGCCATAATCTGCACAAAATTGGGAATGTGTCACTTGTAAAATTGTAATATGCTTTTCTGCATTAATCGTTTTAAATAATTCCATAATCTCCTGTGTTGCCTTGCTATCCAGATTGCCAGTCGGCTCATCTGCCAAAATCAATTCTGGATCACCCAGAACCGCACGAGCAATGGAAACTCTTTGCTGCTGGCCGCCGGAAAGCTGTGCCGGTTTTGCATGGCGTTTTTCTGTGAGCCTGGTAATAGAAAGAATTTGTTCCAGTTTGTTCTGATAATCTGGTACATCCAGCCCAGCCATTTTGACAGGAAGCAAAATATTATCTTCAACGGAAAGATTCTGCACTAGATTGTAGAACTGAAATACAAATCCGATATATCGCAGCCGCAGCGCAGACATTTCTTTTTCTTTTAATCCTGTGAGTGTTTTTCCACATACGGTGATATTGCCTTGATATGCCGTATCTAATCCCCCGATCAGATAGAGCAGTGTAGATTTACCACTTCCGGATGCACCCATCAAAGACACAAATTCCCCCTTTTGTATTTCCAATGAAACACCATCCAGCACTTGCTGAAAAGTATCACCCTTTCCAAAGGATTTTTTGACCTCCTCAACGGTAATGATATTATCCATGGAAATCCTCCTTACTCATATTTAATTTCATCGGCTGTATTCATCCTGTTCAGCATACGAAGCGGAACAATAGCACTCAGCATCATGACAAACCAGACAGCTATCCCAAATCCAGCAAGTTCATGATAATATGGAGTGATGTAGATACCAGCATCTACTCTATCAAGTAAATCAGAAATGATCAGCGTCACCGGGATGGAAGTCAGAATAGCAAATAACACGGAAATACCGAAAATTATCAAATTTTCCAGCACAATCAGCCATGAGAGCTGCTTCCGTGACATAGAAGTGGAGTGTAGTAAGGCATATTCCTTTCGTCGGCTCTCAAATCCAATGATCTGATTGCCGGAAATACCGATTATTGTCAATAGCAATGCTACGCCAATGATAGTATAAAGCCCTTCACGAATCTGGCGATTTTCCTGCTTTATTGATATAACATATTCTTCCATAGTCTGTGTAGAGCCAGTTCCAGCAAGAATGTTATCCAATTCGGCACGGACACTATCTGGATTAGGAGTGCGTAACAGAATAGAATCAATTTGATTATGATACAATTCCTGATACAGTTCCTGTGAAATGACAAATGCACCATTCCCGGTATATAGGGCAGAATCAATATAACAAACCACTGTCATTTCCCGTTCGATCGGGAACATGCTATCTATCCGGAAGGTGATGCTATATGTACCGCCTTCTTTCATTCCATAGCGATTTGCTAGCCGCTTATCTAAAGCCATTTCGTTCATGTTTAATGTCTCTGGCAGATTGTGAATTGCTTGAAACTGTGTACCATCTGGCAGAGCATAAATCATTAGATCTGTCTTTGTCTCTTCTCCACAGATGATAAATTTATCCATAGCCTGATAAATATATTCTGTTTCCGTCACGCCGTCCAGATTTTCTAGAAATAATAAATCTTTTTTCTTCTGGTTTCCTGTGTTGATGACAATGACATCTGTATCATAAAATTGTGCTTCCGATGCATGAATAATAGAAGTGCCAAGGATAAAGAGTGCAGTGGCTGCTGTCATGCAGGTTGCCCCAAGGACAATATTACCCATATTGTGCTTTTTGCTTCCTGCTTCAATTGCTGCAAATTCTGCGACAGGCGCATGAAGCCTAGCAAACAGCCTTTGCAACAGAATTACAATGCCCTTACTAACAAATTGTGCAGAAAATGCCATCCCCACAACCAGCAATAGAACGGCCATAATGCTTTGATAAGAATGTAATACAGATAATCCTGATAGTATACCAATCATAAGCATCATTGCACCGATGACAGTCTTCACATAGGAAATCTGATATTCAGTATCTTTTCCCCCAAAGATAATATCACGAATAGGCGTTTTGACTGCATGAAGCGTTTCCGCCAGCGGAACAAGTAGCTCAATACATACCGCTCCTGCAATGACAATGAAACAGATCAGTGGTGAAATGTGCCCTGCGATTGTCCTGGGGTCAAAAGTAGTATTTTCTGATGAGGCCACACTGAAATTATCTAGTATCAGCGGCCGCAATAGCAGATAGATGAGCAATCCCAGCAAACTACCAATGATGCCATATAGAGCATTCTCCAGCATGAGAATACAAGTCGTCTTGCGCCGAGAAATGCCGATGCTTCGGAGCGTTCCAATCACAGACATGCGCTCGGTGATAATCTTCTCCGAAAAGCTGACAGTTACAAAAATCACCAGCAGGAATGTCAGCACAAACACGAGTGCCAGTACTGCATTTAAATTATTAATACTCTGCTGCATTTCATCATTCATGTAAACTGGTTCTATTTCAATATCAGGATAAGCACTTTGTAATGCTGTTTCAAAAGAGGTATAATCATCATTCAGCACGTCCACAAAAGCCATTGAATAAATCACAGTGCCATTCAGACGCTCAGCAGCAGCAATAGTAGTTGCCGCTGTTAATTCCCCACCTCCGCCAACAAAGCCACGCTCTGTGAAGATGGCGGCCACTGTCAGCCCGAATGTCTCGCCAGTGTAGTCAGTCAGCGTGATAGTATCACCGATTGTGTAGCCATATTTCTGGCTGTATTTTGAGCCAATGGCAATTTCGGCATCTGTAAGGTTTAATGGTTCTGGCAGAATACCAATGCGATAAGCAGCATTCAGATCCGAAAAAGCCATAATTTCAATATCATCCGAAAATACATAGGAATAAAGCTGTTCCTCTCGCCGGGATTCACGCTTTCCGGCAAATTCTGTATAGACAATATCAGCGGCAGGACATTCTGCAAACATCTCGTCAGCAAGTCCTTTTTCATAAGTAACATAATAATCACTATTACCCATATAATCCGTCGCAAACCCCTGAAAAATCATTTTCAGAGAATTGCCCATATCCAGCATCAGAAAGGCCGCTATACTTGCTGTCATAATACAGAACAGCAGAACGATCAGACGTAGTGGACGCTCCAGCATATTTTTTAGTGTATATTTCAACAGCATCTGCTACCACCTCCGCACACGATCCTCTGGAGAGACATACATTCCATCGCCCTCCTGAACATCATAAATTGCATAGAATTCATCAAAACAGGAGACAACCGCATTAACACGAATCATAGCCGGACTATGTACATCTTCATAGATCTGTTCTCTGGCATAGCTATCCAGTGTCAATTCCTCCCAGACATTGGCATAGCTTTCAAAAACCTTTTTCTGTGCATCTGGCGTGCCTGCAATAGAAAGAACACATTGTAATCCGCTGATGTCTGCCAAATTTTCTCCAAGCGTTTTCTGACCATTGACATGATAAGTATTCAGCACCTTGAATTTGTCATAATAATCTACTGTTCGCTTCATAATTTCCTGAAACGCTTGCACATCTGCCTCCGGCATCCAGCCGGGATGATAGCAGCCTGTTTCATCATATTCCATGCCAGAGTTATCGAATGCGTGGGAAATTTCATGCCCGATAATAGCACCGATGCCGCCCAGATTAACAGCCGGATCAGCAGTTTCATCATAGAGTGGTGCATTCATGATAGCCGCTGTGATATTGAAGCAGTTATTTTCCGACACATAGCAAGCATTGACAATCTGCGGCGGCATGGCTTCAAAACCATTTACTCGAACAGGTGTACCAATCTTTTCAATATCTGCCTGAAAATGAAATTTTTTCATATGCAGGAAAGTTTCCAGCATTGAATTTCCAATCAGTGCCGCATCCGCCGGATCAATTTCATGTGGTGTATCTGCGCCAATAAATAACTGCATTCTGCGAAGCTTCCGGATGAGTGCCGTTTTTCCCTTTGATGTAAGCCAGTCGGCCTTTTGAATCAATATTTCATACATATCAATAATATCTTGACAGATCTTTGTTACATCCTGCCGTTTTTGTTCTGTGAAATATCGTGCTGTGTAAACTTCGCCAATCTGGTTTTCTAATAGGGTATTGACAGCCTGTATTGCATAGTCCTGATCGGTCATACCATCAAAATTATTTTTCTGCCCATATTCGGGTGGAAGCACTAGCTCCCAATCCTTCAAAAGTGTGCAGATAGTATAGTCCTTCCAAATCTGTAAATGACTCTCATCCAGTAAGGAATCTATCAAAAAAAACTGTGCTGGATCAGAAAAATAAAGACGTTCCGCCGGATATTCCTGAAGGCCACACAGATGAAGCAGCTGCTCATATGTGAGTATATGCAGCTGCTGTTCCAATTCTTGCTTTGTATATCCATGAAAACGTGTATGCAATGAACTTTCTGCCTGTTCAAGTGCATCGAAATCTGTACCGGCTGCAATATCCAACAACATGTATTCAATTGCAGTAGCATGATCCTTTGCAGTATCATAATCCATGCCAGCAGCATACAGCAAATCACGCATAGTATTGCGATCACCTGCCGCTGAAAATGCATTCTCCAGTAGTTCCTGTAAAGATAACCCTCCAAAAGTATTAATATATATAATATATTCCTCCGTATTTTCCAGATTAGGCATGATATAGGAAAAAACAGCGGTTTTATTGTCATATTCCGTACAGAGTCGTTCCCAGATAGAGAACAATGCATTCATGGAATCGGCTGCTTGAATTTCGCTGATGACAGAATCTAAAAAATTAGTATCCTGAATACTAGTATCATGTTTTCCAGAATGAGAGTTAAACGCCAGCCAGTACAGATCATGAATCAGCTGTTCATTGCTGCCTGGTATTACATTTTCTGTATGGGAACTATTTGCAATTTCCAAAATCAGGGCTTCAATCTGATCATCAACGGTTTTCTGAATGATATCCAGTGTTCCATTACTGTTATCTGTTTCAGGAAGCTCCATTTGCAACAGTTCTTTAGCATTTTGATAGCCATAGAAATCATCTGCCGGGCGCAGTTCGCTGATTGAGAAAGTTTTGTTCTCCTTTGGAATCATCTGATCTGGTGGCGGATCAGTTTCAACTAATGTGCACCCGGTCAAAAATATCAGTGTCAGGCTAAGTGCCAGTTGTTGTAACTTTCGATTCATCATATTTTTATACTTCTGTTAATCAAAAGCGTGTCTGCTTTTGTATACATCACTGTAAGCTTCTTATTTTTTGGTTTCACTTTTGTGCCGCCCCTTGCTAATAATATATTATTATCCACTTAGTTTTCGCATGATAACGAGTATATTATAACACATTCATCTACTTTTGTCAATATTTATTATTCCTTACAGCGCACCAACAATCTTATGAGGAACATATAGTTCTTCCAGATAAAAAATATCTTCCTGTGTGAGTGTAATATCAAAAGCCTTTGCAATATCATCAAAATATCTGGGCTTTGTTGCACCGATCAGCGGCGAGGTCACGCCCTTTGCCCACAGCCATGACACAGCAATCTGCGACATGGAAACGTCGTATTTTTTTGCAAGTTCTGCAACTCGTGCAACGATCTGCATATCCTGCCCTTGTGTACTGTCATATTTGGAAACTGCCACACGATCTGTCTGACTGCGTTTAGAATCCGTTTTCCACTCTTTTCTGCTCAGTCTGCCGGCCGCAAGGGGACTGTAAGGGGTAAGAGATACGCCATACTGATGACAAATTGGTATCATCTCTCGCTCATCCTCACGGTATAATAAATTATAATGATTCTGCATCGTTTCAAATTTTGTCCAGCCGTTTTTTTCTGCACAAAGCTGCATGTTATGAAACTGATAACCATACATCGCAGAAGCACCCAAAGCACGGACTTTCCCAGCTTTTATAAGACTATCAAGCGTTTCCATTGTTTCCTCAACAGGGGTATCATAATCGAAACGATGAATGATATATAAATCAATATAATCTGTGCCCAATCTTTTCAAGGATTCATCTACAGAAGTCAAAATACCTTGCTTTGAGAGCTTGCCCTCATTGAAATATACCTTTGTCGCAATGACAACTTTATCACGGGAAGTATATTCCCGGATGGCTCTACCAAGAAATTCCTCACTTGTGCCATGAGAATAAACATTTGCTGTATCAAAGAAATTAATTCCGAGATCAAGTGCCTTTTTTACCATAGCAGAACTATCTTCATAATTCAAAGTCCATTGATGAAAATCTTCTGACGGTACACCAAAACTCATGCACCCCACACACAATTTTGATATCTCAATGTCTGTATTTCCAATTTTTGCATATTCCATAATTACATCTCACTTTCAGTTTAATTTCAATTTTACCTTGCCAATCGTGAAAAACATCGCCGCAAGTATTACACTATCCATCATTGCAGGAGGATAAAACGCCACACAGATGATAAATCCTATTGCTTTTATGGCAACATCTGCCCAAAGCAATCGACGGCGTTTTGCAATCATATCTGTTGAATCACTTTCGTGCTTGTTTTCATCTTCCAAAACCTTGCTCAGCCATATATTCGAGAGTATCACAAGAATCACAAAAACGCCATAAAAGCCCTGTGTGATCTTGTTGTTGAAATTTTGGCTTACAAGGTCAGTAGCATAGGGTATCACAGAACAGAAAAACAGCAGTATCAAATTCACCCATAGTATTTAATCCACATCGAACCGAGCCAGAAAAAAGAAAGCGTATAGGAGAAAAAACTATGCCCAAGCTCCCACAATGCGGACAAAGTAGGAGCAGAAGGCCTTTCAAGCTATAAGACAAGTATTGTCATAATAATCGCCAGAACGGCATCAGTAAAAGCGGCTAATCGTTCCTTCTTCATTCGTCTATCCTTTTTATGACTCTTGCTGGATTTCCTACTGCTACGCAGTTATCGAGAATATCCTTTGTCACAACCGAGCCTGTACCGACTATAGCATTTTCTCCAATGGTCACGCCCGCAAGAATATTCACCCTTGCACCAATCCATGCATTTTTCTTGATGTGAATCTCTTTTGTCTTGATAACATGGATATTGTTCGGTTCATGGTTGACAGTGAGCAGCCCGACCTCTGGCCCCATCATAACACCATCGTCAATGGTAATTGTTCCAATTGACATAACTGTTAATCCATGATTCGCAAAAACATTTTTTCCAAGAAACACACGATTTGCACAATCGATCTGAAAAGGCGGAGTAAAGAAGTTTCCGTTTGTCATCTGATCGCAAAGCAGTTCATTTTCAAGCTTCATGATACGCTCCCTGTCGGATGGATCTGTGGAATTTATCTGCCAACAGAGATGTCTGCATCTGTCCATTTCTCCGTGTGCTTCACGCTGATATTTTTCATCATGAATATCATAGGATTTGCCCTCACGCAGTTCTTCAAATACCGTCATCATATCCCTCACTGTTCTGGCCTTAGCGATCCATAAAAAAAGCTGGATGTTGCACCGCCATCAATTAAGAATGTCGAACCGGTGATGAATGCGCCTTTACCACTCATAAGAAGCTCTGCTACATTTGCAACTTCATCAGCTGTTCCGGGACGACCTGCCGGACACTTTGCAAACATATTTTTATAAAAATCTCCTCTGATACCATTAAATTCATCAATTGCAAGCGGAGTGACGATAATTTCAGGGGCAATATCATTCAATCTTGCACCACGTTCGCCCCACTTCACACATTCGGCCATCACACGCTTTTCGTTGCAGCGTTTCGCCATCTGATAGGCATGAAGCGTATCTTTGATATTTTCCGGCTGTAAGATTTCCAAACTGAGCAGTTCTTCTGTAGGAGTTGTTGCAAGCTGTTCATCCTGTTCAGCTGTCAACTGCGGCATTCTCCAGCCGGATTGACTTGAAATTGTCACACCACAGCCACCTTTTGTGATGATCTTGCCGACTTCTTCCAGCAGTACCGCCGTACCATACAGATCCACTTTCAGAATCGTTTCAATAGAGGCTTGTGAGGGCGAAACACCTGCACCATTAACAAGATACTTGATTTCCCCAAACTCCTGCGCTTTTGCAATCATTTTAAGAATGCTCTCACGGCTTGATAAATCCATTTCGAAAGGTTCAACATCAAAGCCGGCATCCGTCATTATTTTTGCGATTGTCTTGCAATTGTTCATATTCTTATCGCCCAGAATAATCTTTTTGCCGAATCCGATACGGCGGGTAATCGCCATGCTGATTTGTCCTGCCCCTGTTACTATCATGACTTCTTTCATTACATTCACCTCAAAATTGTTTTTTTAAAATTTCAATAAATTCATTTGTATGCTTTGAGGGGTTATCTGCCTTCATAAAGGCACAATATCGCCGAATAATAGGTTTTCCATTCCGCAAAAGTTTCACTGCCTTTGCCGCTGACTGTGCGATATTGCCGCTGCCTTCGATGGGCATAAATCCTTTTCCCTGAATCACTTTCATATGGGCATCATCAAGAAATTCCGTAAAAATAATTTCACTCCGGAATCCAAGATCATTGATATAAAAATTACGTTCTGTTTCCTGCTGTTCCTGAGAAGAAAGCAGTATCAGTGGCATGTTTTTCAAATCGCTGATTTCCAATTCATCAAGCTGTGACAGCGGACTATTGACGGATATTTCTGCATAATATTCCCGTATTTCAAGCACAATATTGATATACTCATCTGAAAATGCTCTGCGCTGATCGTTCAGCACAATATCAATTCTGCTGTTTCGCAGGAGAGTATACAATGCATCATGATTGCCATGTATGACTTCAATTGTGACATCCGGAAATTTTGCCGTAAATACTGATATTGCATTCTGAAATTCATTTGTGGAATAGCCTTTCAGCACTCCGATATGAAGAATTTCATCTTTATTTCCGCCGATGTGCTGTAATTCATGACATATTGCATCATAATCCGCTACCAGCACAAGACTTTTCTTATAAAAATATTCACCTGCTTTGGTAAGAGTAAAACTGCGTTTCTTTCGCTCCAACAGCGTGACACCAAGTTCTTCCTCCAGAGCTTTAATTTGCTGAGAAATCGCTGACTGTGAGATAAAATGTTCCTCTGCGGCTTTCGTGAAACTGTTATGCTTGACAACGGACTGAAAGTATCTAATTTGTTTGAACATAGTATCACCAATATTCTTTTTGATTTCATGAAAGATAAATCAGAATTTAGCAGTATATAAAATTCTTATGGAATATAAAGATAGTTATAAATATAGTTCCATAATTCTTTAGTGTGTTCGCCAATCAATTCTAAAGCTCTATTATAAGTTATTTTTTCGTCCCACAGATACTCTAACAGAGTAACCTGAACAAGATTTTGTGCTCCATCATCGCCATTTGATGATAAATCTTCATACATATCAAAAATACGACTTATAGTTTTATTTGTTAAATAATCATCTTGCTTTAATAAAGATACTGTTAATTGATTAAAAACATCTCCAAAGATGACATGAGGTAAAAATTCACCTAACTCACTCATTTCCTCTTTAACTTGTTCTTTTAATTCAGGAAATCTTTTTATAATAAATTCTTCATTAAGGCTAGAGTATTCAATCATGAATTTTCCCTCTCTAAATTCCAATTTACTTCATTTTTAAGAATTGCATAGATAAAAAAATCATTATAGACTTCATTTTCATCTTTGCGAGGGAATAGCTCTTTATGTTCAGCCTCTTTGCGCATCCCTACTCTTTCTACTAATCTGATTGATTTTTTATTTCTTGTATCTATTTCAGCAAATATACGCCGAACCCCAAGAGAAGAAAAAGCATATTTCATCATTCCAATGATACTTTCGCAGGCATATCCCTTACCTTGATAATTTCTGTTAAATGTATATCCAATCTCATAATTGCCGTAACCCTTATCAGAGAAATAAATTTTCCCTATTACTTTGTTATTTAGAACTACAGCATAAAATTCATTACTATGTGAAAAGTTGATAGCTTCTTGAACACACGCTTCTCTTGTAAATGTTTCATAAGGCTCAAAATAGGTAACTTCAACATCTGTTAGTATATCTGCTAAATCATTATAATCATCAGGATTAAATTTTCTTACAATCAATCTTTCTGTTGAGAACAGTTCAGTCATTCTGCTTCCTCATTTCACAAGCTTTGTTGATACAAGTCAAAGCGTTCAAACTCCTTGGATAACCAATATAAGGCAGGCACTGTGAAACAATCTTTATCAGAAACGCCTTATCATTGCCGATGCGCATATTTGCTCCAGCGTGAGCTGTCAACTGCGGTTCACAGCCCCCCTGTGCCGAAAGAAAGCAGAACGTTATCATTTCACGCTGTTTGTAGTCGAGACCTGTGCGAGTATAATAATCACCAAAGCAATTATCCGCAAGCCAGTGATTGATATGCACGGTTTCAGGATTGCCGGATTGATAAAACTCTCTCATGCCCTCGCCGAAAATATCCACTTGTGCTTGAATGCCGCCCTCAAGACGATTTTCAGTCGTTGTGGTGGCCTGGCCTTCTAAAGGCAGTTTCACACCCAGATTTTCAAGGATCTCATTGGTAGCTTTCAAGAATGGGAATACCCTACCAATACCCAGATAGGCAACAGCCTGATAAACGATTTCTTTCGTTTCAATAGGAGATACACCAAAGTGAAACGCCGCCGGAAGCATTACTCTAAACTCATCAATTCCCTGACAGCCGATCAAAGACGCAAGAATTGCCATAAATCTAGTTTTATCGTCTAAATCATCATGATTCACGACTTCATCAAAAGCGAAATTATCAAAACGCTCGATCAATTCAGGGTCTGTTCTGAGAAAATCCGAGACATAACCGGGGAACATTTTCTCATGATATGCTTTTGCTTTTTCTGAAATTGCCATATACATCCTCCTTAATATGTTGATGCAGATGCACTTGTAAAATACCAGTCATCCGATTTTTTGACCAGTGTAAATTCCAATTGTAACCGCCATGTATGCTTACCGCCGCCGAATACAGCTGCATTGACACGACTTTTTCCCGTGAGCTTTGCGGTATCATTCGAAATTGTTACCTGCATATCCTCGTGATTTGCGGAGTAATAATTTAATGTACCATTCATAATGGAATCAATATAGACTGATTTTGACTGATGCATACCTGTCATGTGAATCAGGATAAAGCTGTCATCATGCACTCTTTCAAGTTCTGTTCTATCTTTGCGAATCATGGCGGTGTACATCTCTTTATAGAGCTGGATAATTTTTTCTTTATCAGTCATTTCAGCTTACCATAATCTTCATCTGAAACAGGTTCACACCATTCTGTTTTACAGTTTTCTCCGACGACTTCAATCGCAAGATGCTGAAATGCACTATCTGCGGCCGCACCATGCCAATGTTTGACATTAGCAGGGATATTTACCACATCTCCGGGGTGGAGCTCTCTTGCTTCCTTGCCCCATTCCTGATACCAGCCTTTTCCGGCAGTAACAAGAAGCATCTGCCCGCCGCCTTTGTCAGCATGGTGGATATGCCAGTTATTGCGGCAAGCTGGTTCAAAAGTGACATTGCCAATCACGACTTGTTCCAGACTAAGCATATTCAGATAGCTCTTACCAATAAAATACTGTGCAAAATTTACATTTTCTCCGCCAATCGGAAAAATGGTACTGTTTTTCAGTTCTTCGAATGTCATGGGAACGCTCCTTTCTGATTTCAGACAGATTTCTTTGCCCATGCAGAAACTTTGCTTTCTGATTTTTCAGACTCTGCACCATGAATAGAAAGCCCCGGTTTCACAGTTGCACCTTTGCAGATATTTTTCAAATCACGTTCACTTGCGCCCATGCCGCTACCTTCATTAGTGCAAAAAGGAATGATGATCTTTCCTGTGAGGTCATATTTTTCAAGGAGTGTAAACATGCACATGGGCATTGTTCCCCACCAGTTCGGATAGCCTACAAAAATAGTATCATAATCTGCAAAATTTTCAGGATATGCCTTAATTTCGGGACGAGCCTTTGCACGAAGTTCCTGTTTCGCTTCTTCAATACAGGTCATGTAGCTTTCGGAATAGG
>DJXD01000120.1 GCA_002449585.1 Ruminococcus sp. UBA7013
AAAGTAGTCAGGATAACTAACAAAAATGACTAAAAAGTAGCGGTGTAGGCTTTAAAGCCTTATCCAGTAGCGGCGGATGTGTTCCCGCCTGTAAGAATAAGGGTTGCCCGGATGGGTGGAGACTTAAATACCAGACTTCTTGCGAAGCCCCCGCCTATAGAGACGGGGGAGAGTTCACTTTACTCATGAAGTTCTCCCTTCTTTGTAAGATCAATCACAGAAGAAGAATGTTTCCGCCGTTCCAGATTTTGCTCTTTGCGTAATCTTCCGTCACGGATCAGCGCATAGATGGCATCACGATCCTGATCAGATAATGCTTTTCGATAGGACATTAAATTCTGGATCAATAAATCTAATTCATAAAGCAAGCTTTCCTGATTTTCAAGAAACAGATCCGTCCACATATCCTCATTCATAGTAGCGATTCTTGTCATATCATGAAAGCTACCGCCGGAAAAGCCTGTTTCTAGTTCGATTTCAGGGCTTTGCACATAGGCACTAGAGACAACATGCGCCAGCTGAGAAGTATACGCAATCATTTTATCATGCTGTGCAGGGGTAGTGATCACAAATTTCCGGAAACCGATCTGATGCGCAAAATTCTGTACCTGAGCGATCACAAATTTTGGTGTTTGAGAAAGGGGAGTCATAATGAAATTTGCGCCTTGGAATAATCCTTCATCTGAGACATTAAAACCTGCTTTTTCTTTTCCTGCCATGGGATGGGTGCTAAGATAATAAATATCATATTCTGCACATAAAGCAGTCATTTCTTCTGGTAGATCCGTTTTCACACCGCTGACATCAATCACGATAGTATTTCTGCTCATAGTCTGAATATGTTCTCTGATCCATGTTCTTGTCATATCTGGATACAGGCAGACGATAATAAAATCAAAGCCGGAACAATCTTGTGTCACAATGCCATCAATGGCATGTTCAGCAAGTGCTTTTTGAGCGACGGATTGCGTTCGATTCCAGCCATACACACTATGATCTGTATAAGCATGTACAGCTTTGCAGACAGATCCGCCGATTAAACCGAGACCGGCAACGAGAATTTTCATAATAATAGCTCCAATCTAATTTTTGATACGTTTTCTAACGATTGCTTTTTTTTTGATTTTCACAGGCTGTGCAGGAGCAGTTTGCAACATGACAGAAGGGGTAAATGCCAGATTCATGACAGGCTGTTCCTGCGCAGGTGTCATGATGACATCTGTGATTTTAGGGGGTGGCTGATAAACAGCTGGATGATCTGATTCATCAGCCTGCATTTTAGATGCATGTCGAACTTTCTTTTTTTTAGATTTCCGGGATTTTTTATATTTTTTACCATGAAGCATTTTCAAGAGCCGTTTCCAGAATAGAATAATTTTTTGAAAGAAGCTATGCTTTTTCTTTTTTTTTCGTTTTTTCTTTCTGGGGGCTGATTTTTTCACGGGTTTTTCAGGGGCTATGGGTTCTGATAGATCCATAGAGACATCTTGTAATTTTTCAGAAATTTCTATCAAGCTGGTATCTTCCTCAGGGATGATTTCGGGAAGATCGGATAAAGTGCGGTGGAGTTTGCCCGGATTTTTTAATAATGCAAGCTGATCATGATTTTCTTGTTCGGATGCTTTAGAGAATGCAGAAAGGCGTTCTTCCCATGCAGGAATGATTTCCTCCGGTTCAGGCGGAGGAGGAGCAGGGGGCGGCGGTTGATTTTGTATTATCGTTTGTTGTTGCATTTGTTCCCGGATTTTAGCGGCTTGTATGCGGATTTTTTCTTTCCGGATCTGTTCGGGTGTCCGTGGGGGAGCAGAAGCAAGAACGGCTTCTAATTGTTCTCGGCGGATGCGATCGGCAACGCTGGTATCTCTAGGGATATCAGGGGGGAGATCTTCATTAATCTGGATCTGAAAATTTTTTTTGATTTTGGGCTGAGAGATTTTAGTTTTGCGTGGGGAGGATTTTTCTGTTTTAGGTTCTATCATTTTTGTAGGGCGGCGTTCGATATCAGGCGGAGGGATAGCATCCTCCAGCAATCTATCATGCATTCTCACAACAGGATTTTGGGAAGGGGTTTCTGAAAAATGGCTGATGGGAACGGGTTTGGTTTTGATTTTTTTATGCTGGGGGGGTGTATCATAGACAGGTTTAGGCATGATAGGGGCAGTAGGATTTTCCTGCTCCACACGTGCAGCAATGGCATCCGCTTTCCGGCGGGAAGCTTCCGAAATCCGGGGTTGTTCCGGGATTTCCGGAGCATCAGAAAGCTTTTGGAGCAAATCACGGATTTCAGGCTGCATATATCAACTCCGAATTTGACCGTTTCCGGTAATACGATATTGGGTAGTTGTCAATGCATTCAGACCCATAGGCCCACGGGCATGTAATTTCTGTGTAGAAATACCGATTTCCGCACCAAAGCCAAACTCTTCACCATCTGTGAATCTTGTGGAAGCATTGACATAAACAGCGGCAGAATCCACAGTATTCAAGAAATATTCTGCATTGGTCATATTCTGGGTAATAATCGCTTCTGAGTGATGGGTGCTATATTTCAGAATATGAGAAACGGCTTCTTGCACGGAGCTGACAATTTTGATAGCGATTTCATAATTAGAATATTCTTTGAAATAATCTTCTTCTGTGGCAGGGATGACGCATTCCCCAAGAATGGCCTGTGTTTTTTCACAGCCATGAATAATCACTTGATGCTGATCAAAAGCGGCTTTAATTTGGGGAAGAATGGCATCAGCTATTTTTTCATGAATCAGGAGGGTTTCAATGGCATTGCAAACAGAAGGGCGTTGTGTTTTGGCATTATCGGCAATCTGAATCGCCATTTCAGGGATTGCGCTATCATCAATATAGACATGGCAATTTCCTGCACCGGTTTCGATTACGGGAACGGTTGCCTGTTTGATGACAGCTTGAATCAATCCAGCACCGCCCCTAGGGATGAGCACATCCAGATAGCCGTTTAATTTCATCATATCGGCGGCAGTTTCACGATCTGTTTTTTCGACAAGCTGAATCAGATCAGCAGGAAGGCCGATATTGGCAAGGGCATTTCTCATAACTTGGACGAGGCAGGTATTAGAAAAAATGGCTTCTTTACCGCCCCGGAGGATCACAGCATTTCCGGCTTTAAGGCAAAGGACAGCGGCATCTACAGTGACATTGGGGCGAGATTCGAAAATAATGCCGATGACACCAATCGGCACACGCACCTGACGGATGCGCAAGCCATTAGGACGAAGCCAGCCCCGGACTTCCTCGCCGATGGGATCAGCCAGAGCGACGACTTTCAGAACAGCTTTTGCAATAGTTTCGATTCGTTTGGCATCTAATTTTAATCTATCCTGCATGGCAGGGGTCATATGATTTTGCACAGCGTTTTGCATATCCTGTGCATTTGCCTGGATGATTTTTTCTGTATTAGCAATCAGGGCATCAGAAATGGCCTGCAATGCTTGATTTTTAAGTACTGTACCGGCAGAAGCGGCGGCATGGCTTGCCTGTTTGGCTTTCTGGCCTAATGTTTCCATATAATTCATGTTTCTCTCTCCTTATGATTTCACAGCGGGGAAATAAGTCCCGATTTCTTCGCCGTCGAATAATTTATATAAATCTTCTGGATTTCTGCCATTCATGATGATCATATCCACTCCGGCAGAAGTGGCAATTTTTGCGGCATTGATTTTTGTAGCCATACCGCCTGAGCCGAACTGACTGCCAGCCCCTCCGGCGATCTGTTCAATATGTTCATCAATCTGTTCTACAATAGAAATCATTTCGGCATCATGATTCTGATGGGGGTCTTCTGAATACAGGCCGTCAATATCTGACAGGATAATCAAAGCTTCCGCTCCTGCAATAGATGCGACAACGGCAGAGAGGGAATCATTTTCACCAATTTCAAGCTCTAATTCATCAATAGCAACGGTATCATTTTCATTTACAATGGGAATCACGCCCATTTCCGTGAGGGCATCTATCGCATTTCTGACATTATCGACTCTATCCGGCGTGCTGATGATAGTTTTTGTCAGCAAGATTTGTGCAACGGTGATGCTATATTTAGAAAACATTTCATCATAGATATGCATCAGTTCGCATTGTCCGACAGCGGCGGCGGCCTGTTTTCCGGGCGTATCTTTGGGGCGTTCTTTCAGATTTAATTTTCCCGCTCCGAGACCTACTGCACCGGAAGAGACGAGAATTAATTCATGTCCGGCATTTTGCAAATCAGAAAGAACACGGGTTAAATTTGTCATTCGGCGGATATTTAATTTCCCTGTTTTATGCGTCAGGGTGGATGTGCCTAATTTGATGACAATTCGTTTTTTATTTTTTAAATCTATCATAATCATTATATACCTCGATTAATTTACTTGATGTTCCGGCTTGCCTTCTAGATAGGCTTCCAGATTGCGTGAGACGATCTGTAAAAGGCGTTCTCTTGTCTCGACAGATGCCCATGCAATATGGGGGGTAATCAGGCAATGTTTCGCATGTTTCAAGGGCGTATGCGGTGACATGGGTTCATTTTGCAGAACATCCAATCCAGCCCCAGCAAGCCGATCTTGATTCAATGCATCAGCAAGAGCCTGTTCACAGACAATGCCGCCCCGTGCCGTATTGATCAAATAAGCGGTCGGCTTCATCCATGACAGCGTTTTTTGATTGATCAAATTCGCTGTTTGCTCTGTAAGAGGGCAATGAATACTGATCATATCTGCTGTCCGGAAGGCATCTTCCTGTGTGATCAGGGGGAAGGGGCAATTTTCCGGGATAGATCTGGTATTGACAGAAACTCTCATGCCAAAGGCATCCGCTACTTTTGCTACCTGCCGGCCGATACTGCCATAGCCGATGACAACAAAATGCTTTTGATATAATTCATGCACAGGATATGGAAAATAAGAAAAAGTAGGACTTTGTTCCCATTCTCCGGATTGGACAGCATTATGATATTGATTTATATTTCCGGCCAGGCTGAATAATAATGCAAATGTATGCTGAACAACGGCATGTGTAGAATATTCTCCTGCATTGCAGACGATGATATTTTTTTCTTGTGAAGCGGGAATATCAATATTATTATATCCTGTTGCAAACAGGCCGATATATTTCAGATTAGGACATTGTTCCATCACTTCACGGGTAATGGGTGTTTTATTGCAGAGCACAGCATCTGCATCACCGATCACGGCCGCTGTTTCTTCGGGGCTGGTAGATCCATGACAGATAATTTCACCATATTTGCGAAAAACAGGAATAATCTGCTGTTTCATGAGGGAAAGTGTATCTCCGTCAGGAATCACGATTTTCATTTATTTTCCTCCTGTTCTGATTCTTCTTTATTTTTATCCACTGTAAAAGTCAGGATCAGAGCCAGCACAAGCGCAAAACATTCGGCAACGCCCACGCTATAGAATAATTTCATATTGCTGGACAGATACGGCAGTAGCGTGCAGGGGAAAGCGATCGCTAATACAAGATGATGACTTTTTCGAAAGCGGATAAATTGCATCCCAAACACGAGTAAAGCAAGCAGACCAAGAAAAACATGCATGCCGATTCTGATGGGAAACAATGAATTTTCTACATTTTCCATAAATGATTTTTCTCCTTTTGGATTAGTTTCTTTTTCATTATAGCACAGATCGCCATGAAATGCAAGAGCACAGATCGATTTTTTTTAAAGCAAAAAGCCCCGGCCAGTTTCTGACCGGGGGGATATTATCCTGCAAATTGGGATTGATATAATTCTGCATAGAATCCGCCTTGTTTCATGAGCTGTGCATGTGTGCCCTGTTCCAGAATATGGCCATTTTCCATAACTAGAATCCAATCTGCATTTTGAATCGTCGATAATCTATGCGCAATGATAAAGCTGGTTTTTCCCTGCATTAATTTTTCAAACGCTTTTTGAATCCGGTGTTCCGTCCGGAGGTCGATGCTGCTGGTTGCTTCATCCAGAATCAGCATAGGCGGATTTGTCAGCATGATTCTGGCAATGCATAATAATTGCTTTTGTCCCTGTGACAAGCCGGAATGATCAGAAATCATAGTATCATAGCCATGGGGCAGACGCTTGATAAAGCTATGTGCATGAGCGGCACGGGCGGCCTGTTCGATCTCTTCCGGCGAAGCATCCGGCTTTCCATAGGCAATATTTTCCGCAACTGTGCCGGTAAAGATCCAGGTTTCTTGCAATACCATGCCGAATTGATGCCGAAGGCTATCACGAGTGAATTTGGCAGAAGATTGCCCATCAATCAAGATTTCTCCGGATTGGATCTCATAGAAGCGAAGCAATAAATTAATAATAGTAGATTTGCCGCAGCCCGTTTTGCCGACGATGGCAATTTTCTGACCGGATTTTGCTTTCATATTGAAATGCTGGATCAGGGGCTTTTCCGGCAGATAAGAAAAATTGACATCATGAAATTCTAGATTCCCTTGACAGGATGTTAAGATTTCATATTGACTATCATCGGGCTCTGATTCTGCATCTAATATTTCAAATACACGTTGTGCACAGGAAATAGCATTTTGCAATTCGGCCACAACGCCGGAGATTTCATTAAATGGCTTTGTATATTGATTTGCATAGGCAAGAAAGCTGGCCAATTTTCCAACGCTCATAGCACCGATCCATGAAATCGTGCCGATCGTTCCCAATGCGCCGAATGTCCCGACTGCTGCATAGATCAATCCATTGACGAATCTTGTTGTCGGATTGCTCATAGAAGAAAAGAAAGTAGCTTTCCGCCCGGCCTTGCCAAGCGCAGAATTGATTTCTGAGAATCTAGCTTCTGCTCGTTCTTCATAGGCAAATGCCTTGACAAGCTTCTGATTACCAACCAATTCTTCCGTCAGTGCGCCAATATCCCCACGCAGTTTTGATTGTTGTTGAAATGCATTATGAGATAATCTTGTAATCTGAGAGGCGACAATCAAAGAAAGCGGTGTCATGAGCACGACCAGAAGCGTAATTTTGAGATTGATCCCCAGCATAAAAATCAGTGTTCCCAAAATCGTGACAATGCCAGTGAACAGCTGTGCAAAGCCCTGCAAAAGGCCATCTGATAAGATTTCAATATCAGAGATCACACGGGCAATCAGATCCCCTCTAGCATGACTGTCGATATAAGAAATTGGCATAGTTTCTAATTTTGCGGTTAATTCTGTTCTGAGATCTTTGACAGTACCAAAAGCAAGCCGATTGATACAAAGATTTTCTAGAAATTGAAACATACCGCTGATGAGTATTAAGCCACTGAGAAGAAATGCGGTTTTTTTGAGACCATCAAAATTGACTTGTCCGGCGGCAACGGCATCATCAACAGCCTGACCGATCAGCACGGGCACAAGCAAAGAGAGAGAAATGCCAATAAAAGTGCATAGAATCGTCAAAATTAGATAATGCCGATAGGGTTTCGCATAATTTAAAATACGCAAAATTATTTTTTTCATAGCTCATGCTCCTGACTGCATCTGTGAATGATAGATTTCCTGATAAATTTCACAAGTCTGCAATAAATTTTCATGTGTCCCTGCTCCTACGCATAAGCCATCATCCAGCACAAGAATCAGATCTGCATGCAATAAAGAAGTGGCTCTTTGTGAAATAATAATTTTAGTCATATCAGAATAATTCTGTTTTAGAGCGTTTCTCAATCTGGCATCTGTTGCATAATCAAGCGCACTCATGCTATCATCCAGAATTAAAATTGCAGGATTTCCGGCCAATGCTCTTGCAATCGTGAGACGCTGTTTTTGTCCGCCGGATAGATTTTTTCCGCCCTGCACTAAATGCGTATTTATGCCATAGGAAAGCGATTGCACAAAATCAGCCTGTGCAGTAGCAAGTGCTTTCTGTAGGGAAGCATCTGGAATATCTGGATCTGACCAGAGCAGATTTTCTTTGATCGTTCCCGTCATAAGCACGGATTTTTGAGGGACAATACTAATTTTCTGATGCAATGTTTTTAATTTATAATTCTGGATCGGCTTTCCAAATACTCGAATTTCTCCCTCTGATGCATCATAACTCCGGGAAATCAAAGCGGCTAGTGTAGATTTTCCTGAACCTGTTCCCCCGATGATTCCTAATGTCTGGCCTTTATGCAAACAGAAATCAATATCTGTGAGCGCATTGCTTCCGCTATGATCATAGGCAAAACTGACATGAGAAAATGCAAGAATTTCGCCTTGTTCTGGAATTTCTACTTGTTCTGATCCATCTTTCATAGAAGATTGTATTTCTAATACTTCTGCGACACGCAAAGAAGAAGCCTGTGCTTTTGTCAAGATTACAATCAGATTTGCCAGCGCAATCATGGCTAATAAAATTTGCGTCATATAATTTGTAAATGCGGTTAAATCGCCCTGACTTAATTTTCCGGTATTAACATGAATGCCGCCGAACCATAGAACCGCAACGATGCCTAAATTCATGATCACGAATGTCACAGGGTTTAAAATAGCGGAAATTCTTCCGGCTGTGATCATACGCTGTTCAAGAGCAGCGCATTCATCCTGAAATTGTTCTGTTTCTCGTTTCTGACGGGCAAATGCACGGATCACCCGCACACCATCCAGATTTTCCCCTGTATGCCGTGCGATGCCATCCAGCTTTTTTTGATTTTGGGTATATAACGGAATTGTCTTGTTCATGACATGATACAGCACAAAAGCGGCAAGCGGAGCGATCAGCAAGAAAATCAATGCTAGTTGTGCATCAATCACCAAAGTCATGATAATTGCGCCTAATACTAAAAATGGCGCACGTGATGCCAGACGAATAAACATATTCACCCCTGATTGTGAAGCTGTGACATCATTTGTGATGCGATTGATCAGCGTAGAAGTACCAAGATGATCAATTTCTGTTTCAGATAAAGTATTCATATGCTGATACAGAGCTTTCCGAAGATCTGTACCATATCCGAAAGCACATTTTGCGGCAAAATATTGACATGTGAGCGCAAAGCACAGGCCACAGATGCCTAATAGCACGATCAGGCCGCACATTTTGCCGACATAAACAGCATCTTGTTGGGCTATGCCATGATCAATGATTTTTGCCATGACAACAGGGACGATCAATTCAAAAATGGCTTCGAGGAGCTTAAAAAAAGGGCCTAATATCATCTCTTTTCTGTATGGCTTCAAAAATCTTAATAATTTTTGCATGAAAAATTTCCTTTCTGTGAAATTTGCGATATGAATATTTTTTCTTTTTTGGACAAAGCTATCTTCAGAGGTGATTTTATGAAAGCGAAAACAAACAGACTGAAGACACATTTTAGTTTTTATCTGGTTCTGACCATATGCATGATGATGATCACAGTGGCATGTTGGTTTGCTTATACGCAGACGAAAAATGAAATTGTTTTGAATCTAGATTCTTCTGTGGAATCTATGGAAGAT
Source organism: Ruminococcus sp. UBA7013 (assembly GCA_002449585.1). Classification (GTDB taxonomy): domain Bacteria; phylum Bacillota; class Clostridia; order Oscillospirales; family Ruminococcaceae; genus UBA3855. Next base: position 9,436 of record DJXD01000120.1, read on the forward strand.
GTTCGTGTGATGGAATTGCAGACAGATGTTCCCCGTGTGACAGAAAAGCCCACAGAAGCCCCCACTGATCCGCCAACTGATCCCCCAACTGATCCGCCAGCTACACAAGCACCGGAAACGATTCCGCAAACAGAGCCAGTGATCACACAGCCTGTTGCGATCCAACCGCTTCCCACTGCGCCCATTGAAACACAGCCCCTCACACAACAAGCCGCTATGATGGATGCCCCTGAAACTGCCCCCATCGCTATTGAAACAGAAGAGCCTACAGAATCACAGCCGGATGATCCGGAACTTGTTCCAACTGTAGCAGAGCCGCCGTGCTGGCCATTGAAAGGCGAAATTCTGGAAGCATTCAGCAATGGTGAATTAGTCAAATCCTCCACAACGGGCATATGGCAGACCCACAACGGCATTGATATTTCAGGCACATTAGGGGATACTGTCTGTGCTGTGAATACAGGGATTATCACAGGGGTTGAGGATGATCCGCTTTGGGGGGTAACGGTGACGATTGATCATAAAAATGGAATGATCACACGCTATTGCAATTTAAATGCTGGTTTATCTGTCAGTGTGGGGGAAAAAGTCACACAGGGCGATAGCATTGGCGCATTAGGGGATACTTCTGATATTGAAAGTGCAATGCCTTGTCATCTGCATTTTGAAGTACTGGAAGGGGATGCTTATACAGATCCGCTTGCTTATCTTGGGGAACTGCTTCCGGATACAGAAATCACAGAAGAAGAATAAAATAAATCAGCCTGGAATATTTCAGGCTGATTTATTTTAATTCAGCAGAGTGACTAGAATATCCCATAGCATATGAACGCCGACAGAAACCCAGATATTTTTGAAATATAGCATACACCAGCTGAAAAATACGCTCAGAAGCAAGATCATGACAAAACCGAAATTTTGAAAATATAGCATAAAATTGCCGTATAAAATCCAGATCGGGAAATGAATGCTTAGAAATAATATCGCATTGATAGCGACAGCATACGGCTGATTTTGATCTGTCAATGTTGCATTGAGCAGAAATCCCCGGAATACAAATTCTTCTGTAATGCCTACAAATAGAAATGCGGTGCATTCGGGCAGATCCTCCAGCTGAAAATAAAATCCTCTATGGGCAATGACAGAATTCAGAATGCAGAATCCAGCCACGCCGAGAAATACAGGAATGACTTCTTTTAGATCTGCTTTCTGCGTGAGCAATTCTTTTTTATGAATATATAAATTCTGATCAAATTTTGTCATCAAAATCCATGCGGGGAGCGTCCAGCAAAGATTTTTCAAGATGCCATCAAACAGAAGGCAGGAGAGCACAGAGCCATCCGGAACAATCGTATTCAGAGCCGGGCGGATGATTAATTCTGCAATTGCCCATATCAGATAGAAGATCACAAAAAACGGAATATAAATTTTTTGGAAGAAATCAGAACGCAGATTCATATAATTTGCCTGCTCTCTTCGGGCGGATTTTTGACAGGCAGACGGATCAGGCTATTTTTCGGAAATGCCTGATCACAGGGGAATGAAAATTTCATCATGGCATGATTCACCGTTTGGATCTGTTCACCCTCTGCATTATAAATTTCATCCAGTTTCAGGCTGACGGGCTTTTGACCGGGCGCAAGAATTTCAATCACATCTCCGGCAAAGAAGCGATTTCTCTGCGTTGCCTGAATTCTGCCGTTTTCATATCCTTCTACAATGCCCACAACATCGCAAGTACTGATATAACCGCTATTTTCATAATATTGACAGGCATTTGGATGCCCGAAGAAAAACCCGGTACAATAACGCCTATGACTGACTTTGAACACTTCATCATGAATCCATTCCGGAAGATGATAAGCATTCGGATTTTGCAAATAATAATCCATTGCGAGCCTGTATGCATTTGTGATCACGGAGACATAATAAGCCGATTTTGCCCGGCCTTCGATCTTGAAAGACGTAACACCAGCATCCGCTAGCTGATCCAGATGATCAATCATGCACATATCACGGGCATTGAGAATATAAGTGCCTTCGGGTTCTTCCCGGATTTCCATAGGTAAATTTGGCCGTTTTTCTTCTGTGAGATAATATTTCCATCTGCATGGCTGGGCACATGCGCCCCGGTTGGCATCCCGATCTGTAAAATAGGCTGATAATAGGCATCTTCCGGAAAAGGAAACGCACATTGCACCATGTACAAACACCTCAATTTCCAGATCATCGGGAACATGTCTGCGGATTTCGGCGATCTCGTCAAGTGATAATTCTCTTGCCAGCACCACACGCCGAGCCCCTAATTCATAAAGCGCATTTGCAGATGCATAATTTACAATGCCTGTCTGTGTTGACATATGAATTGCTATATTAGGGGCAATTTGTTTTGCCATCTGTAAAACACCCAGATCAGCAATGATAAATGCATCCACATGTGCATTGACAGCTTCTGACAGGAAGCCGGGGAGAAAGGCTAATTCTGAATTTCTTGGCAATGTATTCACAGTAAGATACACTTTTTTATGTTTTTCATGTGCGAATTTGACAGCTTCACAGAGACCAGCGGCATCAAAATTCGGCGCACCGGCTCTCATGCCGAACTTATTTCCGCCCAGATAAACCGCATCTGCGCCAAAGTCAAGAGCAGCATGAAGCCGCTCTTGATCCCCGGCAGGTGCGAGAATTTCGTGATAAGTATGTTTCATGATTATTCCTCATTATTTTCATCATCTTCCGGATTTTCAGCATCCGGATTCCATTCACCACGCCTGATTTTTTCAACCATGTCGATATTAGCATTATGTTCTTCCAATGTCCGGGCAAAATAAGTTTCACCCGTGTCGACATTGGCATAGAAATAAAAATAATCTGATTCTGCTGGATATAAAACAGATTCAATAGCCGCAAGCCCCGGATTGCATAACGCACCAGCAGGCAGGCCATTGCAGACATATGTGTTATATGCATCATAAATCTGCTGATTATCTAATTCAATATTAGGCTTGATTACATTTTCTACATATAGCACAGTGACATCTGATTGCAATTTTGGATAATCCGGACTATTCAGACGATTCCAGAACACAGAGGCGATCATAGGCATATCTGCATCTATGGCGGCTTCTTTCTGAATAATAGATGCCAAAATAATGACTTCATCCAATGTCAGATTTAATTCCTGCATACGCTGATAATATTGATCTGTAATTTTAAGATCAAAATTCATATAGATTTTGCGGCAGACATCGGCCGGATCACTATCTTCATAAAAAGTATACGTATCCGGGAAGCAGTAACCTTCCATACGATAAAATTTCAAACTGCTGTTATAAGCTGGAAGATGATTCTCAAATTCATAGCCGAAATTGCCAGCATTGAAATAATATAAAAATTTCGATGCTTCGCAGACATTATTTTGCTCTAATTTCATAGCGGCATCATATAGCGTAATACCTTCGGGGAACATAACATCCACAACATTTTGTGCTTCTGCAACATCGCCATTTTTAGAAAGCGTATCAATCAAAGTTTCATAAGCCATAGAAGCACTGATTTCATGATTACCAGCAACATAATCCGCATCTGCTCCGCTCAGGCGAGAGAAATAAATAAAAGCTTTTGGGATTTTGATAATCCCATCTTCATAGAGATTCTGTGCTATTTCTGCTGTTGTTGCGCCTTCGGGGATATTAAATAATACCAATCGCTGTGAACCATTAATGCCAAGCATATCTTTTCCGACTTCAATAATACCTACTGCCAGAGAAATAGAAATCACAAATACAGCCGTCAGCATGATCAGAACGGTATAAACACGGGCACTTTTATGCTTTTTTCGCTTTTTGATTTTTTTATTGCTTTTCTTAGCATGAGTAGATTTCTTTTCGGGGGATGGCTCTGGCACTTCCTCCGGCACATCTTCCAGTAAAATATCTTCAGATTCTGGATTCATCAATAGGCGGCAGGATACCCCAACTTCTAAAGTTGGGGAGGAATGCCGCTCCCTCCTTT